>NZ_RHJQ01000028.1:0-42773 GCF_004211995.1 Escherichia sp. E14S1
TGAATTACCGATCCACTACAGGATGAAAATCAGCGGCTGAAGAAACTGGTGGCCGATCTGAGTCTGGATAAGGAGATGTTGCAGGAGGTACTGAAACAAAAGTTCTGAGGCCGGCTCAGAAGCGCCAGGCGGTGCATTTCCTGCAGGAAGCATACCGCATCAGTGTCCGCCGGGGATGCGGGTTGCTGATGCAGAGCAGAACTGTCTACCACTGGCAGAGCCGGCGTGACGATCGGGCGATAACCCAGCGTATCCGGGAGATCGCGGAAACCCGGATACGGTATGGTTGTCCGCGTATTCATATCCAGCTGCGGCGGGAGGGCTGGCTTGTTAACCATAAGAAAACACACCGGATTTACTGTCTGGAAGGCCTCAACCTGCGCAGAAAGCGCCCCCGCAGACATGTCAGTGCAGCACATCGCCAGCAACGTCCGGTCCTGACGCATATCGATCAGTGCTGGAGTATGGATTTCGTGTCGGATAATCTGTTTAACGGACGGCGTTTCCGGGCGCTGACTGTAGTCGATAATTTTAGTCGGGAGTGTCTGGCGATCCATGCCGGAAAGTCGCTGAAAGGCGAGGATGTGGTCGGTGTGATGGAAGGGTTGCGGGTGCTGGGTAAGCGCCTGCCAGTACGTATTCAGACAGATAACGGCAGCGAGTTTATCTCAAAAAGTCTGGATAAATGGGCGTATGAACACGGCGTGACCCTGGACTTCTCGCGCCCCGGAAAGCCGACAGATAACCCGTTCATTGAATCATTTAACGGCAGTCTGCGGGATGAATGCCTGAACATTCACTGGTTCCTGTCACTGGAAGATGCGCAGGACAAACTCGACAGCTGGCGCAGGGAATATAATCATGAAAGGACACATTCATCATTAAATGACATGACTCCGGCTGAATTCATCCGAAGTCTCCGGAAAGACGAAGATCTCTGATTTAGCACTGCACTGATTTTGGGCCAGGGTCAGTTTGACCATATCACTCATTATAGCTGGCCCTGGACGTGGGTTGTTTCCAACACCTATCGCCAGGCTGTTAATGCCTTCTATAAAACCACCTTCAAGACTGGCAGCAACTCCGATGAAGATATGCAATTAGAGCGGCAATTTATCTACGACAACCCAATCTGTTTTGGCGAAGAGTCGTTATTTTCACGCGTTGATGAAATTCGTGTGCTGGAGAAAACTGCCGACTCCGCTCGTATTTATGTTCGTTTTGCATTGACCAATGGCAACAGCGAAGAGCAAGAATTTGTTTTACAGCGGCGTGAGGGTAAGTGGGAAATTGCCGATTTTATCCGCCCAGGCGGCGGAAGTTTACTTAAACAGATTGAAGCGAAGACTGCCGCCAGATTACAGCGGTGAGCGGAATAATTAATACCAGATAAAGGAAACTGGAAATGAATAATCAACTGTTACTCTTTTTTCTAATGTTCATACTCACAGGCTGCGTCAGTAATGAAAAAATCAGTCATGTAGAAAATGATATTCATCTGATAAATATAAAAGTCGATCAACTCCAACAGGATATCAACGCGTTACGTCAGGAAATTCAGGTAGCGAAAGAAGCGGCAGAAAAAGTTAACACACGGCTGGATGATGCCGGAAGATGGCCAGACGGAATTTGGGCGCACCCGCCACGGTGGTAATACTCCACTAAACATCAATCAACCATTAATCATAACAATAAAAAACAGGGAGAAATAAATAATGAAAAAGACTTTCAGCGTGGGAACACTAATTCTGGTAACTGGCTTATTAAATGGGTGCGTCAATGAGCAAAAGGTCAATCAACTGGCGAGCAATGTGCAAACATTAAATGCCAAAATCACCCGACTTGAGCAGGATATGAAAGCATTACGCCCACAAATCTATGCGGCAAAATCTGAAGCTAACAGAGCCAATACGCGTCTTGATGCGCAGGACTATTTCGATTGCCTGCGCTGCTTGCGTATGTATGCGGAATGATAAAAAAATCCCCGACAGCGTGTCAGTTGCCGGGTTAGAGGCTGTTTGCTAAGAAAAAGCCAAACATAAGGACATGATTATGCGACGCTGGCACACCTGTTTTTGTATTCTGCTGTTCTGTGGCTTCAGCGGAAACGTGTTGTGCAAAGAATCGATTAATGAAGCGATAGAACGTTTGTACCAACCATTGATCAGTAATGACGATATACCAATAACTGATGAATTCAGTCTCGATTTGCGAAGTAATATGAGCGCTACTCCCGGCAAAATGACACCCTGGCTGAATAATAATCTTTTGTGTCGCTGTGTCGATGACGCTTTCGTTTCTGCAGAAATAATCCAAAGCACACACCTAAATGGCGGCCGAACGCATGTACTGTTGCAGCTGGTTATCAAACAAAATCGCACCGATGTCCACCGGTTACTGGGGCTGATGCTGGTTCGTGAAAATGATAATCATCGTTGGCTAATAGAAGACATCGATGACGGTACTGAAATCCCCAACAGTCTACGGGCAGAAATACGCGAAGATACGCGAATGAAACGCAGAGCTGTAATTAATACCCCCTCGAGCGATCATTTTTCTCATTCGATATCAATGACGGCACTACTTGCGCAGCCAGAAAAATACCATTTGCAAAAGGTGGTTGTCGAAGGTGTTGGCAATATTGAGTTTGAAGGCAACGCCTTATATTTAAATAAAGAATCCTGGGAAAATTTTGTTCAAAGTGATAGCGTGTGGTTGGATTTTGATTTCCCAAACCCAGTCGTGACCTTAGCTCGTGCTCGTCAGCTAAATGGCGATTATGTCCGGATAGCTGGAACATTTGATATGGATATACGAGGTCATTTTGGCATGTGGAGTGGGGGTATTACCGATATTACTTTGTATGAGCGCGTCACGACCCGTAAAGAGTTTGCGCGCCACAGAGAACAAGAAATCAAAAAATTACAGGCGGAATCTGCTAAAAATAATATGGAAACGACGACAAAATGAAGCCACTATTGTTAATCATTTCTATATTAATCCCCGGCATTCTTCTGGCCCAGTCTCCCTCATTAAATGTTGCACAACCTCGTGGGATGGCTCATCTATATGACAAGCAAGATTACGTTCTTCCTTTTATAACCAACACAGTTGCCTGATAAAAATAATAAACAACCTTAATCTGAATAATCAATGTTAAGAAAATGAAACTCTAGTTTCGCTAAAATCAAAGCAAGTGAGTAAATAAAATGCTGAAATGTCCTGTTTGCTTTAGCCATCCTGTTGCCTTGCCTCATGGCGTTTGTCAGACTTGTTATAATCGATTGAAAGCCTGGCATTATCACACCAGTAATTACTGGAAAGAAAGTTGGGGAACATGCACCAGTCCTCGTCTTTCGGCTCTTTATGTCGCTGTAATGATTGTTGATGCTGCAGGAGAGTCACAACTGGCAACCCGCAAAGAAAAAGAATGGCATCTGCGGCGATTGTCTTTTGTTAGCGATTGCATTGACCATCTTGATGATACAGATCTCTTCCCACTCACCCGTTCAGAGGTGAATACGTGTAAAAAAATAGCACTTGATTACTGGTGCCAGCCTTCATGTACCAAAACCTTAGACGAAATATCTCGAAATATCGATAAAATGCTCAAGATACAAAACCCATCCGATAGGGATGCCAAAACATTAATAAGTCTGATGGCATCAAGTGAAGAGAACCTCGATTTTTTATGGTGGCAATTCATCGAGAGTTCAGTAGATTGCATTGAAAATAAACTTAGCGAAGAAATATGGCTGTACTTATTTAACAAACATTTTTCACCTGAACTCCAGAGATGGGCGCAACAACAAGATAATAAGTATGAACTCTATTTTTCTTGAGAAAATTACAAATCACCCAAAAAAAATTAATATAAATAATTTTTTCTGGCATATTTTATGCATAACAATTAAAAGGCATAGTTATTATGATTAAAACCGAATTTGGTATTATTGATGAAATTGATGCCGATAAAAATTATAGTCACTATGAACCTGAAAAATATAATTGCGTTTATATTGATGATGACATTTACATTGATGAATGGTGGGAACAACTCCAGACAATAAAAACCTTCTATCATAGTTTAAATCGTCCAGGTTATGCGCTTGCTCGCTACGGAGTTACCATTATCCCACCAGATTCATTAAATCAGTTTCTTCATATTGTAATATCAGATCCAAAATTCCAGCACGATCCTTTACTTCTTTCTTTATCAGAAGTAATACAAAAAGCCATCAGAGAAAATAAACACATGATACATTTCGGCATATAAATAAATGCCTAATGAGATAGATTCTGAAGTAATATCCCCGGTAGCAATTCTGCTACCGGGAACAGCGAATTTAACGTCCGACCGCTGCTTTAGGGCGTTTCTTCGCGCCAGCATTCACCGGACGAGATTGCGTAGACGACGCTTTTTTTGCCGTAGCAGGCGTCTGACGCTGGGTCGCCATCGGCGTATGTTTGGTCAACGCTGGACGGGTATTGCGGTTCTGACGGCGAGCTTCGCGCATCTCTTCAATGGTTGGCGCAGGCACTAAGCAATCGCGACGGCTGCCAATCAGATGCTTTTTACCCATCGCTTCCAGCGCCTGGCGGATTAACGGCCAGTTTGCCGGATCGTGGTAACGCAACAACGCTTTATGCAAACGACGCTGTTTGTCGCCCTTCGGTACGAAGACGTCTTCACTCTTATAACCAATCTTCGCCAGCGGGTTTTTCCCGGTGTAATACATGGTGGTCGAGTTAGCCAGCGGCGATGGGTAGAAGTTCTGTACCTGGTCGAGGCGGAAGCGATGCTTTTTCAGCCACAGCGCCAGGTTCACCATATCTTCATCACGCGTACCCGGGTGCGCGGAGATGAAATAGGGGATCAGATACTGCTCTTTACCTGCCTGTTTCGAGTAGGTATCGAACAGCTCTTTAAAGCGGTCATAGCTCCCCATGCCCGGCTTCATCATCTTCGACAACGGCCCTTCTTCGGTATGTTCCGGGGCAATCTTCAGATAACCACCTACGTGATGGGTCGCCAGCTCTTTGATATAGCGCGGGTCTTCCACGGCAATGTCGTAACGCACGCCGGAAGCGATCAGGATCTTCTTGATACCTTTGAGATCGCGAGCACGGCGATAGAGATTGATGGTCGGTTCGTGGTTAGTGTCCATATGCGGACAAATATCCGGGTAAACGCACGACAAACGGCGACAAGTTTGCTCGGCGCGCGGCGATTTGCAGCGCAGCATATACATGTTGGCAGTTGGCCCACCGAGATCGGAAATCACGCCAGTAAAGCCTGGAACAGTGTCGCGGATCGCTTCAATCTCATTGATGATCGAATCTTCCGAACGGCTCTGAATAATGCGCCCTTCATGCTCGGTAATAGAGCAGAAAGAGCAGCCGCCAAAGCAGCCGCGCATAATATTGACCGAGAAACGAATCATTTCGTAAGCCGGAATACGGGCGTTACCATAAGCCGGATGTGGCACGCGCTTATACGGCAGCGCAAAGACGCTGTCCATCTCTTCGGTAGAAAGAGGAATAGCAGGCGGGTTGATCCACACATAGCGGTCGCCATGTTTTTGCATCAATGCGCGGGCGCAGCCTGGGTTAGTTTCGTGGTGCAGAATACGCGAAGCATGGGCGTACAGGACTTTATCGCCCTTCACTTTCTCGAAAGAAGGCAGCAACACGTAGGTTTTTTCCCACGGTTTCGGGCGCGGCGGCTGTACGGTAACGGCTTTGGCTTCTTGTTTTTTCGGCGCCACCGGTTTGTTATCCGCGCACGGCAAATCTTCGCCATACGGATGCGGGATCGGGTCGATTTTCCCCGGGGTATCGAGACGGGTGGAATCCACGCCGCTCCAGCCTGGCAGCGCCTCTTTCACGATAATCGCGGTATTGCGCACATCGCGGATTTCGCTAATCGGCTCGCCCATTGCCAGACGGTGCGCCACTTCCACCAGCGGACGCTCACCGTTACCGAACATCAGCATGTCGGCTTTAGAATCCACCAGCACCGAGCGGCGCACGGTGTCAGACCAATAATCATAATGCGCGGTACGACGCAGACTGGCTTCAATACCGCCGAGGATCACCGGCACATCTTTCCACGCCTCTTTACAACGCTGGGTATAAACCAGTGTGGCGCGATCCGGACGCTTACCTGCGACGTTATCCGGCGTGTAAGCGTCGTCATGACGCAAACGACGATCGGCAGTGTAACGGTTGATCATCGAGTCCATATTGCCTGCGGTAACGCCGAAAAACAGATTCGGTTTACCCAGACGCATGAAATCGTCTTTGCTGCTCCAGTCCGGCTGGGCGATGATCCCAACGCGAAAGCCCTGCGCTTCCAGCATACGACCGCAAATCGCCATCCCGAAGCTTGGGTGATCGACATACGCGTCGCCAGTAACCAAAATGATGTCGCAGCTATCCCAGCCAAGTTGATCCATCTCTTCACGAGACATCGGCAAAAACGGTGCCGGTCCAAAACAGGCGGCCCAGTACTGCGGCCAGGAGAACAGGTCGCGATCCGGTTGGATCAGGGAGATAGAGCTCATTTTGCTTCCAGAAATGGTAAAAAAATAATCAAAGGCCGGGGATTATACGCTGTATCACGCGCGGAAATGAAGTGATGTTGATAAACGGTGACGAAATACCCTGGTGAAGTTTTCACTGCCGATCGGGGCAAACACATTTAAGGCTAGCGGTATCGTGGCAACTGCCGCTACTATTTATGCCGATCAGCAACGTTCAGGTCATGTTGCACGACGATCGGCTATCCGAGGACACCCACAGTAAGGCAAGGTATGGAACAGGTTATTACAAAGCGCCGCTATTACGATATTGGTCTACAGATTGAAGAGTTGCTGTATTCAGGCGTATTCAAAGCCGGAGAGCGCTTACCTTCAGAACGTGAACTGAGCGAGCGGTTTAATACCAGCCGGACTACCATTCGTGAAGCCATCATTATGCTGGAACTGAAAGGCGTACTGAATGTGAAGCAAGGGTCAGGGATCTTCTTTGTCGATTCCACCGATAAGCTCAATCAGAAATCATTAATGCCTTATTCAGAAATTGGCCCGTTCGAACTGTTGCAGGCACGCCAGGTGATCGAGAGCAATATTACCGGTTTTGCAGCCAGCCAGATCAGCTTTAACGAATTACAAGAATTAAAGAAAATCATTAGCTTGCAGGAAAAGGCGATCGCAGCGGAAAGTGATAAATTTGAAGAGCTGGATCACCGATTTCATAGCCTTATTGCCGAAGCAACGCAAAATCGTGTGCTGATCAAACAAGCCGCCGAATTATGGCGGGCAGTGCGCACAGAAAACCCCCGCTGGAAGAAGCTGAACTACAAGTATTTGCACGAAAAGCCTTTGCGTCTGCAATGGCTGGAAGATCACCGGGCTATTGTCCTTGCGCTGCAACAGAAAGATTCAGAGCTTGCCAGAGAAGCGTCCTGGAACCATCTGGAAAACAGCAAAAATGAACTGATCAAAATCTTCAAACAAGACGCTTCCATTAGCGACTTTGATGACTTTTTCTTCGCTCGTTAACCTTCATTTATCCAGAGCTGACGTGAAAAATGACGCTGGCTCTGCATCACCCCTCATCTGGTACAATCTATCTTGTTAATTGGTCTAATAAATTATCAACGGACTGATGATAAAGCGCGCTTTGCTCGTGCCGAATGCAGCGTGAATACCTAATCTGGCATAACAAATTAAAATTAAATACGTTACACAATCATCGCCAGCCTGATCAGCGTAGCGCATCAGGCAGTTTTACGTTTGTCATCTATCTCAAATCACTTCCTCTTGTTCTGTTCCGTACTTTTACCTTTCTCTGCAAGCGTGATGCATCTCTCTGTTTTTGGTCTAATGAATTATGTAAATTGGTCTACACACACCAACTACCAGGAGTAAGCACATAATGTCAGGGAACGAGAGCATCACTGTCGCCCACCATGATCAGGTCACCACCTGGCCTCGAGACGGGTTACAGGCTGATATTGTCCATATTGGTTTTGGCGCTTTTCATCGCGGACACCAGGCTGTCTATACTGATCTTACTAATCAGCTTTCGAACACCCGCTGGGGGATCTTTGAAATCAACCTGTTTGGTGATGCTCAACTGATCGAAAACTTAAATGCGCAAAATGGGCTGTTTTCGGTGGTGGAAACGTCTGCATCGCAATCTACCTCACGCCTTGTACGCTCGGTGACTGGCGGTATCCATACCCCCGTGGACGGTATTGCCGCAGCAATCCAGAAATTGACTGAACCTCAGGTAAAAATCGTTTCATTAACCATCACCGAGAAAGGCTATTGCCTCGATTCGCAAACGCGATCACTTGATCTCACCAATGGATTAATCAAACACGATCTACAAAATCCGGATGCGCCTCAGTCGGCTATTGGCTTGATCGTTTGTGCTTTGCAACAACGCAAAGCGGCCGGACTTGCCGCGTTTAGCGTACTCTCCTGCGATAACTTGCCAGACAATGGGCATCTGACGCGAAATGCCGTTCTCGGTTTTGCCCGACAACTGGACCTGCCCCTGGCTCAGTGGATCGAAGAAAATGTCTCATTTCCAGGCACGATGGTCGACCGCATTGTTCCGGCAATGACCGAATCGCAATTCGCCTTACTGGAAACTAAAACTGGTTATGCCGATCCCTGCGGGATTGTCTGCGAATCATTTCGCCAGTGGGTGATCGAAGATAATTTTGTGCATGGGCGACCGGAATGGGATAAAGCAGGCGCGATGTTTGTCAGCAATGTTCAGCCTTATGAAGAGATGAAGTTACGCATGTTAAACGGTAGCCATTCATTTCTGGCTTATAACGGCTCACTGGCAGGCTATGAATTTATCTGGCAATGCATGGAAGACGCTAATTTTCGTTCCATTACCCGCCATCTGATGATCAATGAACAAGCCCGAACACTTAATCCTGATTTAAATATCGACGTCCAGGAATACGCCGACCTGTTAATTGAACGCTTTAGCAACCGTAATGTTGCACACCGTACGGGGCAAATCGCTATGGATGGTTCGCAAAAGCTTCCCCAGCGTGCGCTAACTCCCTGGCTTAAATTGCATCAGCAAAAGCAAAACAATGCTGTTCTGTCACTGCTCGTTGCTGGTTGGTTGCATTATGTCATTGAAGCTGTTGAGAAAAGCCAGTCTGTCGCTGATCCAATGAATGAACAATTTCATGCGCTAATAAAGGAACAACAAGACGCATGGCAACAGGCGCTCGCATTACTGCACCTTAGCGCCATATTTGGTGAATTAAGCAATCATCAGCCCTTTATAAATGAAATAAAAATTGCCTTTGCAAATATAAAAAACAAGGGCATCAAGGCCACAATCAGCCAATTATTATCGGACGAGCAGAAATGAAAACATTAATTTGTCAGCAGCCTGGCGTTATGGAGTATGTGGAAAAAGATATTCCCGTGCCAGCAGATAACGAAGTGCTATTAAAAATTAAAGCCGTGGGTATCTGTGGTACGGATATTCACGCATTTGCCGGCAGACAGCCTTTTTTTAGCTACCCACGTGTATTAGGTCATGAAATATGCGCCGAAGCAGTTTCACAAGGCAGTCAGTGTCAAACGGCACAATCAGGCCAGCGCTATTCCGTTATCCCATGCATTCCGTGTGGCGAGTGCGCTGCCTGTCGGGAAGAGAAAACGAACTGCTGTGAACGTGTTTCGCTGTATGGCGTGCATCAGGATGGGGGTTTTAGTGAGTACCTTGCGGTACGTGAAGACAACCTTGTGCCGCTCCCTGACGAGGTCAGCGACAGCGCCGGCGCATTGGTTGAATGCTTCGCCATTGGGGCACATGCCGTTCGTCGGGCTGAGATCAAGGCTGCACAAAACGTACTGGTGATTGGCGCCGGGCCAATCGGTCTGGCAACGGCAGCCATCGCCAGGGCTAAAGGGGCGCAGGTTGTTGTTGCTGATATTGATAGTCAACGTCGCCAGCACGTTGTGGATAATCTTGCTATTAATGCCTTCGATCCCACACAGGAAGGTTTTATTGCCGCGCTTAGTGAAGTGTTTGGCGGCGAACTGGCTTGCGTCGTACTTGATGCTACGGGAAATAAAGCCTCGATGAGTCAGGATGTCAATCTTATTCGTCATGGCGGCAAAATTGTTTTCATCGGTTTGTATATCGGTGAACTCGTTATTGACGATCCGACTTTCCATAAAAAAGAGACAACGTTACTCAGTAGTCGCAATGCCACACGGGAAGATTTCACGTTAGTTATTGAACTGATGCGCAGCAATAAAATTCACGAAAACTTAATGAAAAACCAGGAATTTAATTTCTTTAATGTTGGCGAAAATTACCAACGTAACGTTGTAGAAAATAAAAATATGGTCAAGGGTGTGATCACTTTTTAAGGGAACAAAGATGACAACTGTTTATGTCGGTGAAGCAAATTTAAAATCACTGGTACACCACAAATTATATACTGCCGGGCTGGATACTAACACCGCACAACAAGTTACGGATGTTTTAGTACATGCCGATATTACCGGTGTGCATTCTCACGGTGTTATGCGTGTCGAACATTATTGCACTCGCCTTGCTGCCGGAGGGTTAAATAAAACCGCGCAATTTAGTATTGAGCAAATATCACCGTCAGTGGCCATTCTCGACTCTGATGACGGGATGGGGCATTCAGCATTAATTAGCGCCACAGAGCACGCCATCAAACTGGCACAGGAAGAAGGTCTTGGGTTTGTTAGCGTTAAAAACGCCTCTCACTGTGGCGCGTTGTCTTATTTTGCAGAGATGGTCACCAACCAAGGATTGATTGCTATCGTAATGACGCAAACCGATACCTGCGTAGCGCCTCATGGCGGTGCCGGGCGCTTTTTGGGAACTAACCCCATCGCCTTTGGCTTTCCGGTGGAAAACAGCCATCCGATGATTGTTGATATGGCGACCAGTGCCACGGCTTTCGGCAAAATACTTCATGCAAAGGAAACCGGAAAACATATTGGTGAAGGACTGGCGATAGATAAAGACGGTAATGGCACCACTGATCCGCATAAAATTGAAAACCTGTTACCTTTCGGTCAGCACAAAGGTTCAGGCATTGCGCTGGCTATAGATGCACTGACTGGCGTGCTGATGAATGCGAATTTTGGTAACCATATTGTTCGCATGTATGGCGATTATGACAAGATGCGTAAGCTGGCAAGTTTGGTTATTGCCATCGATCCGAAAAAGCTCGGCAATCCTGTTTTTGCTGAAACTATGGCGCAAATGGTCACGGAACTTCATGCCGTTAAACCGGTTCCCGGCGTTGAAAAAGTATTAGCACCGAACGATCCACAAATGCACTATAAAGAAAAATGTCAGCAGGAAGGTATTCCCGTTCCGGCAGGGATTTTCCATTATCTGACAGAGAATTAATAATCTCTTTTTATTCTAACGATAGAAAAGCGCTGTATTTATCGTTTCTGTTATATTAACCAGGAGCAGGATATGAAAGCACTTCGTCCTCTGACGGCATCGCTTATGCTGTTGACCAGTTGTTTATTAATTTCCAATACCACACTGGCAAAAACAACATTAAAACTCAGTCATAATCAGGATAAAAGCCATGCTGTCCATAAAGCATTAAGCTATTTAGCTGATAAAACCAAAGAATATTCTAATGGTGAACTAGTTATTCGTATTTACCCAAATGCGACATTGGGTAACGAGCGCGAATCACTGGAACTAATGAACTCTGGCGCATTGCAGATGGTGAAAGTGAATGCTGCGTCACTGGAATCTTTCGCCCCGGATTACAGTCTTTTCAGTCTGCCTTTCTTATTCCGCGACCGTGAGCATTATTATCGCGTTCTGCAAAGCGATTTAGGTAAACAAATACTCAAGTCATCAGAAAGCAAAGGTTTTGTGGGTATTACGTATTATGACGGCGGTGCGAGAAGTTTTTATTCCAATAAACCGATTACAAAACCTGAAGATTTAGCAGGAATGAAAATTAGGGTTCAACAAAGCCCCAGCGCCATTGCAATGATGAAAGCGCTTGGCGGTGTCGCCACACCGATGGCTCAGGGAGAACTTTACACTGCGCTCCAGCAAGGTGTTGTTGATGGCGGAGAGAACAATACCGTTGTCTATTCTGATATGCGTCACGCCGAGGTGGCAAAAGTCTATTCACGTGATGAACACACCATGGTGCCTGATGTGTTAATTATCAGCACCAATGTGTTGAATAAACTTGGCGACAAAGAGCGTACGGCATTATTAAAGGCAGCCGATGAATCAATGATGCAAATGAAAGATGTCATCTGGCCTGCCGCTGAAAAAGAAGCCTACGACAAAATGAAAGAGATGAACGCAACAGTGGTTGATGTTGATAAATCCGCTTTCAAAGAACGCGTAAAACCGCTATACGATGAATTTAAAGCAAAAGATGCACAATCGGCCAAAAACCTTGAGCAAGTAGAAAGTATGTAACCCTAATGGGCAGGTAATCCCTGCCCTTTCATGGAAGACTTATGCGCACACTCACTCATATTCTTAATAAGATCCTTGCCGGATGCTGCTGTATTATTCTCGCCATTATGGTGTTCTGCGTAACATGGCAAGTTATTGCTCGTTTTATTTTTAACGCTCCCAGCACCGTGCTTGATGAATTTACCCAGATTTTATTTATGTGGATGATTTTACTTGGCGGTGTATATACCGCTGGGTTAAAAAAACATCTGGCGATTGATTTGTTGGCTCAGAAACTTCCTGCGGCATCTGTTCTGACGCTTGACAGTTTTATCCAAATTATTATTACCGTTTTTGCAGTTATTTTTATGATCTATGGAGGAAACATTGTTGTTGAAAAAGCACAACATGTTGGACAAATTTCTCCTGTATTAAAATGGCCGATGGATAAGGTCTATTGGGTTATGCCTGCCAGTGGGCTTATTCTGGTCTGGTATTCAGTGATGAATATTATTGACAACTATCGTAAACGGAATTCTCATTAACGAGGGAAGTATGGACTTTGAATATATCTACCCCGTCTTAATTTTATTTGGCAGTTTTGCCGTCATGCTGGCAATAGGTGTGCCAATTACTTTTGCTATTGGCCTTTCTTCACTGTTATCTATTATTACTGCCTTACCTCCCGATGCCGCCATTTCTGTGATTTCGCAAAAAATGACAGTGGGACTGGATGGCTTTACGTTATTAGCCATTCCCTTTTTCGTGTTAGCCGGAAACATTATGAATACCGGAGGCATCGCCCGGCGGCTGGTTAACCTGGCGCAAGCATTAGTTGGGCGTCTGCCTGGCTCACTGGCTCATTGTAATATCCTTGCAAACACGCTGTTTGGTGCTATTTCAGGTTCTGCTGTTGCGTCAGCCGCCGCGGTAGGTGGGATTATGTCACCACTGCAGGAAAAAGAGGGCTATGATCCGGCGTTCTCTGCGGCAGTGAATATTGCCTCTGCCCCCATTGGTCTGATGATCCCACCGAGCAATGTGTTGATTGTTTATTCCCTCGCCAGTGGAGGCACTTCTGTTGCAGCGTTGTTCTTAGCTGGATACTTGCCAGGCATTCTCACCGCTGCTGCTTTAATGTTTGTGGCGGCTCTTTATGCACGACGTAACCATTATCCAGTGGCAGAACGCATCAATTTTCGTCAGTTTTTGCAAATATTCCGTGAATCAATACCCAGCCTGATGCTTATTTTTATCATTATTGGCGGTATTATCGCGGGGGTATTTACGCCCACAGAAGCATCGGCAATAGCAGTAATTTATAGTTTATCCCTGGCGATGATTTACCGGGAAATCACCCTTAAGAAGCTCAATGATATTCTGTTAGATTCGGTGGTAACCAGTTCAATTGTTCTGTTACTGGTAGGCTGTTCGATGGGGATGTCATGGGCCATGACGAATGCTGATGTGCCTGAGTTAATCAACGAATTGATTACCAGCGTTTCGGATAACAAATGGGTCATTCTTCTTATCATTAATATCATTCTGTTGATCGTTGGCACCTTTATGGATATCACACCAGCGATCCTGATATTTACACCTATTTTTCTGCCGATCGCCCAACATCTGGGGATAGATCCGATTCACTTCGGCATTATTATGGTTTTCAACTTAACCATCGGTCTTTGCACACCTCCTGTCGGTACCATTCTGTTTGTTGGTTGCAGT
The DNA here is from genome assembly GCF_004211995.1 of Escherichia sp. E14S1. Taxonomy (NCBI): domain Bacteria; kingdom Pseudomonadati; phylum Pseudomonadota; class Gammaproteobacteria; order Enterobacterales; family Enterobacteriaceae; genus Escherichia; species Escherichia sp. E14S1. Next base: position 14,212 of record NZ_RHJQ01000028.1, read on the forward strand.
ATTGGCAAGGTCAGTATCGACAAGGTAATAAAACCATTGCTGCCGATGTTTCTGGCATTGTTTGTGGTGATGGCAATGATTTGTTATTTCCCGCAGCTCAGTCTGATGCTGCCTGGGTTATTTTCAACCTGACAAACAGACGGGCCTGAATGATTCAGGTCCGTCTGTTTACGTCTTTACTCACTGTGAGGACTGCATATCGCCAGGAGATTTAATTGGTCCATTACGGTATCGGATTGACCAACAGCTGCCCTATCGAGCCGCGATCGGCCATTTCCAGCGTCTGGCTATTAAAGTAGAACGGGAAGTGCGCCCAGGAAGGCTGACCGAAATAGACAAGCAGCTCCACTTGTCCGTCGACCCAAACGGTATCTTTCCAGCCTCTGTCTTCCGGGAACGGCATTGCGCCGTTAACGTTGCGGATCTGGAACATCACGCCTTCAATATGGAACGCTTGCGGTTCATCTGCTCGTACGGTCCAGCGCTCCCATGTTCCTTGCTGCGCGGTGACATCAATACGGTTGACGTCCCACAGCTTTCCATTGATACCCGGGTCATCACTCAGACTGATATCACGGCTGCGAATCGGCGAACCGGCCATGATTTCGGTTGGCAGCAGGCGCATCGGAAGACTGTCTGTGACCAGCGGCAGAAGACCGGTTGGGCGCAGCGTTAGCACCAGCGTGGAAACCAGAATGCTGGATGGCTCAAAGAAGCCACGAATACGATCAACAATGCTCGCCGCTTCGCCACAGGTGATAGACACTTCATCACCGTTGCTCATATCCACCAGAATCTCGCGGCGCTCGCCCGGTGCCAGCGAAAGTTGCTTCACCGACACTGGCGCAGGCAGGAATCCCTGATCGCCAGAAATCACATGTAACGGGCGACCATCGCTCATCTGTAGTTGATAGCGACGAGAGTTCGACGCGTTCAGCAGTCGCAAGCGCACCCAACCACGCGAGACTTCAACGTACGGGCTTTGCACACCGTTGACCAATAACGTATCGCCAACAAAGCCGCCGCTTCCTGGCTCGCTGTATTCCGGCGTGCCAAAGTTATCCAGCCTTTTATCCTGGATAATGACTGGAAAATCATCCACGCCATAATGGTTAGGGATTGGCAGCGACTTGCTGACTTCATCTTCCACCAGCCACATTCCGGCAAGGCCGTTATAGACCTGCTGTGCCGTGCGGTTGGGGGTATTGGCGTGATACCACAAGGTCGCTGCGTTCTGGCGAATGGGGAGTACGGGCGCCCAGTCAGCGTTTGGCGACATCATGCGTGCCGGACCGCCCATCAGTGGGCCTGGCACCTGTAGCCCGGCCACCGTCATTGAGACATTTTCTGTCAGTCGGTTGCTGTAAATCAGCTTAACATCATCGCCCTTCCAGACGCGGATAGTCGGCCCAAGATAGCGACCATTGATACCCCAAACCGACGCGCGCGTTCCTGGCGTAAATGACCAGTGCGCACGCTGTACGGTCATAAACAGCGGTTGCCCACGGCGAGATTCAAGCAGCGGCGGAACGGGCAATGGTTGCTGTTGACCGGCTGCGCTGGCCTTCAGGGGGACAGCACCTGCACAGAGTGCAATCCCCGATGCCTGAATGAACTGACGCCGACTGAGTGACATATTTGCTCCATGTAAAACTGGCTAAAGTAATACCGTGCAGGAAAGTGTTCCCGCAAAAAACAGATTGCCGACTTAAACTTTTCCGGCGGCTTCGCGCTCTGCGACTTCTTTATCGAGCTCGGCGATTTTTTGTTCCATTATCGAACGACAATGGGCAGCCAGCTCGCGAACCTGATCTTTACCATATTGACTGACATCAATTGGCGGCAGCATTTCTACGATCACTAAACCATTATTCAGTCGGTTAAGATTAATCTTATTCGAAGTCGTGGAAACACACACGGGAATAATCGGCACACCTGCTGCAATCGCAGCATGAAATGCCCCTGTTTTAAACGGCAGCAGACCGCGACCACGGCTGCGCGTTCCTTCCGGAAACATCCAGATGGAGATACGGCGTTTTTTGAAATGATTCACCACTTCGGCAATCGTGCCGTGCGCTTTAGTGCGATTGTTTCTGTCGATCAATAAGTTGCCGGTTAACCAGTACAACTGCCCAAAGAAGGGGATCCATAGCAAACTCTTTTTACCCACAGTGACTGTCGGCGGCTGCACGATGTTTGATGCCGTCACCATGTCATAGTTGTTCTGGTGGTTAGCGATATAGATAGCATTGCCGTAGCTTTCAGCATCAGCAGGTTTGCGACATTCGACCTTCAGGCCGTACAGCGGCGCAAGACGACCAAACATATGCCCGAAGGTAGCCACATGCTTCGGATTACGCGGGCTGAAAAGGCAGTAAATAGAGCCGAATACACAGACTAAGATGCTGTAAATAACGGTAATAATAAGACGAAAGATATATAGCATAACACCCTCTGAAGATCTGAGAGACTGGCATTGTACGTCACCTGAAATCAGGTTAGGGCATTGTTAAAAGCCGCTCTCTGGAAAAACGTATTGTTAATCGCAACGCATGAATAAACAACGGTTTCAAGGGAATTTTTATTGTTTATACAGACTAAATGCGGCACCGGATGACGACTTCAACGTTTCATCCGGTTCACCTTTTTGACAGGAGAAGGTGCGGCCCTCTCCTGCATTTTACTCTTCGTTGTCAGCACGCCGCGGGGAGTCAATCTCGACACGGTCAATACGCTGCAAACCACGCATCAAGGTGCCGCGACGGCCACGCTCACCGGTCACTTTCAGTAACTCTTCCGGGCGCAGTTTAATTTTGCGTTTCCCGACATGAATCGTCAGCGTACTTTGTGGGGGCAGGACATACAGATGTGCAAGACCATCCTCGCCACGAGCGGCTTCTGCCGACGGGATGTTAATGATCTTGTTGCCTTTACCCTTCGACAGTTGCGGGAGCTCACTGACTGGGAACATTAGCATACGTCCAGCCAGAGTAATTGCCAGCAACATATCGGAAGGATCCTGAATCACCACTGGCGGCATAACATGCGCGTTTTCTGGCAGAGTAATCAGTGCTTTACCTGCACGGTTACGCGCCACCAGATCGTTAAAGGTACAGACGAATCCGTAACCTGCATCGGAAGCCATCAACAGTTTCTGATCGTCGCTTTCCATTAGCATGTGATCAACGGTAGCACCTGGCGGCAACGTCAGTTTACCGGTGAGCGGTTCGCCCTGACCACGCGCTGAGGGCAGCGTAATGGGGTCGATAGCGTAGCTGCGTCCGGTAGAGTCTACAAACACCACAGGCTGATTACTCTTGCCTTTCACCGCAGCTTTGAAACTGTCACCCGCTTTGTAATTCAGACCAGGGGCGTCGATATCATGACCTTTGGCGCTACGCACCCAGCCCATCTGCGACAACACAATGGTAACCGGCTCAGACGGCAACATGTCGTGCTCGCTCATCGCTTTCGCTTCTTCGCGTTCCTGCAGCGGCGAACGGCGATCGTCACCATACGCTTGTGCGTCGGCCTGTAGCTCTTTCTTCAGCAGGTTATTCATTTTGCGCTCGGAAGCCAGAATGCCTTGCAACTGATCGCGCTCTTTTTCCAGCTCGTTCTGCTCACCGCGAATCTTCATCTCTTCCAGTTTGGCGAGGTGACGCAGTTTCAGTTCGAGAATCGCTTCCGCCTGAGTTTCCGTAATGCCGAAGCGCGACATCAGCGCCGGTTTCGGTTCATCTTCATTACGAATGATCTCAATCACTTCGTCGATGTTGAGAAATGCCACCAGCAAACCTTCGAGGATATGCAGGCGCTTGAGGACTTTCTCCAGACGATAGTTCAGACGGCGGCGTACGGTATCACGACGGAACACCAGCCATTCGGAGAGGATTTCCCGCAGATTTTTCACCGCAGGACGCCCATCCAGACCGATCATATTGAGGTTAATACGATAGCTCTTTTCCAGATCAGTGGTGGCGAAGAGGTGATTCATCACCTGCTCCATATCCACGCGGTTGGAACGCGGCACGATCACCAGACGGGTCGGGTTCTCGTGGTCAGATTCATCGCGCAGATCGTCAACCATCGGCAGCTTCTTGTTGCGCATTTGCGCAGCAATCTGTTCCAGTACGCGCGCGCCAGAAACCTGATGCGGTAGTGCGCTGATAACCACCGCGCCATCTTCTTTCTTCCACACCGCGCGCATACGCACAGAACCGCGACCGTTTTCGTAGATTTTGCGGATCTCCGCTCGGGAGGTAATGATTTCCGCTTCGGTCGGGTAGTCCGGTCCCTGCACGATATCCAGTAACTGGTCGAGCGTGGTATTGGGCTGCTCAATTAAGGCGATTGCCGCCTGCGCGACTTCACGCAGGTTGTGCGGCGGAATATCCGTCGCCATGCCGACGGCAATGCCAGTGGTGCCGTTAAGTAAAATATTCGGCAAGCGGGCAGGGAGCATTTTCGGCTCTTGCAACGTGCCGTCGAAGTTTGGCACCCAATCCGCCGTTCCTTGCCCCAGTTCACTTAATAAAAGCTCGGAATATTTCGACAGGCGGGATTCGGTGTAACGCATTGCTGCGAACGATTTCGGATCGTCCGGCGCCCCCCAGTTCCCCTGCCCGTCCACCAGCGGATAACGGTAAGAGAATGGCTGCGCCATCAGCACCATCGCTTCATAGCAGGCGCTGTCGCCATGCGGATGGTATTTACCCAGTACGTCACCGACAGTACGAGCCGACTTTTTAAATTTGGCGGTAGCATTCAGGCCCAGTTCTGACATCGCATACACAATGCGGCGTTGAACGGGTTTCAGACCATCACCAATAAACGGCAACGCACGGTCCATGATCACGTACATGGAGTAGTTTAAGTAGGCGTTCTCCGTAAACTCATGCAGCGCAAGGCGCTCTGCCATATCGCTCATTAATTCTGATTCCTCAACTTATTCGCCAGCCTTCAAAGGGGCAATATTGCTGGAGATACTACATTATCTGCCGCGTCGAGTCACAGGAGATCAGCGTCATTAGCGCCGCCGGACGTGCTCCGGCGGCGATAAAGGCATCAATGTGCCTTGATATACAACTCTTTGCTGTGAACATAATCCTGAGGATTATGCAGCGGGAAACCGCCAACGTAGGATTTAAGCAGTTTGATCAGCGGTTGATAGTAGATGGGAATGAGCGGAGCCTGCTGGTTGATAATGGCCTCGGCCTGTTGATACAGCACGTTACGTTTCCCCGCATCAGTGGTTTGCGCCGCCTGATTCAATATCGCGTCATACTGCGTGTTTTTCCAGTGACCGACGTTCTCTTCACTATCGCTTTTAAGCGTGTTCAGGAAAGTGGAAGCATCATTGTACGTCGCATCCCACGACTGCCGCGACAACATGAAATCACCGCTACGCCGGGCATCAAGATACGTTTTCCACTCCATCGTGCGCAGCGTCACCTGTGCGCCAAGCCATTTTTTCCATTCGGAAGACAAGGCTATCGCCGTTTTCTCATGCAGATCGTATTTGTTGTAGAACAGTTCAAAGCGTAGCGGGTGAGAGGCGTCGTATCCCGCCTGTTTCAGCAATGCTTTTGCCGTCGCGACGCGCTCACTCATTGGCTGTTGCAATTCATCGAACGTCGCCGCACTAAAAACTTCTACCTCTGGCGGCGTCAGCGTGGTTGCAGGCGTTCGCAGCCCGAGTACCTTTTGCGCGATTAACGGCCTGTCGACCGTCAGATATAGCGCTCGCCGGACACGAACATCGTCAAACGGCGGTTTCTGCGTGTTGAAATTGTAATATTCGCTGTTCAGACGCGGGATAATCTGCAGCTCGCCTGGCAACGATTTTTCGATAGCGGGAATTTGCTGCGCCGGAACCCAGGTCAGATCGACCTCTCCCACGCGATAACGGTTATAGCCAGTGACCGAATTATCCAGGGCCAGATACTCGACCTGCTGCAAAACGGTATGCTCTGCATCGCGGTACTTAGAATTTTTGCGAGCAGTAATCTTTTCGTTAACGACCCACTTATCAAGCACAAAGACACATTTGGCTCACAAGATTCCCCATCACACCAACGGTACATAAACATCCGTTTCCAGTCGCTGCTCTGTCATCCCTTCGGCAAGATTGGTGTAGTGAAACAGGAGCGGTGCTTTACGCATTTTCTCACCACTTTCAGGAAGCCAGCGGCGAATGATGGCCCAGATGGTATGAGATATGTTATCCGGATCGCCAACATGGCGGGCAACGGCATAGCGCCCCGAAGTAAGTTCACCATTACTCACGCCATAACGATTCTCCGGAATCGGTTCGTTAACACTGCCGCAGATATCAAAGCGAAACGCATCTGGTGCGGTGGTGGCAGGATCGTCCCAGGCGACGCCAAAGGTCTGGCTTTGATTAACAGGGGAAAGCCCCGTCTCTTTGCGCCACATGATAAATTTCGCCACGCTGTAGTTGAGCAACTCAGGACTACCGCGATGCGGCAAAATCGCCACATGGGTGGATGGAAAATCGATAACACTTACTTTCAAGGTCTGGTTTTTCATTTTGCCTCCCTGCGAAATTATTCCCGGGAACGCGTCCCGGGAGCGGTAAAATTACGGGTTTACTTTGCGGATCTGTTTAACGTCAATTTCAACAGAGTTCCAGTCTTTATCCACTTCGCCCTGAATCTCAACCGTATCTTTCGGCGTTACCGTCACACCGTTCCAGCGTTTGTGGTCGATATCTACATTGATGGTGCCGCTGGCATCTTTGAACAGGTACAGATCGTCAGAGATGCGCTCAACGATATTCCCGCGCAAGGTTACCCAGGTGTCGTCACGCAGAGATTTCGCGTTTTCTACGTTAGTTACGCTGCCGTTCGGCCCCTGGAATCCTCCGGTCTGACTTTGTGTTGCCGATGGGCCAGAAAAACCACCCTGTTCTGCTGCCATTACCGGTGCGCTGCACAGGGCCATTACTGCAATTGCTGCTGCGAATTTTTTCATGTTTGTTACTCCCTTTAACGTCTGTTTCCGAGCATTAAACAAGATAGTCCTTAACAACTTCTTAAGGAAAAAAAAGAAAATTTAGGGCTGTACAGAGCACGTTACAACACGGTTTACTTGCAACAAATACAGTTATCGCAGGGATGAAAAGATGCGAATTTTACTGATAGAAGATGACATGCTGATTGGCGATGGCATCAAAACAGGTCTGAGTAAGATGGGTTTTAGCGTCGACTGGTTTACGGAAGGTCGTCAGGGAAAAGAGGCGCTCTATAGCGCACCTTACGACGCGGTAATTCTGGATTTAACCTTACCGGGCATGGATGGCCGCGATATTTTGCGCGAATGGCGAGAAAAAGGTCAACGTGAACCGGTACTGATCCTGACCGCGCGCGACGCACTGGCGGAGCGCGTAGAAGGTTTGCGCCTGGGGGCCGACGATTATCTGTGCAAACCTTTTGCGCTGATAGAAGTCGCCGCCCGGCTGGAAGCCCTGATGCGTCGAAGCAACGGGCAAGTCAGCAATGAGTTACACCACGGCAACGTAATGCTTGACCCCGGCAAACGTATCACCACCCTGGCAGGTGAACCCTTAACGTTAAAACCAAAAGAATTTGCCCTGCTGGAACTCCTGATGCGCAACGCCGGTCGGGTACTGCCGCGCAAACTGATTGAAGAAAAACTGTATACCTGGGACGAAGAGGTCACCAGCAATGCCGTCGAAGTGCATGTGCATCATCTGCGGCGCAAACTCGGCAGTGACTTTATTCGTACCGTTCACGGTATAGGCTACACATTAGGTGAGAAATGAAATTTACCCAACGCCTTAGTCTGCGAGTCAGGCTGACGCTGATCTTTTTGATTCTGGCCTCGGTGACCTGGCTGCTTTCCAGTTTTGTCGCCTGGAAGCAAACAACGGATAACGTCGACGAGTTGTTCGATACCCAGTTAATGCTGTTTGCCAAACGGTTAAGTACGCTCGATCTCAACGAGATTAACGCTGCGGATCGCATGGCACGGACGCCAAATAAATTAAAACATGGTCATGTGGATGACGACGCGTTGACCTTTGCCATCTTTACCCACGACGGCAAAATGGTGCTCAATGATGGCGATAACGGAAAAGACATTCCATACAGCTATCAACGAGAAGGATTTACTAACGGTCAACTGGTAGATGAAGATGATCCCTGGCGTTTTGTCTGGATGACGTCGTCTGATGGTAAATACCGCATCGTTGTAGGTCAGGAATGGGAATACCGTGAAGACATGGCGCTGGCGATTGTCGCCGGGCAATTGATCCCGTGGCTCGTTGCGTTACCCATTATGTTAATCATCATGATGGTACTGCTGGGTCGTGAACTCTCGCCGCTGAACAAACTGGCGCTTGCGCTACGTTTGCGCGATCCCGACTCAGAAAAACCACTTAACACCGCAGGTGTACCCAGCGAAGTGCGTCCACTGGTCGAGTCGCTGAATCAACTGTTCGATCGTACACATGCGATGATGATCCGTGAGCGGCGCTTTACCTCTGATGCAGCTCACGAACTGCGCAGCCCATTAACGGCGCTGAAAGTGCAAACCGAAGTCGCACAGCTTTCCGATGATGATCCACAGGCACGGAAAAAAGCACTAATGCAATTACATTCGGGGATCGATCGCGCTACCCGCTTGGTTGATCAGTTGCTCACCCTGTCGCGGCTCGACTCACTGGATAACCTTCAGGACGTCGCGGAGATCCCGCTTGAAGACCTCCTGCAATCGTCAGTGATGGATATTTACCATACGGCGCAGCAGGCAAAAATTGACGTGCGGCTGACGCTCAATGCCCACGGCATCAAACGCACCGGGCAACCGCTATTGCTAAGTCTACTGGTCCGAAATCTGCTGGATAACGCAGTACGTTACAGTCCACAGGGCAGCGTGGTGGACGTCACTCTGAATGCAGATAATTTCACCGTAAGAGACAACGGCCCCGGTGTGACGCCAGAGGCACTGGCGCGAATTGGTGAACGTTTCTACCGCCCCCCTGGACAAACCGCTACCGGCAGCGGGCTTGGGCTGTCGATTGTCCAGCGAATCGCCAAATTGCATGGCATGAATGTTGTGTTTGGGAATGCGGAACAAGGTGGATTTGAGGCGAAGGTGAGCTGGTAGTGGTGATATTTTTGCAAAATTCGCAAAAGACTTTGCACATTTTGCTAATTTCACCGCACAGCTCTGTGACGTACTATAGTCGGCAAACGTCTCACCTTGAGGATAAAAAATGAGCAACATCCTGATTATCAACGGCGCGAAAAAATTCGCCCACTCCAATGGTCAACTGAACGACACCCTGACCGAAGTCGCGGATGGCACGCTGCGCGACCTCGGGCATGATGTCCGCATCGTTCGCGCCGACAGCGACTACGATGTCAAAGCCGAAGTACAAAACTTTCTCTGGGCTGATGTGGTGATCTGGCAGATGCCAGGCTGGTGGATGGGCGCACCGTGGACGGTGAAGAAATATATCGATGATGTGTTCACCGAAGGTCACGGCACGCTGTATGCCAGCGATGGTCGTACCCGCAAAGATCCGTCGAAAAAATACGGTTCTGGCGGCCTAGTACAGGGCAAAAAATATATGCTTTCCCTGACCTGGAACGCACCAATGGAAGCCTTCACCGAAAAAGACCAATTCTTCCACGGCGTTGGCGTTGACGGCGTGTATCTGCCGTTCCATAAAGCAAACCAATTCCTGGGTATGGAACCGCTGCCGACATTTATCGCTAATGATGTGATAAAAATGCCTGATGTTCCCCGCTATACTGAAGAATATCGCAAGCATCTTGTAGAGATTTTTGGTTAACTAGGGCTCTGGCTTTAGAAGGAGTTAACCATGATTACAGTAATCGCAGAAATCCGTACTCGTCCTGGTCAACATCACCGTCAGGCGGTATTGGATCAATTTGCTAAAATCGTTCCAACCGTACTGAAGGAAGAAGGTTGCCACGGCTATGCGCCGATGGTGGATTGCGCTGCTGGCGTGAGTTTCCAGTCTATGGCGCCGGACTCTATCGTGATGATTGAGCAGTGGGAAAGCATCGCGCATCTTGAAGCGCACTTGCAGACCCCGCACATGAAAGCGTACAGCGAGGCCGTAAAAGGCGATGTGCTGGAGATGAATATCCGCATCCTGCAACCGGGGATTTAACATTCCTGAAAAGAGGCCGGTGTTGCTACCGGCCTCAGGTCAGATTAGCCATTCTTTCTTCCCGTTTTCAAACCCCGATGGAAATCATTAATTCGCTTAATGGTTTTAACCGCACGCTGCGGCATCGCGGAAGCCACCGACCAGACAATCATTTCCAGGCACAACAATACCGTACCATGTAGTGGCGTTTTCCCCTTTTCATCCCCGCGCGGAACATGAATCACGATACTGGCGTCTTTGCTAAAACGTGAATCCAGCGCGTTTGTCAGCAAAATAACAGGGATCCCCAGCCGTCTCGCTTCACGCAGCGTTGTCAGCCCTTCCCGATGCGCAGATTTTTGCGCCATCATGATCAGAACATCACCTCGCTGAAGCGCGATCAATTGCTCGGCAAGGCCAATACCCGTACGGTTTAGCGCCGTGGCAGGCAAGCCTATGCGGTTGAATAGTCGTGCGGTATAGTCCGCCAGAATACCCGAAGCGCCAATGCCAAAAATTGCGACTTGCCGTGCCTGCACCAACAACGCTACCGCTTGCGCAAGCGCGTGGCGGTTTTCAGGCTCTGCCAGGACATTACAGGTATACAAATGCCCTTCAAGAACAAAGTCGATTGCGGTGTTAACATCGCTCGTCAAGTTACTCACCGTCGTAGACATCTTTTCGCTGGAACTAAGGGCTGGACCAAGCCACTGTTCCAGAGTGCGTTTCAGATCACGCAGCCCGGCAAACCCCAGGGCCTGGATAGCCCGAATCACTGTGGCATCGGAAGTGTTCAACGTGGCCGCAATTTCCATCGCCGTTTGCTCGAGTACCACTTCACGATGCTCATTAATGTAGCTGGCGACAGCTCTTAACCCAGGCGTTAACTGACTCGCGCGAGTGCGAAAACGCTCACCATAAATATCAACCCGCGTTTTGTCTTTCTGAATCATTTGGCCTCCGGTAGAGGTCGTCCCGCAATTTGTGATTGTATCTGCGCAGCCATCAGCCCCAGAGATGCAAAGGAGTTAGAAATCGCCTCTTCACGAGAAATCAACACATAGCGCCCGGTTGCAAAAATAAAATCGGCATCCAGTTCAGGCAAACGCTCCGCGCTCACATCCATTCGCCCACCTTCAGGAATGCTCTCAATCAGCGGCGGAAAGCGAAAACCAGCATCGCGTAATACCCGCCCCAGCGAATGATAGCTATGCATCACATTAATTTTTCCCTGATTTGCCTGAATCACCGATACCGTTATTTTTTGGCTGTCCAGCGTCGCCTTCAGCGCATTAATTTGTGCCTGATAGCGGCGTTCAAGTATCGCCAGCTGCGCCTGTGTTCCTGTAAGTTCTGCCAGCTTGCGGTAGATTTCTGGCGCGCCCCCTTTGAGATGATCAATGCTCACCGTGGGCGCAATTTTTTCCAGTTGTTCAATAGGCGTATTACGGGTCGGTTCTGTGATGATCAGGTCAGGCTTTGCCGCCACAATCGCTTCAATATCAATGTCGGCTGTTCCAATGAAGGCGATCGATGAATTATCGAAGTCGACACCTGTCAGTAATGCGCCTGATCGAATGAAATGGCTACCGTCAGGCCGTGTTCGCCCGTGGCTGGCGACAGGAGGTACACCGAGCTCAATCAGAGGAATAGTGATATCAAGATCGTGTAAAGAGACAATTCTCTTTGGATGTGCGGGCACTGTGACTTTGCGCCCTAAATCATCGGTAAACACCTGAACAGGTTCTGTCGCGCGGGCAAAAAATGACAACAGTATCAGCAGAGAAAAAAATAAACGCATATAACTCCCGTTAAAAACTGTTCCTGCGCTGCCAGAGCAGTAGCAAAAAGAATGGTCCACCAATCAATGAAATAATGATTCCGGCAGGCAGTTGCAAAGGCAAAAAAGCCAAACGACCAATGCTATCCGCCAGGATGACTAACAACGCCCCCGATACGGCGCTCCCCAGCAGTAATGTCGTCTGCCCGCCACGTAGAATAAAACGTGATATATGGGGGGCTATCAATCCGACAAAACCGATGTTACCAACACACGAAACGCAGACGGCTGTCAGGATTATTGGTGCGGCTACACGTAACAACGCCAGACGAGAACTATTCACCCCTAACCCAGTTGCAACCTGATGACCAAGCAGAGCGATATCCGCCGTCCTGGCGGTGAACAGCAATAAAAGAGCGGCTGGCAACATCCAACAGGCTGAAATACCGACTAACATCCAGTTAGCTGCATGCAGGCTTCCCGATAACCACATCAATGCAGTTTGTACATCTCGAACATCTGCAGTGGTCATAAATACACCGATACCGGCGGCGAAAAACCAGGAAACACCAATGCCAATCAGAACAAATCGCGGGCGGGAAATATCGCGCGCACAAAAAATCACGATTAAAGCCACCAACAAGCCACCAGCAAGACCAGCCACTGGACGCCAGAACATTCCCAGCATTGGAAACTGGAAGATCAGCCACAGCACCGCCACGCTACATCCTTCTTTGACGCCGATTAAACCGGGATCGGCAAGGCCGTTACGCGCAATGGATTGCATCGCTGCCCCCGCCATACCTAACATGGCTCCGCATAGCAATGCCATGATGACTCTCGGCAAGCGAATATCCTGCACAATATAACGTGCGTCTGTGCTTACGTTTTCTGGAGCAAACAACGCTCGCCCTACTTCCGATGCCGGGATAGAGAAAGAGCCATGCATCAGACCGAATATCAGTATTCCAACCGCAAACAGAAACAGCCCACCAAGCAACACCAGATTTTTAGGGCGTACCAGCGTCGAAAACTTACCAACACGTAGTGGGCGTAGCCCGACGTTCATTATCCGACTCATTTGAACATCCTCGTCGCCATAATGACAAAAACGGGCGCACCAACTAACGCCGTCATGACACCGGTCGCTAACTCATGGGGCGTGAAAAGCGTCCGGGCAATAATATCTGCCAGTAATAACAATAAGGCGCCGATACAAGCTGAAAGAGGGAGCAGAACGCGCAGATCCGCTGATACCAGACGCCGGACAATCTGCGGTACCAACAGGCCGACAAAACCAATGGGGCCAGCAATCGATACGGCTGCGCCACAGAGCAACGCGATCGCAAGCAGGGTGAATGTTCGCGTGCGGAGTACCGAGACGCCCAGCCCCTGCGCCATGCGATCGCCCAGAGCCAACATGTTAAGAGAGGGCGCAAGGTAAAGGGCTAACACAAATCCCCCCAGAGAAAACCAGGCGGACGTACCCAGCGTCGCCCAATCCTGCCCTGCTAAATCACCTGCTAGCCATGTCCGCATCGCCAGCAGCGTTTGTTCGTCAAGAATCAGGATTGCAGCCGTTATTGAAGAAACAAACGCCGATAGCGCCACGCCGCATAAGGTGACTTTCATTGGCGTTAACCCTGAACGCCCTGCGGAGGAAAGCAGCAATATCAACAGAAACAATAACGCGCCTCCCGCAGATGCCAGCAGTGGGCGTCCAACCGGAAAGGCCAGTCCAAGCGCGCTGGCGGCAACGACAGCGAGGGCGGCTCCGGCATTTAAGCCTAAAATATGTGGCTCTCCCAATGGGTTACGAATGACAGCCTGCAACAAAGCACCAGCAACACCAAGAGAAGCACCGGTGAGCAATGCTGCAGCTAAACGCGGCAAACGGAGTCTTACAATTACGTTGTGATCGAAGTTTTGCGGTTCAAAATGAAGAAATGCCTGCAACACCGTTTGTGGTGCAATAAATCGGGCACCAATCCCTGGATATACCACGCCTCCCACCAACAGTAAGGCGAGGAAAAAAACAGTAACCAGCCCCGTGCGCATCATACTTTTTCTACACCACGAAACGGCATGAAGAACGGTTTCCCCGTCAGAGGATTTATTGATGCGTGAACATCAACGTCAAAAACCGCTTTTACCAGCTCAGGCGTGCAATATTCCCCCTCATTTAACACACGCACCACTTTCCCCTGGCGTAAAAATATCAGCGTATCGCCATAATTCACGGCAAAATTCAGATCATGCAACACCACGACGACAGTACGCCCGTGATGACGCGTTAAATCATGTAATAACTCAAGAATTTCAACCTGATAACGTAAATCAAGCCAGGTTGTGGGTTCATCCAGCAGGATATAAGGCGTCTTTTGCGCCAACACCATCGCAATCCAGCAACGCTGGCGCTGCCCACCAGAGAGTTTTTCAACAGGTAAATGTGCAAACTCCTGCGTACCGGTTAATTTCAGAGCCTCTTCTACCGCCAGCTCATCGGCGTCGCTCCATTGACGTATGAAATTTTGCCAGGGAAAACGCCCACGCGACACCAGTTCATAAACGGTTAAGCCCTCCGGCAATAATGGCGACTGCGGCAAGATCCCAAGTCTACGGGATAACGCTTTCGTTGGTTGCTCGTGAATCGCTTTACCATCCAGCAATATCGCGCCGCCCATGGGTTGCAAGATACGTGCAATGGTGCTGAGCAACGTCGACTTTCCACAGCCGTTTGCCCCAACCAGAACGGTCATTTTTTCTGTGGGAACGGAGAAAGAAACACCATCAACAATGATTTTCTTGTGATACCCGGCAGAAACATTGTCGAGGATCAGCCCCTGCCCTTTTGCGTTATGTGCCACGTGTACGCCAACTTAATCAAAGACAAACAAAAATAAAACTCATTCTCCTTTGAGAGTTTGACGCCACAAAATGTAGTAGTCAAGAAGTTAAAAGCCATACAAAAACAAGGTAAATAACAGGTGAAATATTTTTAAAAATAAAAACAAAACCATTAAATATTAATAAGTTACCATCAATTTAATTGCATTAACCTCTCATAAAAACACATGTAGCAATTTTTTGTTATTTCTCATTTACTACTACATCACCGCATGATTGAATGATTCTCAATTACATATCCGATGGCGAAATAACAAACGGATAGTGCTTAGTGAGCAACAAGAAACAATTTTCACTCGCGACAATCCGTGAGTTTTTGGGATAACAGACTAAATGGCTAAGTTCACACCTTCATTCTCAGGAATCAAAGGTCGGGCGCTCTTTTCACTGCTCTTTGCAGCACCGATGATTCATGCAACCGACACTGTAACGACCAAAGATGGCGAAACAATCACTGTTACAGCGGATGCAAATACCGCAACTGAGGCGACCGATGGTTATCAACCCCTGAGCACCTCCACGGCGACATTAACCGATATGCCGATGCTAGATATCCCGCAGGTGGTCAATACGGTTAGCGATCAGGTTCTGGAAAATCAGAATGCGACGACGCTGGATGAGGCGCTTTATAACGTCAGTAACGTGGTACAGACCAATACATTAGGCGGAACTCAGGACGCCTTTGTACGTCGTGGGTTTGGTGCTAACCGGGATGGCTCCATCATGACCAATGGTCTGCGAACCGTACTTCCTCGTAGCTTCAACGCTGCAACTGAACGTGTGGAAGTGCTAAAAGGTCCGGCCTCCACGCTGTATGGCATTCTCGATCCTGGCGGACTGATTAACGTCGTGACAAAGCGCCCGGAAAAAACATTCCATGGTACTGTCTCAGCCACTTCCTCCAATTTTGGCGGAGGCACTGGGCAACTGGATATCACAGGCCCCATTGAAGGTACTCAGCTGGCATATCGCCTGACGGGGGAAGTGCAGGATGAAGATTACTGGCGGAATTTCGGTAAAGAGCGCAGCACATTTATTGCCCCATCACTCACCTGGTTTGGTGATAATGCAACAGTAACCATGCTCTATTCACATCGGGATTATAAAACGCCGTTCGATCGTGGAACGATTTTCGACCTTACGACGAAACAGCCCGTCAACGTTGATCGAAAAATACGTTTCGACGAACCGTTTAATATTACAGATGGTCAGTCCGATCTGGCGCAACTCAACGCAGAATATCATCTCAATAGCCAGTGGACAGCGCGCTTTGATTACAGCTACAGCCAGGATAAATACAGCGATAATCAGGCTCGTGTTACCGCGTATGATGCAACGACAGGAACGCTGACACGGCGTGTTGATGCAACTCAGGGATCTACCCAGCGTATGCATTCTACTCGTGCGGATCTGCAAGGGAATGTTGATATTGCTGGATTCTATAATGAGATTCTGGGTGGGGTGTCATATGAATATTATGATCTTCTGCGCACAGATATGATTCGCTGTAAAAACGCTAAAGATTTCAATATCTACAACCCCGTTTATGGCAATACCAGCAAATGCACAACGGTTTCGGCGTCGGACAGCGATCAGACGATCAAACAGGAGAGCTACTCAGCTTATGTACAGGATGCGCTCTATCTGACAGATAACTGGATTGCTGTCGCCGGGCTCCGCTATCAGTATTACACGCAATATGCGGGTAAAGGCCGTCCTTTTAATGTCAATACTGACAGCCGCGATGAACAATGGACGCCCAAACTGGGGTTAGTCTACAAACTGACGCCATCGGTATCCTTATTTGCGAATTATTCGCAAACATTTATGCCGCAATCGTCAATTGCCAGCTACATCGGCGATCTTCCACCGGAATCATCTAATGCTTACGAAGTCGGGGCAAAATTCGAGCTGTTCGATGGTATAACCGCAGATATTGCGCTGTTTGATATCCATAAACGTAACGTGTTGTATACCGAAAGTATTGGTGATGAAACCATCGCCAAAACGGCAGGCCGCGTTCGTTCAAGAGGGGTAGAAGTCGACCTTGCAGGAGCATTAACAGAAAACATTAATATCATTGCCAGCTACGGCTATACCGATGCTAAGGTTCTGGAAGATCCTGATTATGCAGGAAAACCATTGCCGAATGTTCCTCGTCATACCGGTTCGCTATTCCTGACCTATGACATTCATAACATGCCTGGCAATAACACACTAACGTTTGGCGGTGGCGGACATGGCGTAAGCCGTCGTTCGGCAACCAATGGGGCTGACTATTATCTGCCAGGCTATTTTGTTGCCGATGCCTTCGCCGCATACAAAATGAAATTGCAGTATCCAGTCACTCTGCAATTAAACGTCAAAAACCTGTTTGATAAAACGTATTACACCTCTTCCATCGCCACAAATAATCTGGGTAATCAGATTGGCGATCCGCGTGAAGTACAATTCACGGTGAAAATGGAATTTTGATAAAAAAAGCCCGGTATACGCGTGTATACCGGGCTATGTTTTATTCTCCTGACGGGAAGATCATCAGACCTCAATCTCCGCCATGTCGCCTTTCTCTTGCAACCAGTTACGGCGGTCTTCCGAGCGTTTCTTCGCCAGCAGCATGTCCATCATCGCGTCGGTACGCTGATCGTCTTCATCGTCGATGGTCAACTGCACCAGACGGCGAGTGTTCGGGTCGAGCGTGGTTTCACGTAGTTGCAGCGGGTTCATTTCACCCAGACCTTTAAAACGCTGGACATTTGGCTTGCCTTTCTTGCGTTTTAATTGTTCGAGCACGCCCTCTTTCTCTTCTTCCGTCAAGGCGTAATAGACCTCTTTACCAAGGTCAATGCGGTAGAGCGGTGGTAGCGCTACATATACGTGACCATGTTTCACCAGCGTACGGAAGTGTTTTACAAACAAGGCGCAGAGCAACGTGGCAATGTGCAGACCATCGGAATCAGCATCCGCCAGGATACAGATCTTGCCATAACGCAGTTGGCTAAGATCGTCGCTGTCAGGATCGATACCGATCGCTACCGAAATATCGTGTACTTCCTGTGAGGCCAGCACTTCGTCGGAAGAAACTTCCCAGGTGTTAAGGATCTTACCTTTCAGCGGCATGATCGCCTGATATTCACGATCGCGCGCCTGCTTGGCAGATCCGCCTGCAGAGTCCCCTTCCACAAGGAACAGTTCGGTACGGTTAAGATCCTGCGCGGTACAGTCTGCCAGTTTGCCAGGCAGTGCCGGGCCGCTGGTCAGCTTTTTACGCACCACTTTTTTGGCCGCACGCATACGGCGCTGGGCGCTGGAAATCGCCATCTCCGCCAGCAGTTCAGCCGCCTGAACGTTCTGGTTCAGCCACAAGGTGAAGGCATCTTTCACCACGCCCGAAACGAATGCCGCACACTGACGCGAAGAGAGACGCTCTTTGGTCTGCCCGGCAAACTGCGGATCCTGCATTTTTACTGACAGCACATAGGCGCAGCGATCCCAGATATCTTCCGCCGACAGCTTCACGCCGCGCGGCAGAATGTTGCGGTATTCGCAAAACTCACGCATCGCGTCCAGCAGCCCCTGACGCAGACCGTTAACGTGCGTACCGCCCTGCATCGTTGGGATCAGGTTGACGTAGCTTTCGGTCAGCAGTTCGCCACCTTCCGGCAGCCACAAGAGCGCCCAGTCCACCGCTTCGGTATCGCCAGAAAAATTACCGATAAACGGTTTTTCTGGCAGCGTCGGCAGACCATTTACCGCTTCCGCCAGGTAATCATTCAGACCGTCCTGGTAGCACCAGCGTTGTTCGGTATTGTTGATCTCATCTTTAAAAGTGATCTCAACGCCAGGGCACAGTACCGCTTTGGCTTTCAGCACATGTGTAAGACGGGAAACAGAGAAGCGCGGGCTGTCAAAGAAAGTTTCATCCGGCCAGAAGTGCACGCTGGTGCCTGTGTTGCGTTTACCGCAAGTACCAACAACCTGCAAATCCTGCACCTTTTCGCCATTTTCAAAGGCGATGTTATAAATCTGACCATCGCGGCGCACGTTAACTTCTACGCGCTTCGACAGGGCGTTAACCACCGAAATCCCCACGCCGTGCAGACCGCCAGAGAACTGGTAGTTTTTGTTAGAAAATTTACCGCCCGCGTGCAAACGGCAAAGAATCAGTTCTACCGCCGGAACACCTTCTTCCGGGTGAATATCCACCGGCATTCCACGGCCATCGTCAATCACTTCCAGCGACTGGTCAGCATGTAAAATAACGTCCACGCGTTTTGCGTGACCGGCCAGTGCTTCATCCACACTGTTATCAATGACTTCTTGCCCCAAATGGTTAGGGCGAGTGGTATCCGTATACATCCCCGGACGGCGGCGAACCGGCTCAAGCCCGGTGAGTACCTCAATGGCATCAGCGTTATAAGTTTGCGTCATGGTTTAAGTTAGTAATTCGAGTTGATCGTCAGAGATGGTGCAGACCAAGAAAATCGACGATCGGGTTGAAATAATCTTCGAAGCCCGTGAATGCGTGGTTGCCGCCTTCTATAACAGTCTGGCGGCAGGAAGCGTAGTACGCCACCGCCTGGCGGTAATCCAGCACTTCATCTCCCGTCTGTTGCAGCAGCCAGAGCAAATCCGGCGCTTCCAGCGGGTCAATCTGCATGACTTTAAGATCGTAAATATGGCGAGACTCTAGCACATATTGCTGCCCGGTGTAGGGGTTCTCGTTCTGACCGAGATAGTCAGTAAGCAGTTCAAACGGGCGCACCGCCGGGTTTACCACCACTGCGGGCAGCATAAAACATTGCGACAACCAGGTGGCGTAATATCCCCCCAGTGACGAACCGACAATACCCAGCGAATCGCCGCCATGTTCCAGGACAATGGATTCCAGCAGTTCTGCCGCATCGGAAGGATACGGCGGTAACTGCGGAATAATCATCTCAACGTCAGGGTGATGTTCCGCCAGCCAGTTTTTCAATAAGCTCGCTTTCGCAGAACGCGGCGAACTATTGAAACCGTGTAAATAAAGAAGCGTCGACATCAGTAACCTTCTGAAGCGGTATCTGGTTGGAAACGGGAGTCTGCCAGGCGGTGTACTTCTGTGGTCAGCGTGCCATCGGCATGGAGTTCCAGCGTACGCCAACCGGGCGCGATAGTGTCCAGCGTGAAGTTGGAACAGTGCGGCTTAAACTGCACGCAGGTCGATGGCGTTGCCAGCAGGCGACGACCATTCCAGTCGAGATCCAGTTCCTGATGGATATGGCCGCATAACAGATATTTGACGTGCGGAAAATTCACCAGCACGTTATCCAGTTCACCCGCGTTACGCAGACTGTGTTGGTCAAGCCAGCTACAGCCCGCAGGCAACGGATGATGATGCAGCAAAAGCAAGGTATGGCGCTCTGGCGCATCAGCCAGTTTACGTTCCAGCCACTCGAGTTGAAACTCGCTTAGCTCACCGTGCGGTACGCCAAACACCTGGCTGTCCAGCAACAGGATTTGCCACTGTTCACCGATAAACACGCGTTTCGCTGAAGATATACCCGCGTCCTGTAGCGCGCTGTACATCGCAGGCTGGAAATCATGGTTGCCCGGCAGCCAGACGCAGGGCGCACGAAAACTTGCGATGCCTTCAGCGAAGTGCTGATAGGCCGCAGCCGTTTGATCCTGCGCTAAATCACCTGTCGCGACAATCAGGTCGAATTCGTGCTGGTGTGGGCGAATCGCCTCCAGCACCGCCTGGTAACTTTCCCAGGTGTTCACCCCTAACAGGGCTTCGTGCTTTTGCGCAAACAGGTGAGTATCGGTAATTTGTAAAATCCTGACTCTGGACTCACCAGCCAGAGGAAGGGTTAACAGGCTTTCCAAATGGTGTCCTTAGGTTTCACGACGCTAATAAACCGGAATCGCCATCGCTCCATGTGCTAAACAGTATCGCAACCAGTCCGCTAAAAACTGATTAATTTGATGCTTTTCGTCGCGTTGATGCAACTTTTTATTAGGATAATCATACCGCGCTTTGAAGCGAAAAATCTGCTGACTTGAACACACTTCAGCCACCATCGCGTCATGATACAGACGCACAGTCATCGACGGAAGGCTCCAGTAACTGATCGCTGGCGCAATCTGTTCAATAGTCACCAGGGTAGTGTATCGGGTCGATTCCACAATCGTTAGCCGATATTGTGCGTTTGCCACCTGATAGCTTACAGTTTCACCGGGTGCGTCATTGCGCGGTAACAAACGGCGCAATTGTGAAAAGTTCATCTCGCACAGGCGCATCATTTCAGGAAAGTCAGGTGTGTAACGCTTCATTTATGCCCACTCATTTTTTAACGCTTGATGATGCAGTTGCAGCCATTGCAAAGCGATGACCGACGCTGCGTTGTCGATTTTCCCCTCTTCTACCCATTGGTATGCCTGTTCCCGACTTACCACATGAACGCGAATATCTTCGTTTTCATCAGCCAGACCGTGAATACCGCTTGCGGTCGTGGCGTCCACTTCGCCCACCATAATTGACGAACGCTCGCTGGTGCCGCCTGGGCTTGCCAGGAAACTTAACACCGGTTTGGTCCGTTTCACGTTTAGTCCCGCCTCTTCAATCGCTTCGCGACGGGCAACATCTTCCACACTCTCACCTTCTTCAATCATCCCGGCAACCATTTCCAGTAACCAGGGCGTTTCGCTGGTGTCATACGCGGCGATTCGTATCTGCTCAATCAGTACAACTTCATCGCGCACTGGGTCAAAGGGTAGCAAGACTGCGGCGTGACCGCGTTCAAAAATTTCCCGCCGGACCTCATGACTCATTTGCCCGTTGAATAAACGATGACGAAATCTATAAAGATCTAATGAAAAAAAGCCGCGATAAAGTGTTTCTCGTGCAATAATTTCTACATCGTTTTTGCCAAATGTAACGGGCAGGTTGTCTGGCTTAAGCATGGCTAATGTCCTGGCACTAATAGTGAATAAAATGTGAATTTCAGCGACGTTTGACTGCCGTTTGAGCAGTCATGTGTTAAATTGAGGCACATTAACGCCCTATGGCACGTAACGCCAACCTTTTGCGGTAGCGGCTTCTGCTAGAATCCGCAATAATTTTACAGTTTGATCGCGCTAAATACTGCTTCACCACAAGGAATGCAAATGAAGAAATTGCTCCCCATTCTTATCGGCCTGAGCCTTTCTGGGTTCAGTTCGTTGAGCCAGGCCGAGAACCTGATGCAAGTTTATCAGCAAGCACGCCTTAGTAACCCGGAATTGCGTAAGTCTGCCGCCGATCGTGATGCTGCCTTTGAAAAAATTAATGAAGCTCGCAGTCCATTACTGCCACAGCTAGGTTTAGGTGCAGATTACACCTACAGCAACGGCTACCGCGACGCGAACGGCATCAACTCTAACGCAACCAGTGCGTCCCTGCAGTTGACCCAGTCCATTTTCGATATGTCGAAATGGCGCGCACTGACCTTGCAGGAAAAAGCTGCCGGTATTCAGGACGTCACTTACCAGACCGATCAACAAACTTTGATCCTCAACACCGCGACCGCTTATTTCAACGTGTTGAATGCCATTGACGTGCTTTCTTATACTCAGGCACAAAAAGAGGCAATCTACCGTCAGTTAGATCAAACCACCCAACGCTTTAACGTGGGCCTGGTGGCGATCACCGACGTGCAGAACGCCCGCGCACAGTACGATACCGTGCTGGCGAACGAAGTGACCGCACGTAACAACCTCGACAACGCCGTTGAGCAGCTGCGTCAGATCACCGGTAACTACTATCCGGAACTGGCGGCGCTGAACGTCGAAAACTTCAAGACCGACAAACCACAACCGGTTAACGCGCTGCTGAAAGAAGCCGAAAAACGCAACCTGTCGCTGTTACAGGCACGTTTGAGCCAGGATCTGGCGCGCGAGCAAATTCGCCAGGCGCAGGACGGTCACTTACCGACTCTGGATTTGACGGCCTCTACCGGAATTTCTGACACCTCTTACAGCGGTTCAAAAACCCGTGGTGCGACAGGTACCCAATATGACGACAGCAATATGGGTCAGAACAAAGTGGGCCTAAGCTTCTCGCTGCCGATTTATCAGGGCGGAATGGTTAACTCGCAGGTGAAACAGGCACAGTACAACTTTGTCGGTGCCAGCGAGCAACTGGAAAGCGCCCATCGTAGCGTCGTGCAGACCGTGCGTTCCTCCTTCAACAACATTAATGCATCTATTAGTAGCATTAACGCCTACAAACAAGCCGTGGTTTCCGCCCAAAGCTCTTTAGACGCGATGGAAGCGGGCTACTCGGTCGGTACGCGTACCATTGTTGACGTGTTGGATGCGACCACTACGCTGTACAACGCCAAGCAAGAACTGGCGAATGCGCGTTATAACTACCTGATTAACCAGCTGAATATTAAATCAGCTCTGGGTACGCTGAACGAGCAGGATCTGCTGGCACTGAACAATGCGCTGAGCAAACCGGTTTCCACTAACCCGGAAAACGTCGCACCGCAAACGCCAGAACAGAATGCTATTGCTGATGGTTATGCACCTGATAGCCCGGCTCCAGCCGTTCAGCAAGCATCCGCACGCACTAACACCAGTAACGGTCATAACCCTTTCCGTAACTGACGACGACGACGGGGCTTCGGCCCCGTCTGAACGTAAGGCAACGTAAAGATACGGGTTATCTGCCGCATTCTTCCCCCTTCTCGCTTCAATTTCGACCAGCCATCCTCTATTCTGATGGGTATTTACCACTGGTCCTGGAAGACAAAAATGAAACGGACAAAATCCATACGCCACGCATCGTTCCGCAAAAACTGGAGCGCACGCCACCTGACACCTGTCGCTCTCGCTGTTGCTACTGTTTTTATGCTGGCAGGCTGTGAAAAGAGTGATGAAACAGTGTCTCTCTATCAAAATGCTGACGACTGTTCAGCTGCAAACCCAGGCAAAAGCGCCGAATGTACCACCGCGTACAACAATGCGCTGAAAGAAGCAGAACGTACTGCGCCGAAATACGCCACTCGTGAAGACTGTATTGCCGAATTTGGTGAAGGTCAGTGCCAGCAGGCACCAGCCCAGGCTGGCATGGCACCTGAAAACCAGGCGCAGGCCCAGCAATCCAGCGGGAGTTTCTGGATGCCGCTGATGGCCGGCTACATGATGGGACGTCTGATGGGCGGCGGCGCGGGATTTGCACAGCAGCCGCTGTTCTCCTCGAAAAACCCAGCCAGCCCGGCTTACGGTAAATATACCGACGCGACTGGTAAAAACTATGGCGCAGCCCAGCCAGGCCGCACCATGACCGTACCGAAGACGGCAATGGCACCAAAACCGGCGACCACCACTACCGTTACCCGTGGCGGTTTTGGTGAATCTGTTGCCAAACAAAGCACTATGCAGCGTAGCGCAACCGGCACCTCTTCTCGTTCAATGGGTGGCTGATACCGATGGAAAGAGTCAGTATTACCGAGCGCCCAGACTGGCGTGAAAAAGCCCACGAATACGGTTTCAATTTTCACACCATGTACGGCGAGCCGTACTGGTGTGAAGATGCTTACTACAAGTTGACCCTCGCCCAGGTTGAAAAGCTGGAAGACGTCACCGCCGAACTGCACCAGATGTGCCTGAAAGTGGTGGAAAAAGTGATCTCCAGCGATGAGCTGATGACCAAATTCCGCATTCCAAAGCACACGTGGAGTTTTGTGCGTCAGTCATGGTTGACGCACCAGCCGTCGCTTTATTCACGCCTTGATCTGGCGTGGGATGGCACTGGCGAACCTAAACTTCTGGAAAATAACGCTGATACGCCCACGTCACTGTATGAAGCAGCATTCTTTCAGTGGATCTGGCTGGAAGATCAGCTTAACGCAGGCAACCTGCCGGAAGGCAGCGACCAGTTTAACAGTCTGCAAGAAAAGCTGATCGATCGCTTTGTCGAGCTGCGTGAACAGTATGGCTTCCAGTTGCTGCATCTCACCTGCTGTCGTGACACGGTGGAAGATCGTGGCACCATCCAGTATTTGCAGGACTGCGCGACGGAAGCTGAAATCGCTACCGAGTTCCTGTACATCGACGATATTGGTTTAGGCGAAAAAGGTCAGTTCACGGATTTGCAGGATCAGGTGATTGCTAACCTGTTCAAGCTTTATCCATGGGAATTTATGCTGCGCGAGATGTTCTCCACCAAGCTGGAAGATGCTGGCGTACGCTGGCTGGAACCGGCGTGGAAGAGCATTATCTCCAACAAAGCACTTCTGCCGCTACTGTGGGAGATGTTCCCGAATCATCCGAACCTGTTGCCCGCTTATTTTGCTGAAGATGATTATCCAGAAATGGAAAAATATGTGGTTAAGCCAATCTTCTCGCGTGAAGGCGCAAACGTGTCGATTATCGAGAATGGCAAAACCATTGAAGCAGCAGAAGGTCCGTATGGCGAAGAAGGGATGATTGTTCAGCAATTCCATCCGTTACCAAAATTTGGCGACAGTTATATGCTGATTGGTAGCTGGCTGGTGAACGATCAACCCGCCGGAATTGGCATTCGTGAAGACCGTGCGTTGATCACCCAGGATATGTCTCGGTTTTATCCACATATTTTTGTTGAATAACACTGCTTAATATTGCCCCGATAATCGGGGCAACTTTTCATAATCCATCATTTATAATCTCCATCAATATATAAATCCATACATCTCCAACTTTTATTTAACATTAATAACCAATTTAATGTTAAATCGTCATATGTAAGTGATATTGCAATTAAAGTAAGTAAATAAATCACCGCATAACACATTGATATATATTAAATATTTTATATTTACCTCTTCATATTTTAATTTAATAATTAAAAAACAATGTCGCAGAGATCACACTACGCAATATTGAATATTGTTATTGATATATCGCCACCCTACTATCCATTAAAAATAAATAGTTGTTTCAACAAATAACAACATATTCAAAAGCAGCAAAACATTCTCATATTTTATTAGAGTTACATTATTCATTCACAAAACAAATTTATTAGTACCATCTCAACAGTCGATATTCATCATTATTATATATTTGCGTTATATAAGGAGATATATCCATGTTTGATAAATATAGAAAAACACTAGTAGCCGGAACAGTAGCATTAGCCCTGGGGTTGTCTGCAACTGGCGTAATGGCGGCGGGTTTTAAACCTGCACCACCTGCCGGGCAACTCGGTGCAATCATTGTCGATCCCTACGGCAATGCACCACTGACCGCTCTGGTTGACTTAGATAGCCACGTCATTTCTGACGTCAAAGTTACCGTCCACGGGAAGGGCGAAAAAGGCGTTGAAATCAGCTATTCCGTGGGCCAGGAGTCACTAAAAACTTACGATGGTGTACCGATTTTTGGTCTTTATCAGAAATTTGCCAACAAAGTGACCGTTGAGTGGAAAGAAAACGGCAAGGCCATGAAAGATGATTACGTGGTGCAAACTTCAGCCATCGTCAACAATTACATGGATAACCGTTCCATCTCTGATCTACAGCAGACCAAAGTCGTTAAAGTCGCACCTGGTTTTGAAGATCGCCTCTATCTGGTTAATACCCACACCTTTACTGCACAAGGTTCCGATCTCCACTGGCACGGTGAGAAAGATAAAAATGCAGGGATCCTCGATGCAGGTCCGGCCACCGGCGCACTGCCCTTTGATATCGCGCCCTTTACTTTCATTGTCGATACCGAGGGTGAATACCGCTGGTGGCTGGATCAAGACACCTTCTACGATGGCCGTGACCGTAATATCAACAAACGTGGTTATCTGATGGGTATCCGCGAAACACCACGCGGCACCTTTACCGCAGTACAAGGCCAGCACTGGTACGAGTTCGACATGATGGGTCAGGTGCTGGAAGATCATAAACTGCCGCGCGGATTCGCTGACGCCACTCATGAATCCATTGAGACGCCTAATGGTACGGTACTGTTGCGCGTAGGTAAAAGTAACTACCGTCGCGATGACGGCGTACACGTCACCACCATTCGTGACCATATCCTCGAAGTCGATAAATCTGGTCGCGTTGTCGATGTATGGGATCTGACGAAGATCCTCGATCCGAAACGTGATGCTCTGCTCGGTGCACTGGATGCAGGCGCAGTTTGCGTCAACGTTGACCTTGCTCACGCCGGACAGCAGGCAAAACTGGAGCCAGATACACCGTTTGGCGACGCGCTGGGTGTAGGACCAGGTCGTAACTGGGCGCACGTCAACTCCATCGCCTATGACGCGAAAGATGACTCAATTATCCTCTCTTCTCGTCACCAGGGCGTTGTGAAAATTGGTCGTGATAAACAAGTGAAATGGATCCTTGCCCCCTCGAAAGGCTGGGAAAAACCATTGGCCAGCAAATTGCTGAAACCCGTTGATGCTAACGGTAAGCCGATCACCTGTAACGAAAATGGCCTGTGTGAAAACTCAGACTTCGACTTTACCTATACCCAGCATACCGCATGGATCTCCAGCAAAGGTACACTCACTATCTTTGATAACGGCGACGGTCGCCATCTGGAACAACCTGCCTTACCAACCATGAAATATTCCCGTTTTGTGGAATATAAGATTGATGAGAAGAAAGGTACCGTTCAGCAAGTTTGGGAATACGGTAAAGAACGTGGTTACGATTTCTATAGCCCAATCACCTCCATTATCGAATACCAGGCTGACCGTGACACCATGTTCGGCTTCGGCGGCTCCATTCATCTGTTTGACGTCGGTCAGCCGACCGTCGGCAAGTTGAACGAGATCGACTACAAAACCAAAGAAGTGAAAGTGGAAATCGACGTGATGTCTGATAAACCCAACCAGACACACTACCGTGCGCTGTTAGTCCGTCCAAAACAGATGTTTAAATAATTAAGAAGGGAATAAAAATGTCGAAATTAGGGATCTCATCACTGTTTAAAAGCGTACTGCTTACTGCGGCTCTGGCGGTTTCATTTACTGCTTCTGCATTTACCGAAGGCACGGATTATATGGTACTGGAAAAACCGATTCCGAATGCCGACAAAACGCTGATTAAGGTATTCAGCTACGCCTGCCCGTTCTGTTACAAGTACGACAAAGCGGTTACCGGTCCGGTATCGGAAAAAGTGAAAGATGTCGTTGCTTTCACGCCGTTCCATCTGGAAACCAAAGGCGAATACGGTAAACAGGCGAGCGAAGTCTTTGCTGTCTTGATCAATAGAGATAAAGCAGCAGGTATTTCCTTATTTGATGCTAACTCTCAGTTTAAGAAAGCCAAGTTTGCCTACTACGCGGCTTATCACGACAAAAAAGAACGCTGGTCTGACGGTAAAGATCCCGCTGCCTTTATCAAAACGGGTCTGGATGCTGCTGGTATGAGCCAGGCGGATTTTGAAGCTGCACTGAAAGAGCCAGCGGTACAAGAAACACTGGAAAAATGGAAAGCCTCTTATGAAGTCGCCAAAATCCAGGGGGTTCCGGCTTACGTCGTTAATGGTAAGTACTTGATCTACACCAAGAGCATCAAATCCATCGACGCGATGGCAGACCTTATCCGTGAGTTAGCAAGCAAATAACAGGGAAACAGGCTATGGGTATTAAGGGAATGTGGAAAGACCTTCGCACATCACCAGTCGACACACTGGTCAGATGGCAGGAGCAACGCTTTTTGTGGTTGTTAAGAGCCTGTACATCATTCTGTG
>NZ_RHJQ01000029.1:0-67817 GCF_004211995.1 Escherichia sp. E14S1
GATGCTGGCGCATCTTATCCGACCTACGGATTGTGCAATTTGTTGGTTTTGTAGGCCGGATAAGGCGTTTACGCCGCATCCGGCAATCTGTTTTTATGCGGTAGCTTCATCCTCGGCTAACCGTATTTCGGCGTCGGCTACTATCGCCTCCAACTCACTCAACATCTCTTCATAGCCAAAACTTTTGGTAGCGCGGGTGGTTTCTTTCGCTGCAACGGACTTTACTGGCTGACGTTTCTTCGCCGATTTTTTACTCATCATCTTCTCCCTGTAAAAAAACTAGACAGGTAAATCTATCAGCAAAGCACGCAGCGGGGAATCAGCAACGAGTGTAATGTTAGCCTCGTCACGAATAAATGCGCCATCACCGCAGGTCAGCGCAGCTTTCTCTTCGTGATGCGTAATCGCATGAAATTGACCGTGGATCGATTGCAAATAAGCACGCGGACCGTGCAGTTGAAAGTTCGCGCTTTCTCCCTCGGCGAGCACAATATGATGCAGCCACACCTGCTGGCGCAGTTGCAGGCTACCTTTCGCGCCATCTGGCGAGGCGATTAATTGCTGCTTGTCCATATTCAGCGCCAGTTTTTGAATCAGCGGATTCTCCCGTTGCGGGCAGGCATCCAGCCAGAGCTGCATTCGCGTTAACGGTTTGTCCTTGCTGATATTATGTTCGCTATAACTCACGCCCGGCTGAGTAGAAAGCAATAAGGCTTCACCGGCGTGGGCCTGAACATGATTACCTTCGCTGTCCCGATACTCTGCTTCTCCGTCGAGAATCACATTCAAAATATCAACTTTTGGGTAGGTACGTGGCTGGAAGGCGGCTCCAGGGGCCAACACTTCCTGGTTAAGCACGCGCAGGGAGGCATAGCCTAACAATTTAGGGTCGAAGTAGTGTCCAAAGGAAAAAGTATACCGGGCCTGCAACCATCCGTAGTCTGCTTGTCCACACTGCCTGGCAGTTCGGGTAGTAATCATAATTCTTGACCTCTCTTTACTTCCTTTTATGGTAAGGG
The DNA here is from genome assembly GCF_004211995.1 of Escherichia sp. E14S1. NCBI lineage: Bacteria > Pseudomonadati > Pseudomonadota > Gammaproteobacteria > Enterobacterales > Enterobacteriaceae > Escherichia > Escherichia sp. E14S1. Next base: position 1,020 of record NZ_RHJQ01000029.1, read on the forward strand.
GCTGGACGCTACATTGTTAGCCAGATATTCTGCCCGGTATGTTCAAATTTCCTGAATGAGAACGAAATGGCCAAAGAAAGGGCACTAACGCTGGAAGCACTAAGGGTTATGGATGCGATCGATCGCCGTGGTAGTTTTGCGGCGGCGGCCGATGAGCTGGGACGCGTGCCTTCCGCGCTTAGCTACACCATGCAAAAACTGGAAGAAGAGCTCGATGTGGTGCTGTTTGACCGCTCGGGCCATCGCACCAAATTCACCAATGTCGGGCGGATGTTGTTGGAGCGAGGACGTGTTCTGCTGGAAGCCGCAGATAAACTGACCACCGATGCCGAAGCCCTCGCGCGTGGTTGGGAAACGCATCTCACCATCGTGACCGAGGCGCTGGTGCCCACGCCTGCCTTTTTCCCGTTGATCGACAAACTGGCGGCTAAAGCCAATACCCAACTGGCAATCATCACCGAAGTGCTGGCGGGGGCGTGGGAGCGGCTGGAACAGGGGCGAGCAGATATTGTAATCGCGCCGGATATGCATTTTCGTTCCTCGTCGGAGATCAACTCTCGTAAGCTTTACACCTTGATGAACGTCTACGTGGCAGCGCCTGATCACCCGATTCATCAGGAGCCGGAACCGCTTTCTGAAGTTACGCGCGTGAAATATCGCGGAATTGCAGTGGCAGATACTGCTCGTGAACGCCCGGTATTGACCGTACAGTTACTGGATAAACAACCGCGCCTGACGGTCAGCACCATTGAAGATAAACGTCAGGCATTGTTGGCAGGGCTTGGCGTCGCAACGATGCCGTACCCGATGGTAGAAAAAGATATCGCTGAAGGGCGGTTGCGTGTAGTTAGTCCGGAATCGACCAGCGAAATCGATATTATTATGGCCTGGCGTCGCGACAGTATGGGAGAAGCAAAATCCTGGTGTCTGCGGGAAATTCCAAAGTTGTTCGCTGGAAAATAATCTATAAAGCACCTTTCACAAGGTGCTTCTGACTGCTGACAAACGAAAAACTGCCTGATGCGCTACGCTTATCAGGCCTACGCAGTTACTGCAACATATTGATTTTTTTTGCGATTTTGTAGGCTGGATAAGGCGTTTTCGCCGCATCCGGCATAAACAAAGCGCACTTTGTCAACAATCTGAAGCACCTTTCACAAGGTGCTTAATTATTATTCCTGTTCCAGTTTTGGATTAGGTCCAAACCGGTTTTCGCCTGGTGTCCCCGGCTGGCAGTTAAAGATGATGATAATCAGCCAACCGATAAACGGAATTAAGAACAGTAGCACCCACCATGCTGAACGGTCGGTGTCATGCAGGCGACGGAACTGTACAGCCCACCACGGCAAAAATACCAGAATGCCGTAGATAGTCGTCAGGATGCCTTCGCCACCGGCACGTTGCCAGCCCAGCATTTTATCCAGCAGCCCCAGCACGAGCGTAAAGATGATGTTGACCAGAATAAACATCCAGTACTCTTTGCGCCGTGCACGTCCCCGGAAACCGACATAATTTTTTAGTACTTTCAGATACCAGTCCATTTTTGCCTCAATTTTGCTCAATCACTTGTTTTTAAAGCAGCAAATTAAGAATAGACATGAATGAATTTGCAGTAAATATTATCGCGATGAATTAATAAGGCGCTGTGAAGGATAAGGGCAAGCGCAAAATCGCCAGATGCGCTACGCTTATCTGGCTTGGGCGGGTTCTGCAATATATTGAATGTACAATGTTTTGTAGGTCAGATAAGGCGTTCCCGCCACATCCGACATGAACAACACGCACTTAGCCAACAACCAGAGGCACCACGAAGGGTGCCTTTGTTTAACCGAAGCGAACATCCCGCCCGTGCGGTTCATCGAGATCCTGCCACGGGCCAATCGAAATAATTCCTGTTGGGTTGATGGTCTTATGGCTGCGGAAGTAGTGATTACGGATATGGTCGAAATTGACGGTTTCAGCTATTCCCGGCATCTGATAGATATCGCGCAGGAAGCCATACAAATTCAGGTAATCGCTGATACGGTGCTTATCGCACTTGAAGTGGGTGACATACACCGGATCAAAACGAACCAGCGTGGTCCACAGGCGAATATCGGCTTCGGTTAACTGGTTACCCGTCAGGAAGCGATGCTGCCCTAATATCTGTTCCAGTCGCGCCAGCGATTCAAACACTTTCACCACCGCTTCGTCGTACGCTTCCTGGCTGGTGGCAAAACCAGCTTTATAGACGCCATTATTTACGGTGTCGTATATCCAGCCGTTAAGTTCGTCAATTTTAGTTTGCAGAGCAGGGGGGTAATAATCACCCGCTTTTGCGCCCAGTGCGTCAAACGCGGTATTGAACATGCGGATGATTTCCGCTGATTCGTTGCTGACAATGGTGTGATTTTTTTTGTCCCACAGCACGGGGACAGTAACTCGTCCGCTGTAGTGTGGATCAGCGTGGAGATAAAGCTGGTACAGGAATTCATGTTGATAGAGCGTATCGCCGGTTGCACCCGGGAAACTGTCATCAAAGGTCCAGCCGTTTTCCAGCATCAGCGGGTTCACCACGGATACGGAAATAAACGGTTCCAGTCCTTTGAGTTTACGCATGATCAGCGTGCGGTGCGCCCACGGGCAGGCGAGTGAGACATAGAGATGATAACGATCTTTCTCTGCGGCAAATCCACCTTTGCCAGTGGGGCCTGGTGCGCCATCGGCAGTGAGCCAGTTACGAAATGCGGAAGCTGAACGTTGAAATTTACCGCCAGTGGATTTGGTGTCGTACCAGGTGTCATGCCAGACGCCGTCAATCAGTTGACCCATTTTTCTCTCCTCCAATAGCAAAAACGAGGAGCGTTTCTCCTCGTTTGAGACTGATGGCAAACGCAAAACTGCCTGATGCGCTATGCTTATCAGGCCTACGAGGTTCTTGCAATATATTGAATTTGCATGTTTTTGTAGGCAGGATAAGGCGTTCACGCCGCATCCGGCATGAACAACGCGTACTTTGTCAACAATCTGAAACGAGGAGTTTCCCCCTCGTTTTTTATCGTTAAGTATAGCGCGTGCTTACCACTTTTTATTCAGCAGACGGTCGATGCTATACGCGCCCGGTCCGGTAATCGCCAGCAGCAGGAATCCGCCAGAAATTGTCAGGTTTTTCATGAACATCAGCGAGTTGACGCCTTCAGCAAAGTTGCTGTGAAATAAAAACGCCGTCAACAGTGTAAAGCCAGCGGTAAACAGCGCGGTGGTGCGAGTCAGGAAACCGAACAGGATTGCCAAACCGCCACCGAACTCAAGCAGGATCACCAGCGGCAGCATAAAGCCCGGGACGCCCATTGCTTCCATGTATTGTTGAGTACCTGCATAACCGGTAATTTTCCCCCAACCTGCGCTAATGAACAGAATCGGCATTAAAATACGCGCTACCAGTACACCAACATCTTCTAATTTTTTCATCATACTCTCCACTGCGCCACTCAGGCTGCTGATTGTTTTTTTGTGCAAGGGCGCGGTATTAGCGTCATTGCTGTCGATGGAGAGAAGCATAAACGTAGTGAATGGTGATTGTTAGCAAGGAAAACTGTCAAAAATTTTCAAAAAATTTGAGGGATAAGGCCGGAATAGTTCCGGCCAGAGAGGAATTTAACCGCGAAGCTGTTGCTGATTGAGGGTGGTTTTAACCAGACGCCACGCACTCCAGACGCCAAAACCGCGCCTGGCCCAGCGGACCAGCATATTCGGATGGCGAATCGTCCAGATAGCCATCACGCTGCTGCCGACCAGCGCCCAGGAACGCAGGCTCAACAGCATATTCCAACGACGATCGTAGGCGCCTGTCGCCTCCAGCCAGTCACGCCGACTGGCGGAAAGATCCAACCGTTGCTGCTGGATCTGACGAAGCAGCTGTGCCTTACGTTGTTCACGTTCGACTTTACCGCTCACGGGATTCCTCCTCGAGAAGTTGTCGATCGTTTGCCAGTTCGTGACGCGTATGGCGCAGCAAGGTGGATTTGCGCGACTTGCGTAATGTCCAGATACCGCCGATGAGTGCCAGAAGCAGCAACACCACAGTGGTGGCAATCATTGCATTCAGGCGATATTGCGGATCAACTGCCCAGATAATCAGCACCATCAGGCTCATAAGACCAAATGCAGCGAAAAGCATCGTCAGGCCGAGCATCAGTAAAAGCTGAAAGATATTGGCTTTTTCTTCTTCCAGCTCAACCACCGCCAGCCGCAGACGCGTCTCCACCATTTCGACCATGATGGTGACAATTCGCTGCCCGATTCCCAGAACGCTTTTACCGGGCCCTTGCGCGTGATGAGTGTCCGCCATAATTAACGACGCGACAGCAGAACGCCCAGCACCACGCCGATGGCTGCGCCAATACCAACTCCCGCCCACGGATTTTCACGCACATACTCATCGGCACGCGCCGCCGCTTCGCGGGTTTGTTTAGCAATCGCATCACCGGTTTCACCCAGACGATAGCGACTCTGCTTCAGTGCCTGTTCCGCTTTGCTACGAATCTTACTCAGCTCTTCTTTTGACTTTTCGCCAGAGGAGCTAAGCACCTCTTCCAGCGTATCGGACAGGGATTTCAACTCAGCACGCAGGTGTTCCGTAGTGTGTTCTTTCGACATAGTTTTCTCCAGGTGAGTAAGTATTAACTATTGGGGATTAGTAGTCGCGCGCTTCCAGCTTTTTCAGCTCTTCCTGCGCTTCTGCCAGTTTCCGTTCGCGTTTAGCAATCTTATCGGCATCGCCTTTTTGTTTCGCCTCGGCTAAATCATGCTTGCGTTCTGCCACTTCATCTTTCTGCTTCGCGATTTTCTTTTGATGATCGGCACGCAACTGGTTATCTGAACAATTCGCCCGCACTTCACTAAGGGCTTTGTTCAGGCCGTTGATACGATTCTGGTTTTGATGTTTTTCGGCATAGCTGATCTCCTTAAGGATATTTTGCTCCTTTTCCTGACAAAGGGTAGTGGCATAACTACTGACACTAAGAGCAAAAAGAGAAACAGCTAAAGCGATGCGGTATTTCATTCTTGAACCTTCCATTGTGACTCGGACCCATTACAGAGGAACGATTGTCCAGACAACGAGGCGGTGGTATTAACCACCGCCTTATTAATCATAGACAGTAACGGTGAAATCACCAAAGTGAGTGATATGTTTCGGATAACAGGAAGTTATCCGAAGCGATGAGAATTGTCTCGCAGCCGGGTCAGCCATTGCATGGCCTGATTATTATCGTCCTGCTGCGCAATGATGTAGCCATGAGGCAATGTTCTATCGAGGACCGCTTTGGCGGCGGCGCTTTGATCGCTGGAATCAAACGTAATCAACAGAGTGTCATTCTTAGGGGTGATGCTTTTGAAAGGAATTCCATGAGCGTCAAGGTGATGCCAGATGGAAAAACCGTCCGGCATCGTCGTCCCTTGATGAATGGCGCGGATCGCCAGCGTGGATTCTTGTTGACGAACCGCAGACCAGGCCAGCAGCAGCGTGCCAGCCAGCAATATAGCAGCGCCGAACCAGGCTAGCTGGCGAAGCGACATGCGAGGTATTTGCATCCTTTACCCCCGATTTCCATATTTCTTTTTCCATAACACAACCAGAGAACCTGCCAGGCCGAACACCAGCAGTACCACCGGGAGCAGCATCAGGCATGACATCAGCTGGTCCTCATACTTCAAAAATACCGGCGTCTTGCCGAGCATGTAACCTAAGGTTGTCAGAATCAACACCCACAGCAGGCCACTCATCCAGTTGAAGAACTGAAAGCGGGCGTTATTCAGCCCTGACAATCCGGCAATGGTCGGCAGTAATGTTCTGACAAATGCGATAAAGCGACCAATTAACAGCGCAGATAAACCGTGTTTATGAAAAAGATGGTGTGCGCGTTGGTGGTAGTGCGCAGGTAAATGGGATAGCCAGTTTTGTACGGTGCGGGTGTTTCCCAGCCATCGCCCCTGTATGTAGCTGACCCAGCAACCGAGGCTGGCCGCAACAGTGAGCAGCATAATAGTCTGCGGGTAACCCATTGCGCCTTTGGCAATCAATACACCGACCAACACCAGCAAGCTGTCGCCTGGTAAAAAGGCCGCTGGAAGCAAGCCGTTTTCGAGGAACAAAATCACAAACAAGACAAAATACAACATGCCAATCATCGACGGATTGGCCAGGGTTTCAAAATCCTGCGCCCACAGGGCTTGCAGCAATTGGGTCAAAAGTTCCATTCATTATTCCTGGTGAATCGGTTAACGCCACGCCGGTTTTAAATGATGCACACCCGTCAGGTTATTGCTGTTGTTGTATATATTGCGGGTCGAGACACCAATACGGCCTGAACTATTCCCTGTTAAAACGTGAGATAAGAAAACATTTAATAGCATAAATTCAAATTGAATCTAATTGTAACAAAGGTCAACGTTGTTCGTTATCAAAATTACATGTCCGTGGAGTCTGATTTTGCTGATTGCAGAGGAGGGTGGCGAGAGGATTTACACAGGCTGACACTTTATACTTTTCGCTTACTGATAAAGCGAACAGGCGCGTTGCTGCGCCTGTCAGAAATGGGAGTTTATTTGCTGCTGTTGGCCACAGTATCCAGATGAACGACTGGATTCTCGGCGAACAAATAGCGGTCGGCATTGAACTCGAAATCGTCACTGGTTTCGTTAAACAACATAATTTTGGTATTTTCCAGATGCTGCCACATTGCAAGTTTGGCGGCATGAGGATCTTTGCGTATCAACGCTTTGAGGATCTGATCGTGGTCATCACACCAGTTATCGACGGTACGGGAATCAATGTGCTCGTGCAGCTTTTTCCAGTACGGGTTATGGCTACGCTGGGTCCACATTTTCTCTACGATGGCAGCCAGTGCAGAGTTCTGCGTCGCTAATGCGACCTGAATATGAAACTGCAAATCCCACTCGGAATCACGGAAGCATTGTTCGCCGCGCGCCTGCTCCTGGATGGCCATCAGTTTCATGATGTCCTGTTTCGTTACCTGGGTTGCAGCAAACTCGGCAATATTGCTTTCGATAAGTTGACGTGCCTGGAGCAGTTCAAACGGACCGTAATTGGCAAATTCCATATTCGCGTCCGCCGCCTGCTGATGGCGAGGCTGGTTGGAAACCACATGAATTCCCGAGCCTTTGCGTACTTCTACATAGCCCTCGACTTCAAGCATGATGATGGCTTCACGAACCACGGTGCGGCTGACGTTTTTTTCATCAGAAATAAAACGTTCGGCGGGCAGTTTATCACCCACCAGATAGACGCCCTGCTCGATGCGTTCTTTCAGGTCAGCGGCGAGCTGTTGGTACAAACGGCGTGGTTCAGTGATTTCCATATGCGCTCCAGGCATGATACGGCAGACTATATTTGTTATACCACTTTTGCGAGCTTAGCTCTACTCGCAGTGGTGAAAAAGCCGCCTGAGAAGGCGGCTTTGAAGGGAAACTAAAACTTACATTTAGCGTTAATGTTGCGGTGCGGGGTCGTTATGTGATTCCTGCGCTACCTCAATTGCCGGTTTGTTCTGCAACACGGTCCAGATAACCAGCGCGCCCAGCAAGTCGAATACCGCCAGTACTGCGAACAGCGGGCTGAAGCCGATGGTGTCAGCCAGTGCACCCACAACCAGCGCAAACAGCGTACTTGCCAGCCACGCAGACATCCCAGTCAGACCGTTTGCCGTTGCCACTTCGTTACGACCAAACACGTCAGAAGAGAGGGTAATCAGCGCGCCAGACAGCGCCTGGTGAGCAAAACCACCGATACACAGCAGCATAATCGCGACATACGGGTTGGTGAACAGACCGATCATACCTGGGCCAATCATCAGTACCGCACCCAGTGTTACCACCATCTTACGGGAAACAATCAGGTTCACACCAAACCAACGCTGGAACAGTGGCGGCAGGTAACCACCGAGGATACAACCAAGGTCAGCAAACAGCATTGGCATCCAGGCGAACATCGCGATCTCTTTCAGGTTAAAGCCGTAAACTTTAAACATGAACAGCGGGATCCACGCGTTGAAAGTACCCCAGGCCGGTTCAGCCAGGAAGCGCGGTAATGCGATACCCCAGAACTGACGGTTACGCAGGATCTGAGCAACGGACATTTTCTTCGCCGCGCCAACCTGGTGCTGGGCCTCCTGACCATTAATAATGTAGTCACGTTCTTCATCGGTCAGATGTTTCTGGTCGCGTGGATGTTTATAGAAAATCAGCCATGCCATCGCCCAGATAAAGCTCAACGCACCGGAGATAATAAATGCCATCTGCCAGCTGTGCATGACGATTGCCCATACCACCAGCGGCGGCGCAATCATCGCACCAATTGAGGAACCAACGTTAAAGTAACCTACTGCGATGGAGCGTTCTTTCGCCGGGAACCATTCAGAACTGGCTTTCAGACCTGCAGGGATCATCGCTGCTTCTGCCGCACCTACCGCACCACGGGCAATCGCCAGACCGCCCCAGCTACCAGCCAGTGCGGTTGCGCCACAGAATACCGCCCACAGCACGGCAAACATTGCGTAACCGATTTTCGTCCCCAGAACATCCAGTACATAACCCGCTACAGGTTGCATGACCGTATATGCAGCAGAATAGGCTGCGATGATGTAGGAATACTGTTGGGTGGAGATGTTTAACTCTTCCATCAGAGTTGGTGCAGCTGCCGCCACAGTGTTACGCGTCAGGTAACCGAGCACGGTGCCGAGCGTCACCAATGCGATCATGTACCAACGTAACCCTTTAATTTTACGCATGTAAAACCTCATCGTTTTGTTATATCCGCAATAAGCGCGGTCATCATCCTGCCTGGGCAGAGGATGTTAGTTACGACCGGATGACCGAAAAAAAAACCGGTACACCCCGAACGCTGCCATGAAAGTTTCGTGCTAATTCGGCTTCCGTACCGGTCAACCCAATTCATCTAACAAATGAATGAATCGGCAATTTGCATTCCGTCGACTTATGATTCGCGACGGCAGAAAGATAACTTGTCATACAACTTTAAAAGGTGAGAGCCATCACAAATGTGGGAATATTTGTAGGGGCATTACTGGATGAGAGCGAAGCCAGAACTGGCGCGGCTTGCAGAGGGATTTACCACTTTGAGAGTAATTTTTTTAACTACGTTTATTGATCTAACTCACGAAAATATCTTCGGGCTCTGGAAATTGGTGTGATAACTTTGTCAGCATCGCACCCTAAGCAAGCTAGCTCACTCGTTGAGAGGAAGACGATAATGACTCCGTTTATGACTGAAGATTTCCTGTTAGATACTGAATTTGCCCGCCGTCTGTATCACGACTACGCAAAAGACCAGCCGATTTTCGACTACCACTGCCATTTACCGCCGCAGCAAATCGCAGAAGACTATCGCTTTAAGAATCTGTATGACATCTGGCTGAAAGGCGACCACTACAAATGGCGTGCAATGCGTACCAATGGTGTTGCTGAGCGCCTGTGTACTGGTGATGCATCTGACCGTGAGAAGTTTGATGCCTGGGCGGCGACCGTTCCGCACACGATCGGTAACCCGTTATACCACTGGACGCACCTCGAACTGCGTCGTCCGTTTGGCATCACTGGCAAACTGCTGTCTCCGTCTACTGCAGATGAAATCTGGAACGAATGTAACGAACTGCTGGCGCAGGACAAATTCTCCGCGCGCGGCATCATGCAGCAGATGAACGTGAAAATGGTCGGCACCACCGACGACCCGATCGACTCTCTGGAACATCACGCAGAGATCGCCAAAGACGGCTCTTTCAACATCAAAGTGCTGCCGAGCTGGCGTCCGGATAAAGCCTTCAACATTGAACAGGCGACCTTTAACGACTACATGGCGAAGCTGGGCGAAGTTTCCGATACCGACATTCGCCGCTTTGCAGACCTGCAAACTGCTCTGACCAAACGTCTGGATCACTTCGCCGCTCACGGTTGTAAAGTGTCTGACCACGCGCTGGACGTGGTGATGTTTGCCGAAGCGAACGAAGCGGAACTGGATAGCATCCTGGCACGTCGTCTGGCAGGCGAAACCCTGAGTGAGCATGAAGTCGCACAGTTCAAAACTGCGGTGCTGGTATTCCTGGGCGCCGAATACGCACGTCGCGGCTGGGTACAGCAGTACCACATTGGCGCGCTGCGTAATAATAACCTGCGTCAGTTCAAACTGCTGGGGCCGGATGTTGGCTTTGACTCCATCAACGACCGTCCGATGGCGGAAGAACTGTCTAAGCTGCTGAGCAAACAGAACGAAGAAAACCTGCTGCCGAAAACCATTCTCTACTGCCTGAATCCGCGCGATAACGAAGTGCTGGGCACCATGATCGGTAACTTCCAGGGCGAAGGTATGCCAGGCAAAATGCAGTTCGGTTCTGGCTGGTGGTTTAACGATCAGAAAGACGGTATGGAACGTCAGATGACTCAACTGGCACAGCTCGGTCTGCTGAGCCGTTTTGTTGGGATGCTGACTGACAGCCGTAGCTTCCTGTCGTACACCCGTCACGAATACTTCCGCCGCATTCTGTGCCAGATGATTGGCCGCTGGGTGGAAGCGGGCGAAGCACCGGCGGACATCAACCTGCTGGGCGAGATGGTGAGAAATATTTGCTTTAACAATGCGCGTGACTACTTCGCCATTGAACTGAACTAAGGTCTGGGGTTGATATGCAATACATCAAGATCCATGCGCTGGATAACGTCGCGGTCGCGTTAGTGGATTTGGCGGAAGGCACTGAAATCAGTGTCGATAACCAGACCGTAACGCTGCGCCAGGATGTTGCTCGTGGACATAAATTTGCGTTAACAGATATCGAAAAAGGGGCCAACGTCATTAAATATGGCCTACCGATTGGTTATGCATTGGCGGATATTGCGGCGGGGGAACACGTTCACGCCCACAATACGCGCACGAATCTGAGCGATCTGGATCAGTATCGCTATCAACCTGATTTTCAGGATCTGCCTGCGCAAGCGGCAGATCGTGAAGTGCAGATCTATCGTCGCGCTAACGGTGATGTCGGGGTGCGTAACGAGTTGTGGATCCTGCCGACCGTGGGCTGCGTTAACGGCATCGCGCGACAGATCCAGAACCGTTTTTTGAAAGAGACGAACAACGCTGAAGGTACTGACGGTGTGTTCCTCTTCAGCCACACCTATGGCTGCTCGCAGCTGGGCGACGATCACATTAATACCCGCACCATGCTGCAAAACATGGTGCGTCATCCGAACGCAGGCGCCGTGTTGGTCATTGGTCTGGGCTGTGAAAACAACCAGGTTGATGCTTTCCGTGAAACGCTGGGCGATATCGATCCTGAACGCGTTCATTTCATGATCTGCCAACAGCAGGATGATGAGATTGAAGCCGGGATCGAGCATTTGCATCAGCTGTATAACGTCATGCGCAATGACAAGCGCGAGCCGGGTAAACTCAGCGAACTGAAGTTTGGTCTGGAGTGCGGCGGTTCTGACGGCCTTTCCGGTATTACTGCTAACCCAATGCTGGGGCGTTTCTCTGATTACGTCATCGCTAACGGCGGCACTACCGTGCTGACCGAAGTACCGGAGATGTTCGGTGCAGAGCAGTTACTGATGGACCATTGTCGCGATGAAGCGACGTTTGAAAAACTGGTCACTATGGTCAACGACTTCAAACAGTACTTTATTGCCCATGACCAGCCGATCTACGAAAACCCATCGCCGGGGAACAAAGCGGGTGGTATCACCACGCTGGAAGATAAATCACTCGGCTGTACGCAGAAAGCAGGCTCCAGCCAGGTGGTAGACGTGCTGCGCTACGGCGAACGTTTGAAAACACCAGGGCTGAACCTGTTAAGTGCACCGGGTAACGATGCCGTAGCGACCAGCGCCCTGGCGGGTGCGGGCTGCCACATGGTGCTGTTTAGTACCGGTCGCGGCACGCCGTACGGCGGATTTGTACCGACGGTGAAAATCGCTACCAACAGCGAACTGGCAGCGAAGAAAAAACACTGGATCGACTTTGACGCGGGTCAGCTGATCCACGGTAAAGCGATGCCGCAGTTGCTGGAAGAATTTATCGATACCATCGTTGAGTTTGCCAACGGTAAGCAAACCTGCAACGAGCGTAACGACTTCCGCGAACTGGCGATCTTTAAAAGCGGCGTAACGCTGTAAAGTCGAAATAAGTTGTGAATAAAAAACGGCGTTTCATAATATGAAGCGTCGTTTAAGATTGTTGATAAACGCATAATTGCCTGATGCGCTTCGCAATATAGTAAAGTTGCACGATCTTGTAGGCCGGATAAGGCGTTTACGCCGCATCCGGCAAGAAATGAGATGCACTTTGTCAGCAATCTGAAGCGGCGTTTCTAACTCGAAGCGCCGTTTGCTTTTCCATACCTGCTAAGGATTTATCATGACCGCGTATTGGCTGGCCCAGGGCGTGGGTGTCATCGCCTTTCTGATTGGTATTACAACATTCTTCAACCGCGATGAACGTCGCTTCAAAATTCAGCTTTCCATCTATAGCGTATTTATTGGCATACATTTTTTCCTGATGGGTGTCTTCCCGGCGGGGGCCAGCTCAATCCTCAATGCTATCCGTACGTTAATTACTCTGCGTACCCGTAGTTTATGGATAATGGCGATCTTCATCGTGCTGACGGGAGGAGTTGGTCTGGCGAAGTTCCATCATCCGATGGAGCTGCTGCCAGTCATTGGCACGATTGTCAGTACCTGGGCGCTATTTCGCTTTAAAGGACTGACCATGCGCTGCGTGATGTGGTTTTCTACTTGTTGCTGGTTAACTCACAACATTTGGGCCGGGTCGATTGGTGGCACGATGATTGAGGGTAGTTTTCTGCTAATGAATGGCCTGAACATCATTCGTTTCTGGCGTATGCAGAGAAGGGGAATTGATCCGTTTAAAGTGGAGAAAACCCCTTCCGCCGTAGACGAAAGGGGCTAAGCATTAGTTTCGCAGGGCGCTATTTGCCAGACGTGCATCTTCCGCCTGGCAAGCCGCTGCGGTGAACAGCACGTCAGTTGAAGAGTTCAGCGCGGTTTCGCAGGAGTCCTGCAACACGCCGATGATAAAGCCGACGGCAACCACCTGCATGGCGATATCGTTCGGAATACCGAACATATTACAGGCCAGCGGGATCAGCAGCAGAGAACCACCTGCCACGCCTGATGCACCACAGGCACAAAGTGATGCAACTACGCTCAACAGCAGCGCCGTGGGCAGATCCACCGGAATACCCAGCGTATGGACCGCAGCCAGCGTCAACACGGTAATGGTAATGGCTGCGCCTGCCATATTGATCGTCGCCCCTAGCGGAATAGAAACGGAATAGGTATCGCGGTCCAGATTTAGCTTTTCACACAACGCCATGTTTACCGGAATATTCGCCGCCGAGCTACGGGTGAAGAAGGCGTATACACCGCTTTCGCGCAGGCACAGCAGCACCAGCGGGAATGGGTTACGACGAATTTTCCACCATACCAGCAGCGGGTTAACCACCAGCGCCACCAGCAACATACAGCCAACCAGCACCACCAGCAGTTGCGCATAGCCCCACAGGGTGGAGAAACCGGTGGTTGCCAGCGTTGAAGCTACCAGACCAAAAATACCGATTGGTGCGAAACGAATCACCAGTTTCACCATAAAGGTAACGGCATTCGACATATCGTTGACCAGGTTTTTGGTGGTTTCGTTACCGTGACGCAGAGCGAAACCAAGGCCAATGGCCCACACCAGAATCCCGATGTAGTTACCTTTCAACAGGGCGTCGATGGGGTTGGAAACCATGCTCAACACCAGCCCTCGCATCACTTCCACAATGCCTGACGGCGGGGAAATATCGCTCGCGCTACTGGACAAATGCAGGGTCGAAGGGAAGGCGAAGCTGAAGACAACTGCAGCCAGCGCGGCAGAGAAAGTACCCAGCAGATAGAGGAACAGAATAGGGCGGATATTGGTTTTCTGCCCGTGCTGGTGGTTAGCGATGGAAGCCATTACCAGCATCAGCACCAGAATTGGCGCTACAGCTTTCAATGCACCGACGAACAAAGTGCCTAACAGACCGACAGCTTCAGCGGCCGGTTTTGAGATCCATGCCAGGAGAATCCCCAGAACAAGGCCGACCAGGATTTGTTTTACCAGGCTGCCCTGAGCCAGACGCCGGAATAGCCCCGGTGAACGTTGCGTAGTCATTTTTCGATCCTTTCGTTGTGTTGTCGCACATCCCTGGTGCGTTCTGTCGACGCATCTTTCAGGATGTAACAAAGTGTTTGCCAAGTCGAGTATAAGGAAAGTTACAGCTTCGGGAAGCGAAAAATGCTGGATTTTAAAGAGAGGTCATGTTTTGCAACTTAATGGTTACATTTATTTGACATAAGCAGAGGGAAGGACTGGCTACTAAGGCTGATTAGATGACATATGGGCAAAACAATTTGGAATATGAGAACGGTTGCGCTCCTTTAATGTGCAATGCCATATAAAGTCACTGGCGCGGGGAGCGCGCAGGGGGCGGCCAATCGCTACCGCCCCCTGCACCAGTGCGGTCTTTTTGTAAAGAGCTATAAGCCGATTATATAATTAGTAGCTCATCTTTGTCTGGAATGAGTTATCTCCAGTAATGGCTTAATATACAGCGAATCATTCTCCCCGCTGCTTATCATGCCGATAATTCACCCACGCGTTGATAATAAACGTCATCACCAGAATGCCAAACACCACGCCCAGCGAAACGGCGATCGGAATATGGTAGAAGTCGACAATCAGCATCTTGATACCGATAAACACCAGAATCACTGCCAGACCATATTTGAGCATCGAGAAACGCTCTGCTACGCCCGCCAGCAGGAAATACATCGCACGCAGGCCGAGGATCGCAAACAAGTTCGAGGTCAGCACAATAAACGGGTCGGTAGTCACGGCGAAGATAGCCGGAATGCTATCCACGGCGAAAATCACGTCGCTCAACTCCACCAGAATCAGCACCAGCATCAGCGGCGTGGCATACAACAAGCCATTCTTACGCACAAAGAAATGCTCGTTGTCGATGGTGTCAGTCATACGCAAATGACCACGCAGCCAGCGCACCAACGGCTTGTCGCCAATCCCTGATTCATCTTCATGGGCGAGCGCCATCTTCACGCCAGTAAACAGCAGGAAGGCGCCGAAGATATACAGGATCCAGTCGAACTGAGAAATCAGCCAACTACCGGTGAAGATCATGATGGTACGCAGAACAATCGCCCCGAGCACGCCATATACCAGCACGCGGCGTTGTAATGCCGCCGGAACAGAGAAATAGCTGAACAACATCAGCCAGACAAAGACGTTATCAACCGCCAGCGATTTCTCAATCAGATAACCGGTGAGGAAGGCCAGTGCCTGCGGGTCCGCGACTTCGCGCCCCTGCGTCTGGACTAAATACCACCAGAAAGCGGCGTTAAACAGTAACGAAAGGGTCACCCACACCAGCGACCAGGCCGCAGCCTGTTTCATGGTCATGGCATGCGCGCCACGACGCCCCTGCAGTAACAGGTCGATAGCCAGCATAATGGCGACAACAACAGCGAATCCGCCCCATAGCAACGGCGTGCCGACAGTATTCATAGAAGTTCCTTACACATAAAAAAACGGCCAACGTCGGAAGACGTCAGCCGCTGCTTTTTATGCATAGACCTCGCCTTCCGGCAAGGTCTCACTTACAACAAAAAAGGAATACGTCTGCGTATTCCTTTCGGGTTGCCCGGTGACCGGATGTGTTTTTTCACACATCGTAATGACGATCGACCGGCAATGAAGTTACTCCCCTTTGCAGGTAACAAAGTATGACAGACCATTCATCCAGTCAATGGTCTGTTACATGCCTTTTACACTGCTTTACGGTAACCATTATTGTTTTACGCTATCTGCCGGAAAAATCACCCCAGTCTGGCGGCGGATCTCGGTCAGCAGTTTGGCAGTGATGCGACTAACCGCCAGCCCCGGATGATTAATCAGATGCTCATCCACCAGTTCAGCAAACAGTTCTGCTTCGTAGAGCATGGTATTAATATGCTGTGGCTGAGTGAGATCCTGCATCTGGCTGCCGCGCGGCACAAAGCAGACTTTCTGGCATTCAGAGAGTTTTTCAATCACCAGCGATCCCGCTTCGCCCTGAATCTCGCTCGCCAGGACAGAATCACTGACTTTTGAGTGCTGCAACGTAACGCTGAAATCACCGTAATCCATCACCACCACGCCGTGGGCATCCACGCCACTTGCCAGCAAACTGGCGGTTGCCTGCACGCTTTTCGGTTCACCAAATAACGCCACCGCCGACGCCAGGCAGTAAAAGCCGATATCCATAATTGAACCGTTAGAGAATGCCGGATTAAAGGTGTTGGGATTCTCACCATCCAGGTAACGTTGATAACGCGAGGAATACTGGCAGTAGTTGAAAAAGACTTTCCGCAGTTTGCCGACTTTTGGCAGCGCCTGGCGTAACAGATGAAAGTTAGGCAGGCAGGCCGTTTTAAATGCTTCAAACAGCACCACCTGATTTTCCCGCGCACAGGCAATGGCGGCATCCACTTCCGCCAGATTCGACGCCAGCGGTTTCTCGCAAATCACATGAATTTTGTGGCTAAGGAAAAGCTGCGTCTGGGCAAAATGCAGGGCATTCGGGCTGGCAATATACACCGCGTCAATGGCATCGCTTTCCGCCATCGCTTCCAGCGACGTAAACAGATGCTCGACAGAAAACTCATTGGCGAAGTGCTGGGCCTGTTCAAGGCTGCGGGAATAGACGGCGGTTAACTTATATTTACCGCTCTCATGTGCGGCCTCCACGAACTGGTGAGTGATCCAGTTCGTACCAATCACAGCGAAACGTATCATAACGCGTGGATACTCCATAAAGGGATTCTGCCGTCAATGTAGCACGCCTTTTTCATCTTCGACGTGCGCGGATACGCATTATTTCTGCGCCGGACAACCATGCTCACTAAACGGACCAATCATGACCGACGGCCCGAGATATTTTGGCTGACGATGGAGGATTTTTGCGTCTATCACCGCTCTAACCCTGGCGAGTTTCTCCCGCAGCTGAGTATACAAACCGTGCTTCATATTCAGGTCTGGCGCGTTAAACCCGATAGCATCGATACCGTACTGTTTTGCCAGCCAGATGGCGCGTTGGTTATGAAATTCCTGCGAGATAATGGTGATATGGTTCTCCCCAAACACTTTATTGGCACGTACCACTGAATCAAGCGTTGAGAATCCGGCATAGTCACAGAAGATCACTTTTGCCGGTACGCCCTTAGCGATCAAAGCCTGCTGCATGCCTGACGCTTCATCGTAATTTTTACGTCCGTTGTCGCCACTGACCAGCAACCATTTCACTTTTCCTGCGTGGTACAACTCTGCGGCGGTATCAATACGTCGGGTAAAGTAGCGATTACCTGGCCTTGCTCCCAACAATAAACCCACGTTACGTGCCGGAATAGCGTTGACGTCACTCCAGGTGAGTTGTTGGCTGGCGTTGACCATTGCCCGATCGGCGATAAAAATCGTCGCGCCTGCCACAAGCAACAGAAAACAGGCAATTTTGAGAGTCCGGCGAGAAAAACAAATGCGGCGAAGAAGGCGAGCGAATGCGCGCAGCATGGTCGTTATCCTTAACGATAGAGGGGAGGTCGATTTTAGGCGCTAAAGGAGGAAAAGATAGCGCCTGAGATCATTTTCAGATTTTGTCTTGTCCCAGTGACAGTTGCGTCAGCCACAGGCGAGTGTCGAACTCAAGCTGGTGGTACTGCGGTTCCATATGGCAGCACAACTGGTAAAACGCTTTGTTGTGCTCTTTCTCCTTCAGATGCGCCAGCTCGTGCACCACAATCATGCGCAAAAACGGTTCTGGCGCGTTGCGAAACACGGTGGCGACGCGGATCTCCGCCTTCGCTTTCAGCTTGCCGCCCTGCACACGTGAAACAGCGGTATGTAACCCGAGCGCGTTTTTCAGCACGTGGATCTTATTGTCATACATCACTTTATTGATCGGCGGGGCATTGCGCAGAAACTGATGTTTTAGATCCTGGGTATATTGCCAGAGGGCTTTATCGGTGGCGTAGTCGTGCGTTCCCGGATAGCGTTTTGCCAGCACATCGCCCAGACGCTGTTCATTAATCAGCGTGCGCACCTGGGAAAGCAGCTGCTCGGGATAACCCTGAAGATAAGTAAGATTGCTCATAACCGCCCACGAAAAAGAGAAAAAGGGTATACTCACGCACCCTTTTCAGGGGCAACGTCGAAATTTTATCATTCAGGAGGGCCGATGAGCCACTTAGACAACGGTTTCCGTTCACTGACACTACAACGTTTTCCGGCGACGGATGACGTTAACCCGCTACAGGCGTGGGAAGCGGCGGATGAATATTTGCTGCAACAGTTGGACGATACAGAAATCCGCGGCCCGGTGTTAATCCTGAATGATGCTTTTGGCGCGTTAAGCTGTGCGCTGGCGGAACATAAGCCGTACAGCATCGGCGACTCATACATCAGCGAACTGGCGACACGCGAGAATTTACGCCTCAACGGGATTGATGAGTCGAGCGTGAAGTTTCTTGACAGCACCGCTGACTACCCGCAACAGCCGGGCGTGGTGCTGATCAAAATACCGAAAACACTGGCATTGCTTGAGCAGCAACTGCGTGCGCTGCGCAAAGTGGTCACGCCGGAAACACGCATTATTGCCGGGGCCAAAGCCCGTGACATTCACACCTCCACGCTGGAACTGTTCGAAAAAGTGCTCGGCCCGACCACCACCACGCTGGCATGGAAAAAAGCGCGCCTGATTAATTGCACTTTCAATGAACCGCCGCTGGCCGATGCGCCGCAGACCGTTAGCTGGAAGCTGGAAGGTACTGACTGGACTATCCACAACCATGCGAATGTCTTCTCCCGCACCGGGCTGGATATTGGCGCGCGCTTCTTTATGCAACATCTGCCGGAAAATCTCGAAGGGGAGATTGTCGATCTCGGCTGTGGTAACGGCGTTATTGGCCTGACGCTGCTTGATAAAAACCCGCAGGCGAAAGTGGTGTTTGTCGATGAATCACCGATGGCGGTTGCTTCCAGCCGTTTGAACGTCGAAACCAACATGCCAGAGGCGTTGGATCGCTGCGAGTTTATGATCAACAACGCGCTCTCCGGCGTGGAGCCTTTCCGCTTTAATGCTGTGCTCTGCAACCCGCCGTTTCATCAGCAACATGCGCTAACCGATAACGTCGCCTGGGAAATGTTCCACCACGCCCGCCGCTGCCTGAAAATCAACGGCGAGCTGTATATCGTTGCCAACCGTCACCTGGATTACTTCCATAAACTGAAGAAAATTTTTGGCAACTGCACCACTATTGCGACGAATAATAAATTTGTGGTGCTGAAAGCAGTGAAGCTGGGGCGTCGTCGATAAGATTGGGAGTTACCTGCCGGATGCGGCGTAAACGCCTTATCCGGCCTACGTTCAGCACATTACCCCCAGGCCGGATAAGACGCGGCAAGCGTCGCATCCGGCAATGTCTGCCCAGTTCTGGAATCGCGCTTCCATAAAACAAAAAATCCCAGTCACATCCTCTGCATTCTCTTGTTTAGCGTTGTTCAACGTTTATTCTTCCGTCACGCAGATAAAATCATCCGTTGCCAATCTGTCAACGGGTGTTATCATATTGCCAATTTGTCAACGGATGTGATGAAGAATGCACCTGATAACTCAAAAAGCATTGAAAGATGCTGCGGAAAAATACCCGCAACATAAAACGGAGTTGGTGGCTCTGGGGAACACGATTGCTAAGGGATATTTCAAAAAACCTGAGTCATTAAAAGCAGTATTCCCATCTCTGGATAACTTCAAATATCTGGATAAGCATTATGTTTTCAATGTCGGGGGCAATGAATTACGTGTTGTAGCAATGGTCTTTTTTGAATCGCAAAAGTGCTACATACGTGAAGTTATGACGCACAAAGAATACGATTTCTTTACCGCCGTTCATCGTACTAAGGGGAAAAAATGATTGCGATTGCCGACATCTTGCAAGCAGGAGAAAAGCTAACCGCTGTGGCACCTTTTCTGGCGGGTATCCAGAACGAAGAACAATACGCCCAGGCGCTGGAACTGGTCGATCATCTGCTGCTCAACGATCCTGAAAACCCCTTGCTGGCTCTGGTGTGTGCCAAAATAACCGCGTGGGAAGAATCAGCGCCTGAATTTGCTGAATTTAATGCCATGGCTCAAGCCATGCCTGGCGGTGTTGCTGTGATTCGTACACTGATGGATCAATACGGTTTAACCCTTTCTGATCTGCCGGAAATTGGCAGTAAATCGATGGTGTCACGCGTTTTGAACGGAAAGAGAAAATTAACGCTGGAACACGCTAAAAAACTGGCAACGCGATTCGGCATTTCCCCTGCATTGTTTATTGATTAACGCGGCCTGCCGGATGCGGCGTAAACGCCTTATCCGGCCTACGTTCAGCACGTTACCCCGAGGCCGGATAAGACGCGGCAAGCGTCGCATCCGGCGCTTCAATGCACGATTTAAATCTCCAGCGCCAGCCGTGTTCCCTGGGCAATTGCCCGTCGCGCGTCCAGCTCCATAGCCACATCGCAGCCGCCGATTAAATGCACAGTTTTCCCGCTATCAATCAGCGGTTGCGCCAGCGCGCGGTTTGGCTCTTGCCCTGCGCAGATCACCACATGATCCACTGCTAACACCTGCGTTTCGCCATTTATCACCACATGCAGCCCGTCATCGTCGATCTTCTGATAACTTACGCCAGGGATCATTTTCACGCCTCGCGAGAGCAGGGTGGTGCGATGGATCCAGCCCGTAGTTTTGCCCAACCCTTGTCCTGGTTTGCTGGCTTTGCGCTGGAGCATCACAATTTGCCGTGGGCTACGGGGGATCTGCATGCCTTGCTGACTCAAACCTCCGGCCTGTTGCAGGCTACTGTCGATCCCCCATTCATTACAGAACTCGGCGATATTCTGGCTGGTGGATTCGCCCGGCTGACTTAAATACATCGCCGTATCAAAACCAATCCCACCACAACCGATGATGGCAACTTTGTTGCCCACCGGCGCTTTGTCGCGCAGTACATCGAGATAACTCAACACATTCGGGTGATTGATCCCGTCAATGGGCGGAATTCGCGGTACGATCCCGCTAGCGAGGATCGTTTCATCGAACGCCTGTAACTGATCCGCCGTCACGGTGTGATTGAGTTTTAGCGTCACGCCCGTCACTTCGATCATCCGGCGGTAATAGCGCAGCGTCTCGTAAAACTCCTCTTTGCCGGGGATCTGTTTGGCGATATTAAATTGCCCGCCGATCTCGCTGTGAGCGTCAAACAACGTTACCTGATGACCACGCGCCGCCGCGTTAATGGCAAACGCCAGCCCTGCCGGACCTGCACCGACTACCGCCAGATTTTTTTTCTGCATGGCGGGAAGGATTGGCATTTTGGTTTCGTGGCAGGCGCGAGGATTCACCAGGCACGAGGTGACTTTGCCAACGAAGATCTGATCGAGACAGGCCTGATTGCAGCCAATACAGGTGTTGATCTCATTGGCTCGTCCCGATTGCGCTTTTGATAGCAGCTCGGCATCAGCAAGGAACGCTCGCGCCATCGACACCATGTCCGCATCACCGCGCGAGAGAATATCGTCGGCAACCTGCGGATCGTTAATCCGGTTGGTGGTGACCAGCGGCAGCGAGACGTGGCCTTTCAGTTTGCGCGTGACCCAGCTAAAGGCACCGCGCGGCACGGGCGTGGCGATGGTCGGAATACGCGCTTCATGCCAGCCAATGCCGGTGTTGATAATGGTCGCGCCCGCCGCTTCAATGGCCTGCGCCAGCTCTACCGTTTCGGCAAAAGTACCGCCGCCTTCGACCAGGTCGAGCATCGACAGTCGGTAGATAATAATGAAGTCGTTGCCAACAAGTTCGCGCACCGCACGCACTACTTCTACGGCAAATCGCATCCGATTGCGGTAATCGCCGCCCCACTGGTCACTACGCTGATTGGTGCGCAGCGTCAGAAATTCGTTGATCAAATACCCTTCGGAACCCATTACCTCTACACCGTCGTATCCGGCCTCCCGCGCCAGTTGTGCGCAGCTGGCGAAATCGTCGATCAGTTGCAGGATCTCTTCATGGGTGAGTTCGTGAGGAACGAAACGGTTGATGGGGGCCTGCAATGCGGAGGGAGCGACCAGATGCGGTTGGTAGCTGTAGCGCCCGGTATGCAAAATTTGCAGGGCGATTTTGCCACCTTCCTGATGTACCGCTTCGGTAATGGTGCGATGGTGTGGGATCTGGCTGGCGTCGTTGAGCATTGCGCCGCCTTCCATGCCAACGCCTGTTAAATCTGGTGCAATGCCGCCGCTGACGATCAGCGCCACGCCGTGACGGGCGCGTTCGGCATAAAACGCTGCCAGCCGCTCGGCACCGTCCGGGTATTCCTCCAGCCCGGTGTGCATTGAGCCCATCAGCACGCGGTTTTTTAACGTGGTAAAACCTAAATCAAGCGGGGCGAACAGCGACGGGTAGCTCATAAAATTGTCCAGTATGTAAAATAATTGTTATGTGGTCGGATGAGTTCTAATTTAGCCGTCGCCGGAGAAAAGGGAAAAGGGGAGTGCGGGGTTTGTGATGGGATTCAAAAAGAATACGCCCGGTGGTAACGCCGGATGCGACGCTTGACGCGTCTTATCCGGCCTACGGGAGCGTACATGTAGGGCGGATAAGGCGTTTACGCCGCATCCGCCAGCCGTTGCAAATTACTGCTTACGGAAAAAATCGTTATACAACATATACAAATGCGCGGCACTCCAGGAGAAATTTGGTGCGCCTTGCTGTGCGCCGGTCAGCGGGTTGTAATTTTCCTGAATCGGGCCATCGGCGGTTAACCCTTTGGCGTGCCGGAAGAACGTATCCGCCAGCTTCAGGGCATCATCGCGATAACCGTAACGCTCCATCCCTTTCAGACCAAACCAGAACTGATCCACCCATACGCGCCCGCGCCAGTAGATATCCGCGCCAAAGGCCGGGTTGGTTAACGCCGCCGTTCCCAGCGGAACAAAGGTGTTGAACTCTTTAGGATCGAGCATCACCTTCACCACCGCGTCGGCGTTGGCCTGCGTTGCCGCCCCGTTAAACAGCGGCGACCAGCCTTCCGGCCCTTTACCGCGCTCAACAATCGGTTTGCCCGCGCAGCCGTTCGCCAGCGGTTTATCTTCAATGCGCACGTCATAGTAGAACTGTGTAGTCGGGTCGAACATACAGGTGTTGATGTAGTCCGCGAGCTGCTGTGCCAACTGGCGATAGTGCTTAGCCTCTTCCGACTTACCGAGGATGGTTGCCATCTCCGCCAGATAATGATTATCGCTGTACATATAGCTGGCCTGATCCACCGACTCCTGCAATAGCGAGTAGCCCAGCAACGTTCCGTCCTGACTGCGGTTTTCGGCGAATTTCACCGTCCAGTCGCTACGTTTGCCGCCATTAGCGACATATTTATCCAGCTGTTCTTTGTCGATAAAACCAAAGACGGCGGCATCATCACGGCCCGATTCCCACGACGCAGCGACCTGTGCCGGAATTTCCAGACTGTCGTACTGGCCTTTCTCCACCACGTGGGCGTAGTTGTTCAGCCCAGACTGCGTCTCTTCTTTGTCACCTTTTTTCACCGTAAACAGCATCTCGCCATTCTCAGTGTTGTGGGCTTTGTCGCGGGTCGCGCCATATTCCGGCACGCCGTTGCCGTTATGATCGCGGTTACGTAACCACCAGTCGTGATAGGCCACCAGTTTCGGGTACATCTCTGCCAGCCAGGTTTTATCCTGGGTGACGTTATACACTTCCATCACCGACCAGGCGGCAAGGCTGGGTTTGGTGTTACGTTCGTTCCAGTTGCCACCATCGCCGCCACGCTCGGGGCTAAGGTTCCACGCTATCAGGTCGGGGACAAAGCCCACATCCTGTGGACGCACGGTGTCGCCGGGCTGGATCTGCCAGGAGAAGACCGCGCGGATATTCTCTTTGGCGATGTCCGGATTGAAATGCGCCATCGCAAACGCCTGCTTCCAGGTATCCCACGGCCAGGTCTGATTGCCGGAGAACCAGCGTCCGGTCACCGACGGCGTGACGGTGTTATATTTCACCGCGCCGCCCGGTGAGCGCCAGTTACCGTTGAGCGTTTCGATTGCTTTTACCGCGACGCGCGTCTGTTCCGGCGTCGCATCCGGATTGGTTAACCCTTTCTTCAGGTACTCTTCCCAGCGTTGCTGCGAGGCGGTGAGATAAAACGCCGGACGCGCCAGAATATCGCGGATCTGCATTTGCTCTTTGCTAACTTCCTGGGCGGTCAGCAGATGGGAATAGGTGGTATAGAACGTGGTCGAACCGTTGATATGTGCCTTACTGGTAAAGCGATTACCGTTGATTTCAGTCTGCACCGGCAGGGATTTATGCACCTGATATTCCGATTCGCCGGAGGTCAGCAGATCCCAGGTGGCGCGCACTTTGCCAAAGGTGACTTTCAGGCCATCACGGGTGGCGCTGATTTTGCGCTGATAGTCAGGGTACTCGCCAGCAATGGTTTTATCGGAAAGCGGTTTCCCTTCTTTCGCTTCCAGTTTTTCCAGCAGTTCGCCGTCCCACACCAGATCCAGCGGTTTATTGCTGATGATTTTAGTTTCCAGTAGTGACGTGCGCGGCGTGGCGAAGCGCAGAGTCATTTCGACCTGCACATCTTTTGCTGTCAGTTTTTGCACCAGCGCGCCGGGAATACTGTATGCCTCCAGCGTGAAGTCGACTTTCTTGCCGTCCTGCCAGACGGTCAGGCGGTCGAAATTGCTGGCCATAAAGTTGATGTATTCTTCCGTCAGCAGCGCTACGCCCGGAAAACCGCCCATGGTGTTCGGGCCGTCTGGCAACAAGTGACCATGCCAGGCTCCGAGATCGAAAAACGGATTAAAACGCTGGTGGTCGTCGTAATCGTAATCCTTCATGTACTGCGGCGCGCCGGTACGGTTAATCACGTTTTTATAATTGTCGGCGTTGGCGGCATGGGCGGAAAAACTCATCAGCAGGGCACAGGCTACTGGTGTTAAAATAGTTTTGATTTTCATGAGATTACTGTCCTTATTACCAGTAGAAATATTGCATCAGGAAGATTTGGTCGCTGGGATCGTGAGAGGCATTTTTCATGTAGAAGCGGCTATCAAAAGCCGTTGCGAAACGTCCGCCGCCGTATTCGTACCAGATACCAAACTGCATGAAAGAGGTGGTTTCATCATCAGCGTGGTCAGGGCGATGTTTGGCGTAGGTGTAAGCGGTGGAGAGATAAACGCCCTTTAACGCTTCATACATGGCGCTCACCATCATCCCGCTTTCACTTCCCGGTACGTCCAGCCCGTCGGCGCGTCCGGTATGGTGCCAGGCGCGAGCGGCAAAGTTAGGGGTAAGCAGGCCCGTCAGATAGAGTTGTCCGGTGCCGTCGGTGATTTCCAGACCGTTCATCCAGGTGATGCCTTCGGCAAGGTCATACTGGATGTAACCGTTCATCATTGCCGGATAGGTGTATTTGTCGTCGTAGCGATCGTATTTGCCAAAATGTAGCCAGGCTTTGCTTTCGTCATGATGTCCGGCAGGTGTGGCGGTGACGCTATAACGAAAGTTGCCGCTTAAGTTCTGTACCTTCAGCGCGGTCATAATGTCGCGGGTATTGGGAATGACGTAGCCCAGATCGGGCGTGAAATCGCCCCACCATTGCAGGTCATCCAGCGAGGAATCCTGACGCAGACTGAGCATGATTTCGGTGCCATCGTTGGTACGATAACCGCCATAAAAACGGTTAATCCCACCTTCGAAACCGCCCCAGCTATGGTCAGGCACCCAGGCATTACCGTCGTGGTCGGCCTGCACGGTCCAGCCTTCGCCGTAAATCAGGCCGAACCAGGAGCCGTACTTCATCTCCAGGCCTCCTTCAATATAGGTGCCGTCGCTGTATTTATGTTTATTCTCACCCTCTAAATCCATATATCCACCAACCCCTAATTCGCCGTAAAAACGAAATGAAGGAGAAGATGTTGAGGTAATTGCGGGTGTTTTTGTGTCGTCATGTTCTGCCGGACGTACTTCTTCGCCCATCGCAGAAAAGGCATAGCAAAACGGCAGAGCAAGTAATGCTCTGCATGGTGCAGTGATTAATTTCATTGTGTTAATCCATGAGCTAAAGAAAAAGTACAGCCTTTTATCGTTGTAATTATAAAAATAGAAAGGCAGAAACTATTTTCCCTCTCCCCATCCAGGAAGAGGGAAAATGCCTGCTCATTTTTTATTAGTCTGCTTAATCAACATTGCTGGCTGGCGTCGCTTCAATATGGCGCTCTTCAGCCGTTAATCCCTTTATATATTTACTGTATTTCCACCACGCAAATCCGAGGAAGATAACAATACCGCCGACGTTATAAAAAATGATGGTCAGAATATTCGCGCCAGTCGGGAATGTCGAAGCGACAAACCCTACGGCAAATATCGCAATCAGCATTGAAACAATGATAATACCGGTGCGGCGGGAGCCCATACGGAAATCGCGTGGCAGGTGATCTAATTTGGCGCGTAAATTCAGGTAAGCCAGCATGATGAATAACGGCGGAAGCATGGACGCTGCGGCAGTCATATTAATAATGGTATTCATCAGATCCTGCACGGTATTGGAACCGAGCATCGGGATAATCATCAGCGGGATGACGATCAGGAACTGGATCCACGCCGCGCGCGCCGGAACGCCGTTTTCGTTAAGTTCGACGGTTTTCTTACCAAAGATGCCTTCCGGGATTTCGGAGAAGAAAATTTTCACCGGTGTTGCGGTCCACATTAGCAGGGAGCCGAACATCGCGGTAAAGGATACCAGACCGACAAAGCGATTCATCAGCGCTTCCGGCAGACCAAAATACGCCGCCATGCCGTGGAATACCTGCACCGATCCACCGGTAAATTTCAACTCTTTGCTGCTGACGAAGACGTTAATCAGCACTGAGGAGACGGAATACAGTACGCCGATAAAAATCCCGGCGAGGATGATCACTTTAACGAACGATTTCGAACCGCCTTTGACGTCGTTAACGTACACCGCGACGGACTCCGCGCCACCTGCGGCCATAAAGATCCAGGTGGTAACGCCGAGGAACGCCCAGTTGAAGTTCGGGATCATCGCGTCAACGGTGATCGGATCGGCAGGCTGTACGCCGCCAACCAGTGCCGTACCTGCCAGTAAAATGTAGGAGAGCGTTAACAGCAGCATCAGCGTTGAAGTGACGGAGGTAATTGGCCCCAGCATTTTCGCCCCATTGGTAGAAACCCAGGTGGAGAAGGCGAACAGCACCATACTGATAATGGTGGTGGCAACCGGCGTCATAATATATTCGTAGCCGAGGAAGGCATACGAAGCATAAGCAATAACGCGCGGCAACAGCGAGGTGAAAAAGAACAGATTTACGAACCAGTAGGTATAGGCAGTAATAAATGCCCAACGTCCGCCCAGCGAACTTTTTACCCATGCGTAAACACCAGCTTCTGAGTTTTTATTTAACGAAACAAATTCTGCGATGATCAGACAGAAGGGAATAAAATAAAAAATCGTCGCGAGGAAAAACATCGGTGCCGAGGCCAGTCCAAGCTCAATATTATTATTAATAACGTTATTAAAGCTGTAAACGGCGGCAAAAGTCAGCGAGAGCAAGCCGAATTTGCCGATTGTATTACGTTTGGTATCAGACATAACACATCTCCGAAAATGAGTAGGGTAGCGGTGGCGGCAAACTCCTTTTGCCGCCGTAGTTGTTATTTGTTATGGAAATAACCATCTTCGATGGTGACTTTGAGAACCACTTTTTTGACCGCGTTATTGCAGATAAACCGATACGCTTCATGGATATCGAAAATAACGATTTGCCCTTCGTGGACCTCTACGGTTTCTCCGCAGCCTTTTAAATATTCACGGTCAGTTTCATCACGATAATATTCCACTACCTGTAATGTCTCTTTCGGCGCATATTCAATTTTTTGCTGCCCTTGCAGGTAGTAATGCACTTCAAAATAGCGTCGATGCCCGGTAAATAGCG
The DNA here is from genome assembly GCF_004211995.1 of Escherichia sp. E14S1. Classification (NCBI taxonomy): domain Bacteria; kingdom Pseudomonadati; phylum Pseudomonadota; class Gammaproteobacteria; order Enterobacterales; family Enterobacteriaceae; genus Escherichia; species Escherichia sp. E14S1. The sequence goes on from NZ_RHJQ01000029.1 coordinate 29,212, forward strand.
CATCGGTCGCGGAGTCCGTCTCCACGCGGTAAGTCAATGAGTCACCGATGGAGTGGGCGACGCCAGGCTGAATGTTGTCGATATTTTCAATCGCTTCAACGCATCGTTGCCACTTCTTGCCAGAGGCGTAAATCTGGCGGAACTGTTCTAAGTTATCGATGATCCTCATTGCTTATTCTCGCTGTGCAAATTCGTGGAAAAGAACCCTGCGCCGAACTCATACGACGCCAGGCTTTGCGCGGTAGCTTCTCCGCCAGAAACCGGCAGCAACGTAAAGCCGTAGCTGAAGTCACGGAACCAGACGCGCCAGGAGTCCAGCACCTCGCTGCCCCAGGAGTTAGAGCCGAGGCCAAGCAGCTGGTGGTCGAGATTCAGGGTGATGTCATCACTGCGCTGCAGCTCGTTACAGTGCTGGGCAGCGTGGATGTTTTCCTGGGTATAGTGCCAGGCGCTGAAGTTAATTGGGCGCTGCGGAACCACCAGCAGACCGTTGCCGTGGCGGTTAGTCAGTGCTGTCCAGCGGACATGCTGACGGTTGCCGTTGTTCTGCGGGAAGGGATAGTTCTCGAACATGGCATCGACGGTGCTGCGCCAGATATCGATGATGTTAGCCTGCTGGCTGTCGGCGTAGTTTTCGCCCGGTCCACGACCGTAATACGCCACCTGGTCGTATTCGCCGTTAATCCCCATGGTGAAACCGATGCACGGAATGATGTGCGGATAGTCGCCGTAACGCTCGCCGGAAAGCGCCACGTTAACCTGGCCATCGGCAGCGATGCGCCAGATGTAGGTGCAGCGCATTCCGAAGTTAAACACCGGCGGGGCTATAACCGTGCGGCTGATGATCAACACCTCGCTATCGCTCTGTTCTACGGCAAAGTCGCGCAGATGTTCCTGCATGATCTGCAAATGATTCGGCTGCCACAGCCCTTCGTATTCCTGCTTGTGGTTGTCGATCATTGGCTTGAAGAAGTTGATCTTTGGCTCGCGGGTCAGCAGCGACTCGCCATTCACTTGCCAGGATGTCGGTTTACCACTCGTTTTTGAGAAGGTGATCGCAAAGTTGTAGCCGCGAACAGTACAGCTCAAACGATCGTCTTCCAGCGTCAGCGGACGGGCGTTATTCGGTGCGAAAGGTACAGGCTGCGCGGTGTTTTCCTTCAGCGGGAGCTGATAAGTGGCGATAGAATGCCCGGCTTCGCTGTAGCGGGTGCGGGAATCTTTGGTCACCGTAATGTTGAGGAACGCTTCGCGGGCGTCCAGCTGCGGCAGCGTGATCTGCAAGGGGGCCTCGCTGTTCGGCGCAACGTCGCGCAGTTTAATCTGCTGCGTCGCGAGCGTTTCACCTTCGGCGCGCACCTCTGCGTGCAGGGTGTAGTCATCAAGCGTGGTAAACCACAGTTTATTTTCGACTTTCAACTCGCCGCGAGTCAGATCCAGCGCGTGGATTTTTACCGGCGCGATAACCTGTTTGTACTCTTTCAGGCCCGGTCCCGGCGTCTGATCGGAATAGATCAAACCATCAAGACAGAAGTTATAGTTGTTGGGATAGTCGCCGTAGTCGCCGCCGAATTTATACCAGACATTGCCGTTGTCATCCTGCGCCTGGATCCCGTGGTCGCACCATTCCCAGACATAATGGCCCTGAATGCAATCGTGCTTATAGAAAACGTTCTGGTATTCCGTCAGCCCACCAGGTCCGTTCCCCATCGCATGAGCGTATTCGCAGATGATGCGCGGCTTCGGATGCGGGTATTCACCAAACTCATTCATCAGCGGCACGCGGGTGTACATGGTGGAAATAATATCGACCACTTCAGCGTCGCGATCTTCTTCGTAGTGCACCAGTCTCGTGTCATCCAGCGCCTTCGCTGCGTGGTACATCGCGCGGATGTTACAGCCGTAGCCGGATTCATTGCCCAGCGACCAGATGATGATCGACGGATGGTTTTTCTGCGCGTGAATATGGCGAACAATGCGCTCGACGTAGACTTTTTCCCACTGCGGATCGTCGGTAATACGGCTGATATCGCCGACATTAGCAAAGCCGTGCGATTCGACATCGGTTTCCGCCATCACAAACAGGCCGTAGATATCACACAGTTCGTAAAAACGAGGATCGTTCGGGTAGTGAGCGGTACGCACGGAGTTGATGTTGTGCTGCTTCATCAACTGGAGATCTTTTTCTACGCGATCCATCCCAACGGCGCGGCCTTTGCGATGATCATTGTCGTGGCGGTTGACGCCGTGCAGCATCACATAACGGTTATTGATCCAGAACAGACCGTCGCGCACTTTGATATCACGGAAGCCAACGCGTTGTGGCACCACTTCCAGAACGTTACCGTCGGCGTCTTTCAGCGTTATGACCAGATGGTAAAGATAAGGGGATTCTGCTGACCATTGCTGCGGCTGTTCGACAGTAAAAGCAAAGCGGGCGCTGGTCAGTTTTTCAATTGCCAGATGATCAATGGCGCTGCTGTGCACCACGCGTTCGCCGTCGAACAGGGTATATTCCAGCGTCGTGACGACAGGGGAGACGGCGAGATTTTCCAGCACCACTTCGCAGGAAAGTGTGGCATCGCAATAGGCTTCGTCAAAGTCGGTACGAACGGTGAAATCGTTAATATGCGTGAGTTGTTTACCGACCAGATAAACATCGCGGAAAATCCCCGCCGACCACCACATATCCTGGTCTTCCACGTAGGTAGAGTCCGCCCACTGCATCACGCGCACACACAACAGGTTGTCGCCGGTTTTAACCATCGCGCTGATGTCAAACTCTGCGGTCAGGCGACTGCCCTTGCTGAAACCAACATACTGACCGTTAACGTAGACTTCAAAATAGGTTTCGACGCCGTCAAATTTAATCAGGGTCTGTTTACCCTGCCAGCCGTCGCTGAGGGTGAAAATACGTTGATAGGCACCGGTTGGGTTATCGCTGGGGACAAACGGCACATCGATGGGGAACGGAAAACCTTCGTCGGTATATTGCAGTTTGCCGTGACCTTCCATTTGCCACATGGCGGGGACGGTAATATGCCCCCAATTAGCCATTAACTCAGAGGTGAAGGCTTCTGGCACTTGCAGCGGATGGTCAAAAAAGTGGAAATTCCACTGACCGCTTAAGGGCAGAAACAGGCTGCTGGTTTCACGGGCAAAAGTACGCGCCTGCGCAACAGAGTCATATGAAAAAAAGTACGCACGCGGCGCAAGTCGGTTTTCGTGGGTGAGCTGAATGTTTTCCCAGCGATTCATAGGGCCTCCCGGTAGAGAGAAATCGGAACCATTCATGGTGATGGTAGTTTGTGTAATTGCTGGGGAGTTTAGTAAAATTTTTACTAAAATGTTGCGGGTAAATGCATTTACTTTAACTGGATCACGAAAATAAACGGTAGCACCGTCCGGCAAAAAAGATTGCCGGACAGTGTGTAAGGGGATTTAACGGGTCGTGCCGCGCAGTTTTAATTTGCTGGGAACGAAGACTAATAGCGGCAGCGCGCGACCATCGCGGGCTTTTTCATACACCAGGTTAACGCCCTGGCTTCCCATCATTTCGGAATGGATGCGCACGGTGGAGAGCGGCGGAAAGGTAAATCGCGCGGTGGGGATGTCGTTCACGCTGATAAGCGAAATATCCTGTGGGATGTTCAGACCACGTTCATGAATTGCCCGCAGTACGCCGATAGCAATGGAATCGGAAGCAACAAACAGTGCCTTCGGATAGTCTTCCCGCGCCAGCATCTGTTTTGCCAGTTCATAGCCCGACGAACTGGAAAAACCGCCGCGCCAGATATCCTCTTCGCGTACCACTTGTTTCAGTCGGCCATATTCCGCAAAGGCGACCTCACGAATATCCGCCTTGCCAGGCAAGTCCTCGCCGCCAATAAAACCAATGCGATTAACGCCTTGATCGATATAGAAGTCGATGATTTCTTTACTGATGCGTGCCAGATCGATATCTACAGCATCGTAATTACTGCCGGGTTCGTGAAAGTCGATAAAACAGATATTGTCGGTCAACGCGCTGGCAGCGGCGCGCAGGGCGGGCGTGGGTTTGCCGACAATTAAAATACCGGTGACGTTTTTAATGTCTGGTAAGCCGCTGTGTTCATAACAATTGGTCAGTTCGATCGCCAGCTTTTCGCACTGGGTTTCAATGCCGTGGCGGATCGCCAGATAGTAAGGATCGTTGATCTCCAGCTCCTGCTGGTAGCTGTAGATAGCCAGAATATGGTGTTGGTTGACTGCACCTGTCTGGAGTTTACGGGCACTACTGGTCTTGTACTCCAGCTTTTCGGCGATCTCGAGAATGCGATGTTTCGTCTCTTCTTTCACATTCAATGTCGGATCGTCATTTAAGACCCTGGATACTGTCGCCAGGGATACGCCAGCTTCGATTGCGATGTCTTTTAGTGTTGCCATGTTTACCTTTTTTACTTTCCCTGATGTGCGCCCCCATTGTAGAGGAAGTGCTTATCGGGTCACCTGTTTTCAGTAAATAAAGCGCGTTTCTTTGACGCTGTAACGGTAACACAGCGGCTTACGAATGTGATCACGCCTGCATTCTCCATTTTTAGCCTACAGGATTGAGAAAAACTTTTGCTATAGTTTAGTAAAATTTTACTCGAAGGGAGGAAGCAATGGAAACCGTGGCTTACGCTGATTTTGCACGTCTGGAAATGCGCGTCGGAAAGATTGTGGAAGTGAAACGCCATGAAAACGCCGACAAGCTGTACATCGTACAGGTTGATGTGGGTGAAAAAACACTGCAAACCGTGACCAGCCTGGTGCCGTACTACAGCGAAGAAGAGCTGATGGGGAAAACGGTGGTGGTCTTATGCAATCTGCAAAAAGCGAAAATGCGCGGTGAAACGTCGGAATGCATGCTGTTGTGTGCGGAAACCGATGACGGCAGTGAAAGCGTGCTGTTAACGCCGGAGCGGATGATGCCTGCGGGAGTACGTATCGTATAAATAGATCGGATGGCGACGTCGTATCGCCATCCGATTTGATATTACACTTCTTCGACACTTACTCGCATGGCCGCCAGCGCCTTACGCGCCGCTTTGATCACCAGTTCACACTGTTCAATGGTCAGTGTCAGTGGCGGTTCAATGCGGATCGTTTTGGCGTTATTGAGCGTTCCGGCCACCAGTACGCGCTGGCGGAACATCTCGCTGGCAAAGTTATAGCCGATTTCGTTATCAACAAACTCAATCGCCATCAACATCCCTTTACCACGCGCTTCCTGTACCAGATCGGGATATTCCCGCGCCAGTTGACGGAAACCATCCAGCAACATATCGCCTTTTTGTTCTGCCTGAGCCGGTAAGTTCTGCTCCAGCAACACATTGATGGTCGCCAGCGCCGCCGCACAGGCCAGCGGGTTGCCGCCAAAGGTGGTGGTATGCAGGAACGGGTTGTCGAACAGGACAGAGAACACCTCTTCAGTGGCGATGGTTGCGCCAATCGGCATCACGCCGCCGCCGAGGGCTTTTGCCAGACACAGGATGTCCGGCTGTACGTTCTCATGTTCGCAGGCAAACATCTTGCCCGTACGCCCCATGCCCGTTTGTACTTCATCGAGGATCATCAGTGCGCCGAACTCATCGCACAGCTTACGCACGGCGGTGAGATAGCCTGGCGGCGGCAGAATTACGCCACCTTCGCCCTGAATCGGTTCGAGGATCACCGCAGCCACATCATCACCGGTTTTTTTGCACTCGTTAAGAGCCGTGCGCATGGCTTCGATATTGCCAAACGGCACATGACGGAACCCTGGCAGCAGTGGCATAAACGGTTTGCGGAAGGTCGATTTCGCCGTGGCCGACAGCGCGCCAAGTGATTTACCGTGGAACGCGCCGCTGGTGGCAATAAAAGTAAACTTGCCGCGCGGTGACTGGTAAGCCTTCGCCAGTTTCAGCGCCGCTTCCACGGACTCGGTGCCGCTATTACAGAAGAAGCTGTATTTCAGTTTACCGGGCGTTAGCGCAGCGAGAGTTTTCGCCAGCATCGCCCGTAACGGATCGAGCAGCTCTTGGCTGTGCAGCGGTTGTTTCGCAAGTTGATTCTGTACGGCGGAAACCACAACTGGATTACGGTGCCCCACGTTGAAAATTCCAAAACCTCCCAGGCAGTCGATAAACTCCTGTCCCTGGGTGTCGACAAGCGTATTTAAACCTCCCGCTTGCCACTCTACGGCTCCGTAATCCCCGCCGGCGGTAACAGATTTGCGATACTCTAAAAACCCCGGATTGACATGCTCTTTGAAGTATTCAATCACTTCTCGGTTAAGTGCTTTCATCTCCTCATGATCCAGCGTTCGCTTCTCAATGAGATTCAGGGCGTGGGCGCTGCACGCTAAAGCCGATGCGCTCGAAGGTAACCTGTTCAAAATATGCTCCGGAGGCTCGCGTATCACATGATACCGATTTAAGTATTGCAGGGATTGCGCCACTCCGGCTGCGATCGCGAAAATCGGGATAAACATAAATTACATTATCATTTGTGTAACATTTAATGCTAAATGTTAACTATTGCCGTTATTTTGCCCGATTTTATCGGGGGGGAATTTTGCGATCGCTGTGCAAATGCACTCTTTCAGGGCAATAAATGCCTGATTTTTGGGCAAGATAATTAACGGCTTCGGATAATAACAGAGTGAAAGTATTTTAAATCAATGGATTAGGTTTTGTGCTTTAGTTGCAAATTGCGATCTAAATCAAATTAAAGTGCTAAAGATAACCGCGCCGGGGCCGACATAACCTCCGACAAGAAGTTAACAACCATATAACCTGCACAGGACGCGATTATGTCTTCTCATCCGTATGTCACCCAGCAAAATACCCCGCTGGCTGACGATACTACCCTGATGTCCACTACCGATCTGCAAAGCTATATCACCCACGCCAATGATTCTTTTGTACAAGTAAGCGGCTATACCTTGCAGGAGTTACAGGGCCAGCCGCACAAGATGGTGCGTCACCCTGATATGCCAAAAGCGGCGTTTGCTGATATGTGGTACACCCTGAAAAAAGGGGAACCCTGGAGCGGTATCGTGAAAAATCGCCGCAAAAATGGCGACCATTATTGGGTGCGGGCCAATGCGGTGCCGATGGTGCGCGAGGGCAAAATCAGTGGCTATATGTCGATTCGCTCCCGGGCGACGGATGAAGAGATCGCGGCGGTAGAGCCGCTGTATAAGGCGCTGAACGCTGGACGTACCAATAAACGTATGCATAAAGGGCTGGTGGTACGTAACGGTTGGTTGGGAAAACTGCCGTCATTACCGCTTCGCTGGCGAGTGCGTGGGGTGATGACACTGATGTTTATCGTGCTGGCGGCCATGCTCTGGTTTGCCGCTGCCCCGGTGGTGACGTATTTCCTCTGTGCGTTAGTGATGTTGTTGGGAAATGCCTGTTTTGAATGGCAAATTGTACGCCCGATAGAAAATGTCGCCAGCCAGGCACTGAAGGTGGCTACCGGAGAACGTAATAGTGTTGAGCATTTGAATCGCAGCGATGAGCTGGGGCTGACATTACGCGCGGTAGGGCAGCTTGGCCTGATGTGTCGCTGGTTGATTAATGATGTCTCAAGCCAGGTTTCTAGCGTCAGAAACGGTAGTGAGGCGCTGGCAAAAGGCACTGATGAACTGAACGAGCATACTCAGCAGACGGTAGATAATGTCCAGCAAACTGTAGCGACCATGAACCAGATGGCGGCGTCGGTGAAACAGAACTCAGCCACAGCATCGGCTGCCGATAAACTTTCTATCACCGCCAGTAATGCGGCTGTGCAGGGCGGGGAAGCGATGACCACGGTGATCAAGACGATGGACGATATCGCCGACAGTACCCAGCGCATTGGCACCATTACTTCGCTGATTAACGATATTGCGTTTCAGACCAATATTCTCGCCCTGAATGCGGCGGTGGAAGCGGCGCGTGCCGGAGAACAGGGCAAAGGTTTTGCAGTGGTGGCAGGGGAAGTGCGTCATTTAGCCAGCCGCAGCGCCAATGCTGCCAACGATATCCGCAAGCTAATTGATGCCAGTGCTGATAAGGTGCAATCCGGTTCGCAGCAGGTACACGCCGCCGGACGGACGATGGATGATATTGTGGCGCAGGTAAAAAACGTCACGCAGTTGATCGCCCAGATTAGCCATTCAACGCTGGAACAGGCCGATGGGCTTTCCAGCCTGACCCGTGCGGTGGATGAACTTAACCTGATCACGCAGAAAAACGCCGAGTTGGTGGAAGAGAGTGCGCAGGTGTCGGCGATGGTGAAACACCGCGCCAGCCGACTGGAAGACGCGGTGACGGTGCTGCATTAATCGGTATGCCGCATCCGGCGGTTGGAGCACGATGCCTGATGCGATGCTGGCGCATCTTATCAGGCCTACGGGGCGCGTAGGCTGGATAAGGCGTTCACGCCGCATCCGGCAATCGGTGATTAATCCAATTGCGTAATATCAAAAGCGGCGCGGTCGATCACCGCAATGATCTTTTTTATCTGCGCGTCGCTGATGTCGCTCTGATTGATGCGTAAATCCAGCACCGCTTTAAAATTATCCAGCGCCCGCTTCATTTGCGGGTTCTGGCGCAGCGCAGCGCCAACGCAACGCGCTTTGATGCGTTCTTCAATCATCTCCACCTGTTCGCGGTTTTCTTCCAGCCACTGCGCGCCTTGTTCGGTCAACGCAATCTGCTTTTTGCCGCCTTCCTCTTCGCGGATGGTAATTAGCGACTGCTCCTGCAGAAAATCCAGCGTCGGGTAGATGACGCCCGGGCTTGGGGTGTAATTCCCCTGGGTTAGATTCTCAATCGCTTTAATCAACTCGTAGCCGTGGCTGTCATCGCGCGAGAGAATATCCAGAATCACCAGACGCAATTCACCGTGACCAAAGAAACGTTGCCGACGACCGCCACCGCGACCGTGGCGACCACCGCAGCATTGACCGTGTTCATGCTGGTGACCGTGTCCGCAGTGCTCGTGTTCTGGCTTCTCACCTTTGCAGCAGCCTTCATGGCGTGGCTGGCCTTCATGTTTACAACACCCTTCGTGATGATGGCTCATATCAGCCTCCTTTTGCTTAATTAGATATATCTAATTTATATCTGATGTGAGAGTTCTTGCAAGTGTAAAAATGATTTTTAAACGCAGATGTACTCAACATCCAGGCCGGATAAGGCGTTCACGCCGCATCCGGCAGCCTTGCTATGGCGCTGAATGCCTTCACATACTTCAGATATATCAGTTCTACAAATCGCTTGCATTTATCATGATTAGCAATCATTATCATTTACGAAATTTATTTAGATATATCTGATTACCATCACGAAGGCGATAACAATGAATAACTCCCCCCGCTACCCGCAGCGCGTTCGCAATGATCTGCGCTTCCGTGAACTGACTGTGTTACGCGTTGAGCGCATCAGCGCCGGTTTTCAGCGCATTGTCCTCGGCGGCGAGGCGCTGGACGGCTTTACGTCGCGCGGCTTTGACGATCACAGCAAACTCTTCTTTCCTCAATCTGACGCTCACTTTGTGCCGCCAACAGTAACGGAAGAGGGGATCGTCTGGCCGGAAGGACCACGCGCACCGTCGCGTGACTATACGCCGCTGTATGACGAACAACGCCATGAACTGGCGATCGATTTCTTTATTCACGACGGTGGGGTCGCCAGCGGCTGGGCGATGCAGGCGCAACCGGGTGATAAACTCACGGTGGCAGGACCGCGCGGTTCGCTGGTGGTGCCGGAAGATTACGCGTATCAGCTGTATGTTTGCGATGAGTCCGGGATGCCCGCACTACGCCGCCGCCTGGAAACGTTGAGCAAACTTGCTGCTAAACCGCACGTTACCGCGCTGGTCAGCGTGCGGGATAACGCCTGTCAGGATTATCTCGCGCACCTTGATGGTTTTAATATCGAATGGTTGGCGCATGATGAGCAGGCGGTAGATGCGCGTCTGGCGCAGATGCAAATCCCTGCCGATGATTACTTCATCTGGATAACCGGTGAAGGGAAGGTGGTGAAGAATTTAAGCCGTTGCTTTGAAGCGGAACAGTATGACCCTCAACGGGTACGCGCAGCGGCTTACTGGCACGCGAAGTAACTGATATATGAAAAGAAAAAGGCTGACGATTTCTCGTCAGCCTTTACTGTATTTGGTGGCCCCTGCTGGACTTGAACCAGCGACCAAGCGATTATGAGTCGCCTGCTCTAACCACTGAGCTAAGGGGCCATGGTAGCGGATTATAAAGTAACTCCGTGTCGCAATCCAGCCATTACCGCGCGCCTGCTGTTTTTATAAACAATGTGTTTTCAATTCGTTATACTTTCCCTAGGTTGTGTTGTTCAGGGGTTAATATGGTTGAAGATATTATTGCACCAGGGTTGCGCGTGGTGTTTTGCGGCATCAATCCGGGGCTTTCATCTGCGGATACTGGCTTTCCTTTTGCTCATCCGGCGAACCGTTTCTGGAAGGTGATTTATCAGGCCGGGTTTACTGAAAGACAGTTGAAGCCGCAGGAGGCACAGCATCTGCTGGATTATCGTTGTGGCGTCACCAAACTGGTTGACCGTCCAACGGTGCAAGCTAATGAAGTTTCAAAGCAGGAGCTGCACGCAGGCGGGCGTAAGTTGATTGAAAAAATTGAAGATTATCAGCCTCAGGCGTTGGCGATTTTGGGCAAACAGGCCTATGAGCAGGGATTCAGCCAGCGCGGCGCACAGTGGGGGAAACAAACGCTCACTATTGGTTCGACGCAGATCTGGGTACTGCCAAATCCCAGCGGTTTAAGTCGAGTTTCTCTGGAAAAGCTGGTGGAGGCGTATCGGGAACTGGATCAGGCACTGGTGGTGCGTGGGCGATAAAAAACGCCACCGAAAAGGTGGCGTTTGTGCAAAGGGACAAGTGCCGGATGTGGCGTAAACGCCTTATCCGGCTACCGATTAATCGTCCAGGAAGCTACGCAGTACTTCAGAACGGCTCGGGTGACGCAGTTTACGCAGCGCCTTCGCTTCGATCTGACGGATACGTTCGCGGGTAACGTCGAACTGTTTACCCACTTCTTCCAGCGTATGGTCGGTGTTCATGTCGATACCAAAACGCATACGCAGAACTTTCGCTTCACGCGCGGTCAGGCCAGCCAGCACGTCGTGTGTTGCCGCACGCAGACTTTCGGTGGTCGCAGAATCCAGCGGCAGCTCGAGGGTAGTATCCTCGATGAAATCACCCAGATGCGAATCTTCATCATCACCGATCGGCGTTTCCATGGAAATTGGCTCTTTGGCGATCTTCAGCACTTTGCGGATCTTATCTTCCGGCATCAGCATACGTTCAGCCAGTTCTTCCGGCGTCGGCTCGCGGCCCATCTCTTGCAGCATCTGGCGAGAAATACGGTTGAGCTTGTTGATAGTCTCAATCATATGCACCGGAATACGAATGGTGCGCGCCTGATCCGCGATAGAGCGGGTGATCGCCTGACGGATCCACCAGGTTGCGTAGGTGGAGAACTTGTAACCACGGCGGTATTCGAACTTATCAACCGCTTTCATCAGGCCGATGTTACCTTCCTGAATCAGGTCAAGGAACTGCAAACCACGGTTGGTGTATTTCTTGGCGATAGAAATAACCAGACGTAAGTTCGCTTCAACCATCTCTTTCTTCGCACGGCGGGCTTTCGCTTCACCGATGGACATGCGACGGTTGATATCTTTAACCTGCTCAATGGTCAGGCCGGTTTCTTCTTCAATCTGTTGCAGTTTCTGCAGGGCGCGATGTACTTCTTCAGAGACATCGTGCAGTTTTTCCGACCACGGCTTGTTCATCGCAATTGCCGCATTGAACCAGGTATCGCTGGTTTCATTGCCGGTAAACAGGGTGATGAAGTTTTTCTTCGGCATTTTGCACTGCTCAACGCAGAGCTTCATGATCAGACGTTCTTGCGTACGAACGCGGTCCATCATGACGCGCATGCTGTTGACCAGGTAGTCAAACTGCTTCGGCACCAGGCGGAACTGTTTGAACACTTCAGACAGTTTCAGGATCTCTTCCTGAGCGGCTGCATGGCTACGGCCTTTCGCTTTGATGGTGTCACGCGTTACAACGTACTGAGCGCGCAGTTCCGCAAATTTTTCACGAGCCAGTTCCGGGTCGATGCTGTTGTCATCGTCGGCGGTATCGTCGTCACCATCTTCTTCGTCTTCATCTTCGTCATCGTCCAGATCTTCCTGGGAAAGCTCAGAGCCGACGTGAGTGGCGGTTGGTGCCAGATCTTCTTCTGCGTTCGGGTCAACAAAGCCGGTGATCAGATCGGACAGACGCGCTTCTTCTGCTTCCACACGATCGTACTGTTCCAGCAGATAGGTGATCGCTTCCGGGTATTCAGCAACGGAGCATTGAACCTGGTTGATCCCGTCTTCAATACGTTTAGCGATGTCAATTTCGCCTTCGCGGGTCAACAGTTCAACGGTGCCCATTTCACGCATGTACATGCGTACCGGGTCAGTCGTGCGCCCGATTTCAGATTCCACGCTGGAAAGCACCTGCGCGGCGGCTTCGGCAGCATCTTCGTCCGCGGTGTTTTCAGCCAGCATCAGATCATCGGCATCCGGTGCTTCTTCCATCACCTGAATGCCCATGTCGTTGATCATTTGGATGATGTCTTCGATCTGATCTGAATCGACGATATCTTCCGGCAGATGGTCATTGACCTCGGCATAGGTCAGATAGCCTTGCTCCTTACCACGGGTGACAAGAAGTTTCAGCTGTGACTGCGGGTTTTGCTCCATAAGACGGTATCCACACTTATTTCATGAGGTTGGTGTTGGGCGATTGACCCGATGTCCTTCAGGTGTTAACGCTGAAATCCAACGGCTGTTTACCGCCAACGATAATTACGAGGGCGTACTTATATATTTGCCGCTGCCTCTCAGTGCGGCTGTCGGGGGCTTCCCGATCGCTATTCGGCACTTAAGCCGTTAAATCACTTTTTCGCCAGTTCCTGGTTCAATGTCCAGAGTTCCAGGCGTTCTTCGTTGCTTAAACCATGCGTGCGCTCACGAGCGATTAACTCTTCTTGACGCAGTTCAAGCAGCGAATCAAACATATGGTTGAGTGAGTCGGTGAAGGTTTGCTCAGCAATATTCTTATCTGCTATATCGTCCCACATCGACAGTTTTTCAAGGGTGGCAGCATTATTTGTACCACGATAGTGCTCTAAAAGTTGCCCGGTGGTCAGACCTGGCTGAGAGAGACAAGTGTTGACCAGTTCTCTGAATAAGCCAAGTCCAGGGAGCTTATTTTCATCCAGATTCTCAAGCGGCGGGACCAACGTCGCTAATTCTGGATTTTGCACCAGCAACCCTATAAGTATACGCATGGTCGTGCGTTTTAGCTGCGGAACAGGACGAGAAACGCCGCTCTCTGCCGCTTTTGGCATTAATCGTTCAAGCTGGCTGTCATCAAGTATGCCTAACTTATTGCCTAATTCCTGACGAAGATATATTCGCAGCGTTTCGCCCGGCACCTGCGATATCAATGGCAGTGCCAGCGTACTCAAACGCGCGCGCCCGTCTGGGGTGCTCAGATCAACTTGCGGCATCAGGCTGTTAAACAGAAATGCGGAGAGCGGCATCGCCTGCTCCATCCGCGCTTCAAACGCCTCTTTACCTTCTTTGCGCACCAGCGTGTCAGGGTCTTCGCCATCAGGCAAAAACATAAAACGTAGCTGACGACCGTCTGTCATGTAAGGCAGCGCCGTTTCCAGCGCTCGCCAGGCGGCATCGCGACCTGCGCGGTCGCCGTCATAACAGCAAATGACATTGTTGGTTGCGCGGAACAACAGCTGTATGTGATCGGCAGTGGTTGACGTACCCAGCGACGCAACGGCGTAATTAATGCCGTATTGCGCCAGCGCAACTACGTCCATATAGCCTTCGACCACAAGCAGACGATTGGGTTCAGCGTTATCCTGCTGCGCTTCATAAAGACCGTAAAGCTGGCGGCCTTTATGGAAAATATCAGTTTCCGGCGAGTTCAGGTACTTGGGGGTATCGTTGCCCAGCACGCGCCCGCCAAAACCAATCACCCGACCGCGTTTATCGCGAATAGGGAACATCACCCGCTCGCGGAAACGATCGTAACTGCGACCCTGATCGTTAGTGACCAACATACCCGCATCAATCAATGACTGACGATTTTCTGGATTGCCACCAAACCGTTTCAGGACGTTGTCCCAGCCGGGGGGCGCAAAACCAATCGCAAAGCGGGCGATAACCTCGTGGCTTAATCCGCGTTTTTCCAGATACTGGCGCGCAGACGTGGCAACAGGTTGCTGTAAAGATTGTTGGTAAAACGTATTCAGACCGTCCATCAACTGATAAAGCGTTTGCCGTTGATGGCGCTCGATCTGGCTGGGGCCGCTGCCTGCTTCAAATGGCACTTCAAGATTGTGCATTGCCGCCAGCTCTTCGACCGTTTCGACGAACTCGAGCTTGTCGTAGTTCATCAGGAAGTCGATCGCGTTGCCGTGCGCGCCACATCCAAAGCAGTGGTAAAACTGTTTCTCACCGTTAACGGTGAATGACGGGGTTTTCTCGTTGTGGAATGGACAACACGCGTGGAAATTCTTGCCCTGCTTTTTCAGCTTCACACGGGCATCGATCAGATCGACGATGTCGGTGCGTGCCAGCAGATCATTAATGAATACGCGTGGGATTCGTCCAGCCATAGGCCCCGATTTTTAGCAATTCATAAACGAAAATAAGCCGCGCATTCCTTTCGGAAGCACGGCCTTACAACTACAACTCGGTCTGATCGGAGAGCAACGCTCTCGAGGAATTAGTACAGACGAGTGCGGCGTGCGTTTTCGCGAGCCAGTTTCTTCGCGTGACGTTTCACTGCAGAAGCTTTAGCGCGCTTACGTTCGGTAGTCGGTTTTTCATAGAACTCACGACGACGAACTTCCGCCAGAACACCTGCTTTTTCACAGGAACGCTTGAAGCGACGCAGAGCTACGTCGAACGGCTCGTTTTCACGTACTTTAATTACCGGCATGTGCCTCTCACCTTTGATTAATTCGGTTTGCCGCTGGCATCAACGCCAGCTTATTTCAAAATGGTGCGGAATTTTACTGCAATTGCTGCTGCTTTGTAAAGCACCGCGGCCTCTTTTGAAAGGGACTTTTATAAGGGTGGGGAGTATACACGAGGCTTTATCCAGGGGCGAACAAAGTTTTACATCAACCCGCATTGGTCCTACACTGCGCGGTAATAAAGCGAGGTAAAACAAGTCATGCGTGTACTGGGTATTGAAACTTCCTGCGATGAAACTGGCATCGCCATTTACGACGATGAAAAAGGTTTGTTAGCCAACCAATTGTATAGTCAGGTGAAATTGCACGCTGACTACGGCGGCGTCGTGCCTGAACTGGCTTCCCGCGATCACGTGCGTAAAACCGTACCGTTGATCCAGGCTGCGCTGAAGGAGTCTGGTTTAACGGCAAAAGACATTGACGCTGTGGCCTATACCGCAGGTCCTGGATTAGTCGGCGCGCTGCTGGTTGGCGCGACCGTGGGGCGTTCTCTGGCGTTTGCCTGGGACGTTCCGGCGATCCCGGTACACCATATGGAAGGGCATCTGTTAGCGCCGATGCTGGAAGATAACCCGCCAGAATTTCCGTTTGTCGCGCTGTTGGTTTCCGGCGGTCATACGCAGTTAATCAGCGTGACTGGCATTGGTCAGTACGAGCTGCTCGGCGAGTCTATCGATGATGCCGCCGGGGAAGCGTTTGACAAAACCGCAAAGCTGCTGGGGCTGGATTACCCAGGCGGGCCGTTACTGTCGAAAATGGCGGCTCAGGGTACTGCCGGGCGCTTTGTCTTCCCGCGCCCGATGACCGACCGTCCGGGGCTGGATTTCAGCTTCTCTGGCCTGAAAACCTTCGCCGCGAACACGATTCGTGACAACGGCACCGACGACCAGACGCGTGCTGATATCGCCCGCGCCTTTGAAGATGCGGTGGTCGATACGCTGATGATTAAGTGTAAGCGAGCACTGGATCAGACGGGCTTTAAGCGACTGGTAATGGCAGGCGGCGTGAGTGCTAACCGCACGCTGCGGGCGAAACTGGCGGAAATGATGAAAAAACGCCGTGGAGAAGTGTTCTACGCGCGTCCAGAATTTTGTACTGATAACGGCGCGATGATCGCCTATGCCGGAATGGTGCGGTTTAAAGCAGGCGCGACGGCGGATCTCGGCGTTAGCGTGCGCCCGCGCTGGCCGCTGGCGGAGTTACCGGCTGCGTAAAACTATCAGGTGCCGGATAGTCTCTTCCGGCACCTTCCTTTCTTAAAGCAACACCACGGGCATCCACAGCAAGCCGGTAATCACTAGCAACACGAGGAATATCAGCCCAAAAATCGCCCCCAGTCGCCAGTAATCCACCGTTGGCAGATAACCACTACCGTAGTAAATCGGGCTGGGTCCGGTGGCGTATGGCGTAAGAATGCTCCCCAGACCAATTGCCGCGCCAACCATCAGGCAGAACACCGGCAGCGGGATTCCCGGCATCGCCAGCGCGGCGGCAATCATCATCGGTGCGAGGGCGGAGGTATACGCCGTGGCGCTGGCAAAAAAGTAGCGCAGCAGATAAAAGACCACAATCAACGCCACCATCACTATCGTCGACGAATAACCACTTAAGCTGCCTGCTAACAGTTTGCCAAACCAGCTAATAAAACCGTTGTTGTTGAGTCCGGTGGCAAGGGTGATGAGTGATGCCAGCCAGAAGAAAACGTTCCACGCCGCTTTATTACTGACAATATCGTCCCAGCAGATAATGCGCAGAAGCAGCATCAGTGCCACTACGCTGTAACCGACCATCGCGGCATCGATATAATCACCGCCAAAAATCCACAGCACCAGCGCGCCCACCATCAGCCCCAGCATCCGTTTTTCACGCGAACAGAGCGGGCCCATTGCCTGCAGTTCCGTCTCTGCCCAGCGCGGCACCTGATCGCCAGACTTCAATACCGGCGGGTACAGTACGTAAGCCAGCCAGGGAACCAGCAGAACCAGTAAAATACTGAGCGGCAACATCCCGAGGAACCAGTCGCCCCAACTCAGCGTGGCGTGAGATGCGCTTTTCATCAGTCCAATTAACAGCAAGTTTGGTGCCATTGCCGTCAGGAAAATGGCGCTGGTCACGCAGTCGGCAACAATCCCCATCCACATGATGTACGAGCCAATACTGCGCGAACTGCTGTCGTTCGGCCGTGATTGATAGAGCGGCGGCAGGTTACGGATGATGGGATAGATAATCCCCGCACCGCGCGCCGAGTTGGACGGTGTTACAGGTGCCAGGATCAGCTCGGAGAACATCACCGCATAGCCGAGAAACAGTGTGCGATGCCCCATCTTTTTCACCAGAATCAGCGCGATGCGACGTCCAAGACCGGTTTTTTCATAGCCAGTGCCAAACATAAAGGCGGCGAAAATCAGCCAGATAACCGAATTAGAAAAACCAGAAACCGCCCAGGAAAGAGATTTGGCGGTGAATTTAAAACCTGGCTGGGCGAGCTGCTCCGGGCTGAACAGCAGCCAGGGGGAGAGAATGGCGATGATGGAGATACCCACCATCGCCACCACGGCACCCGGCACGGGTTCGAGGATCAGCCCAACGATCACGCCAGTAAAAACGGCAAAGTAGAGCCAGGTATGACTCTCCAGCCCTGCGGGAACCGGAATTAGAGCAATAATGGCGATGACCGCCAGCGGCGCAAGGTATCGCCACCATTCAGTGGAAGGTTTCATCGTGTTATGCCTGCGAAAAAGGAGAGGGGGCGAGCCTCTCCGTGAGGGTTATTTGATGTAATGGACGTGCTCGCAGATCTCTTCCGCGATGGGCTCGCGGCGTTCGGCGAACAGCTTTTTGTTTTCGGCTATCAGGTTGTTGCCGTGGGTATCTATAGAGACAATCAGCGGGCCGAACTCTTTGACCCGGCAGACCCACAACGACTCCGGCATCCCGAGTTCTGTCCAGTGCACCTCTTCAATTTCTTCCACCTGAGTTGCTGCCAGCACCGCGCAGCCAGCCGGGAAAATCACATGCAGCGCCTTGAATTTCTGACAGCCCTCTTCGGTCAGCGGCCCCATTCCGCCTTTGCCAACCACCAGTTTCACGCCGGTCTGCTCGATAAACTCACGTTCAAAACTTTCCATACGCATACTGGTTGTCGGGCCAACGGACACCATCTCCCATTTGTCGCCGTTTTTGCGCACGATGGGGCCAGCGTGGAAAATCGCTTTGCCGTTGAGATCGTAAGGGATCGGACGTTTCAGTTCGATCAAGCGGCGGTGACAAACGTCACGGCAGGTCACCAGTGTACCGGTCAGGTAGATCACATCGCCGACGCGAATATCTTGCAGATCTTCAGCTTTGATCGGGGTTGTCAGGATCTTTTTCATAACGCGCTCCGGGTGTGAGACAGATTTTCAAAGGTGAGATCGGCATGAACCAGCAGTGTGCCGCGACGATGCGCCCAGCAGCCTGTAGAAACAGCAACGCCGATGGTTGACGGATGGCGGGCGGCAGATTCGATATGTACGCCCATCACTGAACTGTTGCCAGTCAGCCCTTGTGGACCAATCCCCAGACGGTTGAGTCCTTCTTCCAGGCGTACCTCCAGCTCTGCCGCTTTTGGATTAGGATGGCGGCTGCCAATCGGGCGCAAAATGGCTTTACGCGAGAGCACGGCGGCGGTTTCCACTGAGGTGGCGATGCCCACGCCTACCAGTACTGGCGGACAGGCGTTTACAGCGAGAGTAGAGATATTTTCAAAGACGAATTTCACTACGCCTTCGTAGCCTTCCGAAGGCATTAATACTTTCGAGCGACCAGGCAGTGTGCAGCCGCCGCCAGCCATGTAAACTTCGATTTCCGCATCGTCACCGTCGGGAATGATGTCCCAGGTAACCCACGGTACGCCGCTGCCGGTATTTTTGCCGGTGTTCACTTCGTCAAAAATTTCCACCGCGTTGTGGCGCAGTGGCGCTTTGACGGTTGCTTCTTCCACAGCTTGCTTAAGAATGCTTCGCAGCTCGCCAAGCAGCGGGAAACGGGAACCGACTTTAACGAAGAACATAATCTCCCCGGTGTCCTGACAGGCAGGACGATTCAGGTCGATCGCTTTTTGCATGTTGTCGAACATCGTGTGGTAGATGATTTTTCCCATCGACGATGTTTCGGCATCCTTTAGCTGTTTTAGTTTATCCACCACGTCATCAGGCATCCGGGTAGATATCATAGCGGTAAAGTTAGCGACAATATCCGTCAGCTTATTCACTGCCTGTTGCTTATTACTTTCGCTCATCATGGCAACTCCAGTTTCTGTATTTGTCTGGAAAAATTCACCGTCACAAACTACCACTAAAAATGTGGTTTTATATTTTTTGCCGCCGTGAATATGTAATTAACAGTTCGTTAATCAACACGAAAATAAGAACGAATATTGCGCCAGAGCAGGGAATGGCAATGTTTTGCGAAATACACTGCGTTTATCAAAACTGCGGATATTTAACAATGCTAAATAGCTGGCCTTTAGCCAAAGACTTGCAGGTACTGGTGGAAATCGTCCATAGCGGGAGTTTTAGCGCCGCTGCGGCAACGCTTGGGCAAACGCCTGCATTTGTCACCAAGCGGATCCAAATCCTTGAAAATACGCTGGCAACCACACTGCTGAACCGCTCTGCCCGAGGCGTGGCACTGACTGAAAGTGGCCAACGTTGTTACGAACATGCGCTGGAAATCCTCACCCAATATCAGCGACTGGTCGATGACGTCACGCAAATCAAAACGCGCCCGGAGGGGATGATTCGTATTGGTTGCAGCTTTGGCTTTGGGCGCAGTTATATTGCGCCAGCCATTACCGAACTGATGCGCAATTACCCTGAATTACAGGTGTATTTTGAATTGTTCGATCGGCAAATTGATTTAGTGCAGGATAATATTGATCTTGATATTCGTATTAATGATGACATTCCTGATTATTATATTGCGCATCTGTTAACGAAAAATAGAAGAATATTATGCGCAGCACCTGAGTATCTGAAAAAATATTCCCCGCCACAATCATTACAGGAATTAAGTCGCCATGACTGTCTGGTGACTAAAGAGCGTGACATGACCCACGGAATATGGGAGTTAGGGAACGGTCAGGAGAAAAAGTCGGTGAAGGTTAGTGGGCATCTTTCCTCCAACAGCGGCGAGATTGTGCTGCAATGGGCGCTGGAGGGCAAAGGGATTATGCTGCGTTCCGAGTGGGATGTTTTGCCGTTTCTGGAGAGTGGCAAACTGGTGCGAGTATTGCCGGAGTATGCACAAAGCGCCAATATCTGGGCTGTTTACCGGGAGCCGCTCTATCGCAGCATGAAATTACGTGTCTGCGTGGAATTTTTGGCGGCGTGGTGCCAGCAACGGCTGGGTAAACCTGACGAGGGCTATCAGGTTATGTAGGCTCGTCATAAATCACTCGGGATCTTTTTCACGCTTTCTTTTGAATTTCGTCCAGATTTTTGTCTCCTGGTGACGCCACAGACGCTGGATGTTGTCATGATGACGCAGCAGGATCAGGCAAGAGAGCATCGAAACCGGGAAGGTGAATTGAGGCTTGAACCACCAGACATAAAACGGAGCAATCAGCGCGCTGACAATCGCCCCCAGCGACGAATATCCACTCAATAGCACGGTAAGCAGCCAAGTCCCCGCCATCACGCCCGTTAAATCCCAGCCGATCGGAGCAATAGCGCCAAAAGCGGTGGCAACGCCTTTTCCCCCTTTAAAACCGAAGAAAACGGGCCAGATGTGTCCAAGACAGGCGGCAATCGCAATTAATCCCAGCCAAAATGGGCTGACGCCTAATTCATATGCTCCCCAGACAGGCAACATACCTTTTAGAACGTCAAAGATCAGCACTGCTACGGCTGCTCCTTTGCCACCCATGCGTAAAACGTTGGTCGCGCCAGGATTACCGGAGCCGCTGGTTCGCGGGTCGGGCAAGCCACAAAGGCGGCAAACCAGAATGGCACTGGAAATGGAGCCGCAGAGGTACGCGATGAGGATCATTCCAGGCGCGATTGCACTCATAAGCTGTTCCGTTTTGAAAATTCGTGTTCAACGATGAATCTGTGGATAATACGCACATTTCGCCGGAAGTGGTATCCGGTTAGCCAAAAAGCAGGCAGGACGTGATGGATATTGTATTTATAGAGCAACTTTCGGTAATCACCACTATTGGTGTTTACGACTGGGAACAGATCATCGAACAGAAGCTGGTGTTCGATATCGAAATGGCGTGGGATAACCGTAAAGCGGCGAAAAGTGATGATGTGGCGGATTGCCTCAGTTACGCTGACATTGCAGAAACGATAGTCAGCCACGTTGAGGGGGCGCGTTTTGCACTGGTGGAACGCGTGGCGGAAGAGGTGGCGGAACTGCTGTTAACTCGCTTTAATTCGCCGTGGGTTCGCATCAAACTTAGCAAGCCAGGCGCAGTGGCGCGGGCGGCGAATGTTGGCGTAATCATTGAGCGTGGCAATAATCTGAAAGAAAATAATTAATTTTACAGCTGTTAAACCAAACGGTTATAACCTGGTCATACTGCAGTAGTTCGGACAAGCGGTACATTTTAATAATTTAGGGGTTTATTGATGAGCGATATGCACTCGCTGCTGATAGCGGCAATATTGGGTGTGGTCGAAGGATTGACAGAATTTCTGCCGGTATCCAGCACGGGCCATATGATTATTGTCGGTCACTTGTTGGGGTTTGAGGGCGACACGGCGAAAACCTTTGAAGTCGTGATCCAGTTAGGATCAATTCTGGCGGTAGTAGTGATGTTCTGGCGGCGTCTGTTTGGTCTGATTGGCATTCACTTTGGACGCCCGTTGCAGCACGAAGGAGAAAGCAAAGGTCGTTTAACGCTGATCCACATTTTGCTGGGGATGATCCCAGCGGTGGTGCTGGGACTGTTGTTCCACGACATGATTAAATCATTGTTTAACCCGATAAATGTCATGTATGCGCTGGTTGTCGGCGGTTTGTTGCTGATTGCCGCCGAATGCCTGAAGCCGAAAGAGCCGCGTGCGCCGGGTCTGGATGATATGACCTATCGCCAGGCGTTTATGATTGGCTGCTTTCAGTGTCTGGCGCTGTGGCCGGGATTCTCTCGCTCCGGGGCGACCATTTCAGGTGGGATGCTGATGGGGGTGAGCCGTTACGCGGCTTCTGAGTTCTCGTTCCTGCTGGCGGTGCCGATGATGATGGGCGCAACGGCGCTTGATCTCTACAAAAGCTGGGGCTTCCTGACAACCGGCGATATCCCGATGTTTGCTGTTGGGTTTATCACTGCCTTCGTAGTGGCGCTGATAGCGATTAAAACCTTCCTGCAATTGATTAAGCGCATTTCGTTTATCCCGTTCGCCATTTATCGCTTTATTGTGGCGGCTGCGGTGTACGTCGTGTTCTTTTGATGTGAAGAATAGTGTCGGATGCCTGGAATTGTCCACGATTGCGTAGGCCGGATAAGGCGTTTACGCCGCATCCGGCAAAGTGCCCAACACTCACTCAGGCTTTGGGCAACGCTGTTCCTTCCAGCTGGCTACCGCTGCAATTCGGCGGCGGGTCAGCTCTTCGCGAATCTCTACACCTTTAAATCCCGCTTCAACGACGGCTTTTGTCGGCACTGACTGCGCCACTTCCCAGGCTTCGCATAACCAGCGTCCTTGCGGGTAGTCCGCCGATTCAAAACCGGTTCTGCCGCGCACGTCTGCCTCGCTGGTCAGCGCCAGTTGCTCTACACGCTGCGGTTTACGCCAGGCATCGATGGAATCGAATAATTTGACGATGGTTTTCGGGTTCAGCATGAGGAAGGTGTGAATGAGATCGTGAAACTCAGCCACCAGTTTGGCTAAATCGCGAATTTCATTTGGCACGCGCAGACGCTGACATAGTTGTTCCACCAACTTAACACCTGCCGGGCCATGTCCATGATGACGTGGCCAAAGTTCTGGCGGCGTCAGTCCTTTACCGAGATCATGGCATAACGTTGCGAAACGGACATCGACCTGCGGACTTAGCATCGCCGCCATGGAGAGCGTCATTAAGGTATGAATCCCGGTGTCGATTTCCGGATGCCATTTGGCGGGGGCCGGAACGCCGAACAGGGCGTCAATTTCCGGGAATAAAACGCGCAGTGCGCCGCAATCGCGTAGCACCTGGAAGAACACTTGTGGATTGCGGGTGGTGAGGGCGCTTTCCGTCTCTTTCCACACCCGTTCAGGCGTAAGATGTTCCAGTTCGCCCGCGTGGGTCATCTCGCGCATCAGCGCCAGGGTTTCATCAGCAATACGAAAACTGAGGTGGGCATAACGCGCAGCAAAACGTGCCACGCGCAGCACGCGTAGCGGATCCTCGCCAAAAGCGGGGGAAACATGGCGTAACAGACGATTTTGCAGATCGCCCAGACCGTTGTACGGGTCGATAATCTCGCCGTCATCGTCCTGGGCCAGCGCATTAATGGTCAGATCACGACGCTTAAGATCATCTTCCAGCGTGACATCCGGTGCGGCATAGCAGGTAAAACCGGTGTAACCGGAGCCGGATTTCCGTTCGGTACGTGCCAGCGCATACTCTTCATGCGTCTGCGGATGCAGAAAAACAGGAAAATCGCGGCCTACCTGCTGGTAGCCCGCGTCGAGCATCTCCTGTGGCGTACTGCCGACCACCACCCAATCTCTGTCTTTGACCGGTAGCCCTAACAATGCATCCCGTACCGCACCACCGACCAGATAAATCTTCACGCCATCTTCCCTTCGTCAAATACACAATTCCTAATAATAAGACAGTGCAACGAAGAAGGCGATTTAGTTCATCCAGCGATCTTTGCGTTTGCGCGTTGGGATCAGGTGCGGTAATACCAGTCCGAGCAGCAAGCCAAGACCTAGTACACCGCCGCCATACATAAACCATTGCATGATGATGGTGCGCTGTTTGTCATCTAACTGCACGCTGGCGGCATCGACCTTTTTCTGAGCGACAATCAGTTCGTTTTTCAGCTTCTGATTTTCTTCTTTTAACCCGTTGATCACGCTGTCGCTCTGCGCCACTTTTTGCTGCATTTCAGCAGTGCGCTGATTCCAGGTGTTATCAATATTGGTGAGCTTATCGGTCAACGTTTTGACCTGATTTTCCAGCACCGGTACACGAGTGCGCAGGCTTGGCTCGGTATTAAG
This sequence comes from Escherichia sp. E14S1, assembly GCF_004211995.1. Taxonomy (NCBI): domain Bacteria; kingdom Pseudomonadati; phylum Pseudomonadota; class Gammaproteobacteria; order Enterobacterales; family Enterobacteriaceae; genus Escherichia; species Escherichia sp. E14S1. The sequence goes on from NZ_RHJQ01000029.1 coordinate 53,512, forward strand.
TTCTTTTAACGGGATCCAGGCGGTACGGCCGGAGCTGTCTTTCACCTGGGCATAATTGGTGTTGGCGTCAGTTTGTAATAAGGTTACTTCCTCGCCCGCGTTAACTGTGCCCACGAGGCGATAATTATCCCCCGGACCACTGCGGACCCAAGTGTTCAGTTCGTCAGAAACATAGCGCTTTTCTTCGGCGTGCGAGACGGCAGTGGCGCTAAGTGCAAGTATAGTTAATCCGATCAGGCGTAATTTTGGCATCAGGCTGTCGTTATTGTCTGGGAAAAGTGGAACGATAGTAGTGGCATCAGTGTCGCTACGCAAAGCATTCGCTATCAATCGGAATCCTCTGTGTCAGGTCTTGCCACAGCTTCAATCTTTTACGCCCGTCAAATTGCCCGTTGCATGGCAATTTGGCGCAAAATACTATCTACTGACAAAAAAGATCGCATTAAGTTCGCCGTTCATCGTCACTAATGTGACATAACCGGATAAGTAAAGGCCATGGCTCAGGAAATCGAATTAAAGTTTATTGTTAATCACAGTGCCGTTGAGGCGTTGCGTGACCATCTCAATACGCTGGGCGGCGAGCACCATGACCCCGTGCAGTTGCTGAATATTTACTACGAAACGTCGGATAACTGGCTGCGTGGGCACGATATGGGCTTGCGTATTCGTGGCGAAAATGGTCGCTATGAAATGACGATGAAAGTCGCCGGGCGAGTGACTGGCGGTTTACACCAGCGCCCGGAATATAATGTGGCGTTGAGCGAACCGACGCTCGACCTGGCGCAGTTTCCGACGGAAGTCTGGCCGAACGGCGAGTTACCTGCCGATCTCGCTTCCCGCGTACAACCGCTGTTCAGCACCGATTTTTATCGCGAAAAATGGCTGGTGGAGGTCGATGGCAGTCAGATTGAAATTGCCCTCGACCAGGGGGAAGTGAAAGCTGGGGAATTTGCTGAGCCTATCTGCGAGCTTGAACTGGAACTGCTTAGCGGCGAAACGCGCGCGGTGCTGAAACTGGCAAACCAACTGGTATCGCAAACTGGTTTACGCCAGGGCAGCCTGAGCAAGGCGGCGCGTGGCTATCATCTGGCGCAGGGAAATCCCGCGCGTGAAATCAAACCCACCACCATTTTGCATGTTGCGGCAAAAGCCGATGTGGAACAGGGGCTGGAAGCGGCGCTCGAGCTGGCGTTAGCACAATGGCAGTACCATGAAGAGTTGTGGATACGCGGCAACGAGGCGGCGAAAGAGCAGGTGCTGGCAGCAATCGGCCTGGTTCGCCATACTCTGATGCTGTTCGGCGGTATCGTGCCGCGTAAAGCGAGCACTCACTTACGTGATCTGCTGACTCAATGCGAGGCGACCATTGCTTCTGCGGTTTCTGCCGTGACGGCGGTCTATTCTACCGAAACGGCAATGGCGAAACTGGCGTTGACCGAATGGCTGGTAAGCAAAGCCTGGCAGCCGTTTTTAGATGCCAAAGCACAGGGCAAAATCAGCGATTCCTTCAAACGCTTTGCCGATATCCATCTTTCCCGCCATGCCGCTGAACTGAAAAGCGTTTTTTGCCAGCCGTTGGGCGATCGCTACCGTGACCAGTTGCCACGCCTGACACGTGACATTGACTCAATACTGTTACTGGCGGGTTACTACGATCCTGTCGTCGCGCAAGCCTGGCTGGAGAATTGGCAGGGGCTGCGTCACGCTATTGCGACCGGGCAACGCATTGAAATTGAACATTTCCGTAATGAAGCAAACAATCAGGAACCGTTCTGGTTGCACAGCGGAAAACGTTAATCAGGCAAGGATAAAATCGCTTATGAAGCCGCTCTCTTCACCGTTACAGCAGTACTGGCAGACCGTTGTTGAGCGGCTGCCAGCGCCTTTAGCCAAGGAATCACTTAGCGCACAGGCGAAGTCAGTACTTACTTTTAGTGATTTTGTGCAGGACAGTGTAATTGCGCATCCAGAGTGGCTGACGGAGCTGGAAAGCGAGCCGCCACAAGCCGATGAATGGCAGTATTACGGCGAGTGGTTACAGGAGGCGCTCAGTAACGTGAGTGACGAGGCTGGGTTAATGCGTGAACTGCGGCTATTCCGGCGGCGCATCATGGTACGTATCGCCTGGGCGCAAACGCTGGCACTGGTTACTGAAGAGAGCATATTGCAGCAGCTCAGCCATCTGGCGGAGACGCTGATTGTTGCGGCGCGTGACTGGTTGTATGACGCATGCTGCCGCGAGTGGGGAACGCCGTGCAATGCGCAGGGCGAAGCGCAACCGCTGCTGATTTTAGGCATGGGTAAGCTGGGTGGAGGGGAACTGAATTTCTCCTCAGATATCGATCTGATTTTTGCCTGGCCTGAACATGGTTGTACGCAGGGCGGACGCCGGGAACTGGACAACGCTCAGTTCTTTACCCGCATGGGGCAGCGGTTGATTAAAGTGCTGGATCAACCAACGCAAGATGGCTTTGTCTATCGCGTAGATATGCGGCTGCGTCCGTTTGGCGAAAGTGGCCCGCTGGTGCTGAGCTTTGCGGCGCTGGAAGATTATTACCAGGAGCAGGGGCGTGACTGGGAGCGTTACGCGATGGTCAAGGCGCGGATTATGGGCGATAGCGACGGCGCTTATGCTAACGAATTGCGTTCGATGCTGCGCCCGTTTGTTTTTCGTCGTTACATCGATTTCAGTGTGATTCAGTCTCTGCGCAACATGAAAGGGATGATTGCCCGTGAAGTGCGTCGCCGCGGTTTGACCGACAACATCAAACTTGGCGCAGGCGGCATTCGCGAAATTGAATTTATCGTCCAGGTGTTCCAGCTTATTCGCGGCGGGCGCGAGCCGTCGCTGCAATCGCGTTCATTATTGCCTACCCTCAACGCCATTGCGGCATTGCATCTGCTCTCTGAGAAAGATGCCGAACAATTGCGAGTGGCGTATCTGTTCCTGCGGCGCCTGGAAAACCTGCTGCAAAGCATTAATGACGAACAAACCCAGACGCTTCCTGCAGATGAGCTTAACCGTGCGCGGCTGGCGTGGGCGATGGAGTTCGCTGACTGGCAGCAACTGACCGGAGCGCTGGGCGGACATATGGCTAATGTGCGTCGGGTATTTAACGATCTGATTGGTGACGACGAAAGCGAAACCCAGGAAGAGACACTGTCGGAGCAGTGGCGTGAGCTGTGGCAGGATGCATTGCAGGAAGATGACACCACGCCAGTGCTGGCGCATCTTAGCGAAGATGATCGCAAACAGGTGCTGACGCTGATTGCCGATTTCCGCAAAGAGCTGGATAAGCGCACCATTGGCCCGCGCGGGCGTCAGGTGCTCGACCATCTCATGCCACATTTGTTAAGTGACGTATGTGCGCGTGAAGACGCTGCTGTCACGCTGTCGCGCATTACCGCCTTGCTGGTGGGGATTGTTACCCGCACCACCTATTTAGAATTGCTCAGTGAATTCCCCGCGGCGCTTAAGCATTTGATTTCTCTGTGTGCCGCATCGCCGATGATTGCCAGTCAACTGGCGCGTTATCCATTATTGCTGGATGAACTGCTCGATCCGAACACCCTCTACCAGCCGACAGCGACGGATGCCTATCGCGACGAATTGCGCCAGTATTTGCTGCGCGTGCCAGAAGATGACGAAGAACAACAGCTTGAGGCGCTGCGTCAGTTCAAACAGGCGCAGCTGTTACGCATTGCCGCTGCGGATATTGCCGGTACGTTACCGGTAATGAAAGTGAGCGATCACTTAACCTGGTTGGCAGAAGCCATGATAGATGCCGTCGTTCAGCAGGCATGGGTTCAAATGGTCGCCCGTTACGGAAAACCGACCCACCTGAACGAACGTGAAGGTCGAGGCTTTGCGGTGGTTGGCTACGGTAAGCTGGGCGGTTGGGAGTTAGGCTACAGTTCCGATCTTGACCTGATCTTCCTCCATGATTGCCCGATGGATGTAATGACGGACGGCGAGCGGGAAATCGACGGGCGGCAGTTTTACCTGCGTCTGGCGCAACGCATTATGCACTTGTTCAGCACGCGCACGTCTTCCGGTATTTTGTACGAAGTGGATGCACGGCTACGCCCGTCCGGGGCGGCGGGAATGCTGGTTACTTCCGCAGAAGCGTTTGCCGATTATCAGAGAAACGAGGCCTGGACGTGGGAACATCAGGCGCTGGTACGTGCTCGCGTGGTATATGGTGATCCACAATTGACCGCTCAATTTGACGCAGTACGCCGGGAGATTATGACGTTGCCGCGTGAAGGCAAAACTTTACAGACAGAAGTGCGGGAAATGCGCGAGAAAATGCGCGCCCATCTCGGCAATAAACATCGCGATCGCTTTGATATCAAAGCCGATGAAGGCGGAATTACCGATATCGAATTTATTACCCAATATCTGGTGTTGCGCTACGCCCATGAAAAACCGAAGTTAACGCGCTGGTCAGACAACGTGCGCATTCTGGAACTACTGGCGCAAAACGACATTATGGAAGAGCAGGAAGCGATGGCGCTGACCCGTGCTTACACTACGCTTCGCGATGAACTTCATCATCTGGCATTACAAGAGTTGCCAGGCCATGTGCCGGAGGATTACTTCACCGCAGAGCGTGAACTGGTCCGGGCAAGCTGGCAGAAGTGGCTGGTGGAGGAATGAAATATGGTATTATCGCGCGCAAATTTTGAATCTCTCAGGAGACAGGAATGAAAGTAACGCTGCCAGAGTTTGAACGTGCAGGAGTGATGGTGGTTGGTGATGTAATGCTGGATCGTTACTGGTACGGTCCCACCAGCCGTATCTCGCCGGAAGCGCCAGTACCCGTGGTTAAAGTGAATACCATCGAAGAACGTCCGGGCGGCGCGGCCAACGTGGCGATGAACATCGCTTCTCTCGGTGCAAACGCACGCCTGGTGGGGCTGACAGGTATTGATGATGCGGCGCGCGCGCTCAGTAAATCGCTGGCGGACGTGAACGTAAAATGCGACTTCGTTTCTGTGCCGACGCATCCGACCATCACTAAACTGCGGGTGCTTTCTCGTAACCAACAGTTGATCCGCCTGGATTTTGAAGAAGGTTTCGAAGGTGTTGATCCGCAGCCGCTGCATGAGCGGATTAATCAGGCTCTCGGTACGATTGGCGCGCTGGTGCTTTCTGACTATGCGAAAGGTGCGTTGGCAAGCGTACAGCAGATGATCCAACTGGCGCGTAAAGCGGGAGTTCCGGTGTTGATTGATCCAAAAGGCACCGATTTTGAACGCTACCGCGGCGCTACGCTGTTAACGCCTAATCTCTCGGAATTTGAAGCTGTTGTTGGTAAATGTAAAACCGAAGAAGAGATTGTTGAACGCGGCATGAAACTGATTGCCGACTACGAACTCTCTGCGCTGCTGGTAACCCGTTCCGAGCAGGGGATGACGCTGCTGCAACCGGGTAAAGAGCCGCTGCATATGCCAACTCAGGCGCAAGAAGTCTATGACGTTACCGGTGCAGGCGACACGGTGATTGGCGTGCTTGCGGCAACGCTGGCGGCTGGTAATTCGCTGGAAGAAGCCTGCTTCTTTGCCAATGCGGCGGCTGGTGTGGTGGTCGGCAAACTGGGGACATCCACGGTTTCGCCGATCGAGCTGGAAAACGCAGTACGTGGACGTGCAGACACTGGTTTTGGCGTGATGACCGAAGAGGAACTGAAGCTGGCCGTAGCGGCGGCACGTAAACGCGGTGAAAAAGTGGTGATGACCAATGGCGTCTTCGACATTCTCCACGCCGGGCATGTCTCTTATCTGGCAAATGCCCGCAAGCTGGGTGACCGCTTGATTGTCGCCGTGAACAGCGATGCCTCCACCAAACGCCTGAAAGGGGATTCTCGCCCGGTTAACCCGCTCGAACAGCGTATGATTGTGCTGGGCGCACTGGAAGCGGTCGACTGGGTGGTGTCGTTTGAAGAGGACACGCCGCAGCGCCTGATCGCCGGGATCCTGCCAGATCTGCTGGTAAAAGGAGGCGACTATAAACCAGAAGAGATTGCCGGGAGTAAAGAAGTCTGGGCCAACGGCGGCGAAGTTCTGGTGCTCAACTTTGAAGACGGTTGCTCGACGACCAACATCATCAAGAAGATCCAACAGGATAAAAAAGGCTAACCGGAAAGCGGTTCACAGATCTCGCTTCGTGCCAGGTAGACCTATTGACGCTGTTGTTTTTTCAACCTAAAGTAAAGGAACAAGGGTAAGGGAGGATTTCTCCCCCCTCTGATGAGTTGTTAGTAAGTCGGGAAACTTAACAGTAACAACACAACCAGTATGATGACGAACTTCATCATAACCCTTTCCTTCTGTAAGGCCCCTTCTTCGGGAGGGGCTTTCCCGTTTCAGCCCCTTACTGACTCCCCGATTGTTGATTAGCGCCTGACCCCGCGCAACGCTTTCCCTGATGCAGTTTTCTCTTCCCCGAGTCGACTCGCAAAACGCTGCAATAGCCTGATCATTTGCACTTTTTAGCGGAATGCAGATATAAAAAATCCCCGGCTTTTTGGGCCAGGGATATGCGTTAATGAAACCTTCTTGACGCTGATTTTTTTTCAACCTAAAGTAAAGGAACAAGGGTGAGGGAGGATTTCTCCCCCCTCTGATTGGCTGTTAGTAAGCGTGGAAACTTATCAGTAACAACACAATCAGTATGATGACGAGCTTCATCATAACCCTTTCCTTCTGTAAGGCCCCTTCCTCGGGAGGGGCTTTCCCGTTTCAGCCCCTTACTGACTCCCCGATTGTTGATTAGCGCCTGACCCCGCGCAACGCTTTCCCTGATACAGATTTCTCTTCCCCGAGTCGACTCGCAAAACGCTGTAACAACCTGATCATTTGCACTTTTTAGCGGAATGCAGATATAAAAAATCCCCGGCTTTTTGGGCCAGGGATGTGTGTTAATGAAACCTTCTTGACGCTGTTGTTTTTTCAACCTAGAGTAAAGGGACAAGGGTGAGGGAGGATTTCTCCCCCCTCTGATTGGCTGTTAATAAGCTGCGAAACTTACGAGTAACAACACAATCAGTATGATGACAAGCTTCATCACAACCCTTTCCTTCTGTAAGGCCCCTTCCTCGGGAGGGGCTTTCCCGTTTCAGCCCCTTGCTGACTCCCCGATTGTTGATTAGCGCCGGACCCCGCGCAACGCTTTCCCTGATACAGTTTTCTCTTCCCCGAGCGGTCACGTAAAACGCTGTAACAAACTGATCATTTGCACTTTTTAGTGGAACGCAGATATAAAAAATCCCCGGATTTTTGGGCCAGGGATGTTCATAGATGAAAATTTATTCTACGTTTTCTGCGACGGGAGTTGTTGAGGTTAAGGGTAAAGTCAATGCCGCTAGCGAGCCGCCTGAAACGCCAATTTCATTGAGCAAGGAGTCAATCAGCGGTGCCTGTGTGCGGTAAGAAAGGGCGGCAGACAATGCCTGTTCCGCCAGATTTCCGCCACCAACGCTGCCTGATGCCGCATCCCCCGCAGCGCCACCACGGTTCAATCCATCTACCTGAATAATCTTGATGCCGTCGATAGACTTCATCGGTTCAACGGATTTCTCTATTACCGCAGGTAACGACTGTAATAGCGCCAGTTTGAATTTAAGGCTGGTTTGTTCATCAGAAAGCACGTTGATTGCATCGTTCAGCGCACGTTGCGCTTCTGCTTCCGCCAGACCTTTTTTACGCGTAGCTTCGGCTAACTCAACGATCGCTGCCGCCTGCATTTCTGCGGCTTCTTTCTCTGCTTTTGCTCGGACGGTCAGTTCGACCGCTTTGGTTTCTGCGTCTTGCGCTGCTGCGATCAGCGCCACCTGCTTGGCACGATCGGCTTCGGCTGTCTGGCGAGTGGTTTCTACGTTTTGTTGCGCACTTACCGCTTCTGCAAGTGCGAGGTTGGCACGCGCTTCTGCCTGTGATTGTTGTTCTGATTTTGCCGCAATAGCGATCGATTTCGTCTGGTTGGCGATTTCGGTAACCTGCTGCTGTTCGATCTCTTTAATGCGAACTTCACGTTCAGCCTCAACCTTTCTTGAGCGGACGGCCTGTTCGCGGTCGATTTCCGTTTCCTGAATCTGTCGTTCAGCCAGAATTCGCGTCTGCTCTGCTTCACGACGACGTTCAGCTTCAAAAGCCGCAATTTTCGCATTCTGCTCAGCGGTACGGGTTTTAACCTGCTGCTCCTGCTCAAGCGTCATAAACGCTTCTTGCTGTTCAATCTCCAGCTTCCGCGAAAGAGCGTCTCGATTTTTCTCACGCACTGCAACTTCTACATCCTGTTCAACTTCGTTACGCTCGCGACGACGGCGTTCCGTCTCCTGGGTTAGTTTGGTCAAACCTTCGGCGTCAAAAGCGTTGTTCGGGTTAAAATGCTCTTTCGAAGTCTGGTTAAAGTTGGTGAGTGAAACACTTTCCAGTTCCAGTCCGTTTTTCGACAAGTCTTCTGCCACGGTATTTTGTACACCCTGCACGAAGTTCTCGCGGGTATCCTGTAACTCATGCATGGTCATTTGCGCAGCGGTGGCGCGTAGGGCATCGACGAATTTATCCTCGACCAGCATACGTAAATCTTCTGGTGATAGAGTGCGTTGCCCCAACGTCTGGGCCGCAGTGGCGATGCCTTCTACTGACGGTTTTACCCGTACAAAGAAAGCCACTACAACATCAACACGCATACGATCTTTCGTAATCAGGCTATCAATAGTAGAACGGCTGACTTCCAGCTTAAGCGTATTCATATTGATAGGAATGATTTCGTGGAAGATCGGCATTACGATTGCGCCGCCGCTCATTACCACTTTTTGCCCGCCTAACCCGGTACGAACAAATGCCTGCTCGGCAGATGCCCGACGATAAAGTCGCGCGAAAATAATACCGATAATAAACAGAACACATACGGCAACAATCGCCATAAACATCCATGACGGTACTAAGTTAACGATATCATCCATTATTAAATTTCCTTTTGTTTAAATATTTACAATATATTTGGCCAGGGATTTTTTTCTGCTAAATATCGTGTTGCAGAAAGTCGGCAAATAATCAATACCTTGTCACCTTTGGTGAAGTTTTTTCCTTCTTCAGGTTCCAGTAATAGATAGTGTATTTGACCAAATTGATCGGTAAGTTTTCCTTCACAGGGTCTGCCTGATATTGCCTGATGACCGGTAATTAATGCCATGCAGCCAATATATTCTTCTTCTGTAATAGCAGAACTATGATCGCGAGGAATCCAGGGGGCGATCGCCTTGCCGATATAATGCACTGTAATAACAGTGAGCAGTAAACAAACAGGAACCACCAACAGGTTTGAGAGTGGAGCTTTCCAGACCGTCACGCAGGCATGCTGTAGAACGATGCCGATAAGGCCAAAAAAACCAGCCAACAGGCAGAGGATGACGAGGGCTGGTAGCCTTCCAATATTAAGATAATGAAGTGCCTGACTAATATTACCTGTGGTTATGGAATCGTAATGATCAAGATGTGCATCAAGAGCACCGGAGAGCATGTGACCGCAGACAATAGCAATAATTTCTAACAGGCCGATCAAAAGTACAAAGGAAATAGCGAAAAGATAAGGTGTGTTATAGTCGGCAAATAAAATCATCAGTCACTCCATCGTCCATTCAGTGACGCATTGTTTACTATGGTATGATTTCCTTTCTTACATTTATCTTTGCTAATAATAACATGCGTTAGTGAAATTTTAAAAGGGAAAGTCTTTTAACGTTGTAATTATTTTCAATAAAAAGTGTGATCCAAAACAATATATTTACGCACGTTATGTTTAAAGGCACTACACTGATTAAGGAATACTGAAATCAGAAAAAGCATATGGCCTTAAAAGGTATGCGATAACCGGAGGATGTGCTTATGGATCATGGTCTTAATTCTTTAAATAATTTCGATTTCCTGGCGCGTAGTTTTGCCAGAATGAATGCTGAAGGTCGACCGGTCGATATTCTGGCCGTCACTGGTAATATGGATGAAGAACACAGAACCTGGTTTTGCGCTCGTTATGCCTGGTATTGCCAGCAAATGACACAGTCAAGAGAACTGGAACTAGAACATTGAGATTACGGGCCGTCAGGCCCGTTTTTGTGGTGCTTTATTCTGCTTTATCAACTGGCGGGATGGCGGGAGGAGATTGAACTTCTGCTGCCGGATTACTACGAGCTTCCAGTTCACTGATGCGCTGCTCCAGTAACGCCAGTTTCTCACGAGTCCGTAACAGGACCTGCGTCTGCACATCAAATTCTTCGCGGCTTACCAAATCGAGGCGAGTCAGCTGTGCTTGTAGGGTTTGGCGGATTTTTTTCTCCACATCTTCCCCGAACTCCCTGATTCCTTTAGGCATTGATTCGTGAACCTGGCGAGCAATTTGCTCAATTTTTTTCGGGTCAATCATTGTAGTTTCCCTGTACTGATAGGTGTTTGGTGCCATTGTAGTGCGATAAGGGTAAGTCATAAACCAGAATTATGTGAACCTATGCGTTGCTGCCGTTAATCATTAGCGTTATAGTGAATCCGCTTATTCTCAGGGCGGGGCGAAATTCCCCACCGGCGGTAAATCAACTCAGTTGAAAGCCCGCGAGCGCTTTGGGTGCAAACTCAAAGGACAGCAGATCCGGTGTAATTCCGGGGCCGACGGTTAGAGTCCGGATGGGAGAGAGTAACGATTCTGTCGGGCATGGACCCGCTCACGTTATTTTGGCTATATGCCGCCACTCCTAAGACTGCCCTGATTCTGGTAACCATAATTTTAGTGAGGTTTTTTTACCATGAATCAGACGCTACTTTCCTCTTTTGGTACGCCTTTCGAACGTGTTGAAAATGCACTGGCTGCGCTGCGTGAAGGACGCGGTGTGATGGTGCTTGATGATGAAGACCGTGAAAACGAAGGCGATATGATCTTCCCGGCAGAAACCATGACCGTTGAGCAGATGGCTCTGACCATTCGCCACGGTAGCGGTATTGTTTGCTTGTGCATAACCGAAGAACGCCGTAAACAACTCGATCTGCCAATGATGGTCGAAAATAACACCAGCGCCTATGGCACCGGTTTTACCGTGACCATTGAAGCTGCTGAAGGTGTGACTACCGGTGTTTCTGCCGCTGACCGTATCACGACCGTTCGCGCAGCGATTGCCGATGGCGCAAAACCTTCAGACTTGAATCGCCCTGGCCACGTTTTCCCATTGCGCGCACAGGCGGGTGGTGTACTGACTCGTGGCGGTCATACCGAAGCGACTATTGATCTGATGACGCTGGCAGGCTTTAAACCTGCAGGTGTGCTGTGTGAACTGACTAATGACGATGGCACTATGGCCCGCGCGCCAGAGTGCATCGAGTTTGCCAACAAACACAATATGGCGCTGGTCACTATTGAGGATCTGGTTGCATACCGTCAGGCGCATGAGCGCAAAGCTAGCTGAAAATAACTGCTAAAACTGGTGCGATAATCAAAGAAACCGAAGCTGTTGAAGGCTTCGGTTTTATTTTGCCCTTACCCTGCTGAATGTAAATTTCACCGCTTTATCTATGAGTAAATTTCACTAATATCAGACAACCTTTTTCATTATGATCAAAATCATATAAATGTTCCGATATTATGCGACCATATAAATATATCCGAAAATGGATATGTGAAATTTATGCGCTAAATGTTTGGTATTGTTAAATATTAAGGGTAAAAAGGATGTTTATCTCCTGGTACTGGATTGTATTGATTGCGCTGGTTGTGGTGGGGTATTTCCTGCATTTGAAACGTTATTGTCGGGCGTTTCGCCAGGACAGAGACGCACTGCTTGAAGCGAGAAACAAATACTTAAACAGTGCGAGAGAAGAGACAGCAGAAAAGCTGGAGTAGTGCTTCTGCGATGCCTGCAGATGTTGTCCATGCTGGACAACATCTGAAGTTGTTTTCAACCAATTCCCGCCGTTTGTAACAGCACTAAACTAAATCCCATTACTGACATCCCACACAGCACGCCATAGCTGGGATTATTATTGGGATCAATCTCTTTGGCTAACGGCATTAATTCGTCCACGGAGAGCGCCACCATGATTCCTGCAACCGCCGCCATGATTGCCGCCATGACCACAGGGGAAATCATGCTACCAAGGATTAACCACGCCAGAACGCCGCCGAGAATTTCCGCCAGCCCAGAAATCCCCGCCCACAGAATTGCGGTGCGTTTCGACCCCGTTGCCGCGTAAACCGGCCCCGCAACCGCCAGACCTTCAGGAATATTGTGCAAAGCCACGGCCAGTGCGATGCCAAAGCCCAGCTCCAGGTTACTGCTTGCCGTAACAAAGGTGGCAATCCCTTCCGGGAAGTTATGCAGACTGATTCCAAGAGTGAGCAGAATAGCAGTGCGCTTGATTGATTTGGGCAACGGTTGCACCGATTTTTGCATTAAATCCTGCGGATGCGCATGCGGCAACATGCGGTCCAGACCAAAATAGCCCAGCAGACCAAAAATAAACATCCCGTAGCCCAGAACGGGGGACATTCCTTCGGCGGCTAATGCGGCAGGGAGCATCTCCATCAATGAGATAAGCAACATGATCCCCGCCGCAAACCCTAGCGAAAATGCCAGCAGTCGGTTCGAGGGTTTTTGCCCGAGAACGCCGAGAAACGCGCCAATAAACGTGGCTGCCCCCGCCAGTATGGTCAGAATGAGAGGTACTGACATCGACAACTCCTTATAAATCTTCACCTTCAGGCAGATCGTCAAAATAACTGATGATGATCATCATCGTTATCCGGGTTCTTACTCCGCCGAACGAGCGTATTGTGAGGATATCAAAATGACACCTTTAGTTAAGGATATCATCATGTCTTCAACACGTATGCCAGCATTGTTTTTAGGTCACGGTAGTCCGATGAACGTGCTGGAAGATAATTTGTATACCCGCAGTTGGCAGAAGTTGGGGATGACATTGCCACGCCCGCAAGCGATTGTCGTGGTTTCGGCTCACTGGTTTACCCGTGGTACAGGAGTGACTGCGATGGAGACGCCGCCAACGATTCATGACTTTGGCGGCTTTCCGCAGGCGCTGTACGACACCCATTATCCGGCTCCTGGCTCACCGGCTTTGGCTCAGCGATTGGTTGAGCTGTTAGCGCCAGTGCCTGTCACACTGGATAAAGAAGCCTGGGGCTTTGACCACGGCTCGTGGGGCGTACTGATTAAGATGTATCCGCAAGCGGATATCCCGATGGTGCAGTTAAGTATTGATAGCACCAAACCCGCCGCCTGGCACCTTGAGATGGGGCGTAAACTGGCAGCGCTGCGAGATGAAGGAATAATGTTGGTCGCCAGCGGTAACGTGGTGCATAACCTGCGCACGGTGAAATGGCATGGCGATAGTTCCCCCTATCCGTGGGCGACGTCGTTTAATGAGTATGTGAAAGCGAATCTGACGTGGCAAGGACCGGTGGAGCAGCATCCTCTGGTGAATTATCTCGACCATGAAGGTGGCGCGTTATCGAATCCAACACCGGAGCATTACCTGCCGCTATTGTATGTTTTAGGTGCATGGGATGGGCAGGAGCCAATTACCATTCCGGTCGATGGTATAGAAATGGGCAGTTTAAGTATGTTGTCGGTGCAGGTAGGTTAATAGATGAAGAAAACCGAAGCCAATTTCTGGCTTCGGTTTGCATTACCTTACTTTCTCAGCAGCTTGAGTCCCCATGCGCCGCTCATCACTAATAGCAGCAATAAGCAAAGACCAAAAGCCAACATACAGGCCTGAGCCATGTTCATAAAGTGCCACGGCGGTAGCAGATACCAGCCTTCAGATTGCTGATACATCGCCACAAACCACTGCTGCATACTGCTCAGTGTGACGCCATCGGGAACGATTGGCGCATCATAGCCGCAATCCCCGGTAGGTTTGAACCAGTTTGGTGCCCACTGTGCCAGCGGCAGGTTAAAGGGGAAAGTTGGATCGGTAGAGCAACCCTGAACGCCAAACAGTGAATCGGGATCCGGGTTATGCACCGCATGGTGGATATCGTTCAGTTTGAATGAAAACTTCAGCCCCATGATGCTGCCGTAAAATGCCATCACGCAGCCAATTAGCTTAAGGATGATGTTCTTCGGGTTGATCGCCGCAACCAATCCTCCAATAACCATCACAAACATGGCATAGCGAATGTATACACATTGCTCACAGGGGGCCATGTAGAGATAGATCTGGAAGAAAGAGTGCGCCAGGATAATTAACGCGCCCATCGCAACGGCCATTAACAACGAGCCTGTACATAGATTTGT
>NZ_RHJQ01000002.1:0-255044 GCF_004211995.1 Escherichia sp. E14S1
CAGTTTTTGTTGACCACTATAAAGAGTCATCGTGACTTTTCCTCTGTTGTGACATTACTTATTTTTTAATTAATATGAGGTATTCTAACTATATTGAGTTAATCGTTGTGACAAGTGCCTGTTATATATACAACTATCTGTTAACTCAGCTCTAATTTAAATACAATGTAAGGTTGTAGGGTGAATGCTGTTATCAACCTCACCCCCTAAAAACCTCTTTCCGATGCCACTCCACAAACCCCTCATAAGGGTAATTTCTACGCACCTGCGGCAACGCAATAGTTTTCCCGTCAAAATCCCAGAATAATCTCTCAACGATCCCTCCGCCGTTTACCGCATCTGATACCAGTACCCGCATATTTTCGTCCAGGCCAATCGATCCTTTATCAAAGGCTTTATGGTGAATTGCGCAAAGCGCCAGGCCATTAGGAATTTCACAAGGACCGCCGTGCTGTTTCCATTTTATATGCGCCGCTTCCAGCGCGACGGTGGTGTCGTCGTGGCGCATATTAAAGCCACATATCGCGCACTGGTAGTTATAAGCGCGTAATACATTTTTGCGAAATAACGGGTCGCGCTGTTTACGGATTTGCTGGAGATCAAAACCCAGCTCGTCAGCAATTTCTTCCTGAATACTCTCGGTGAAGTGTGCTTCGAGTATCTGTTGCGCCAGAGTATTGATGAGTTTTTTATTGCCGGTTACCAGGGCGTAGTGCTGTTCATCGAAACCGCCTGCAACGTGGTATTCGTTCAGTTCCTTCACTGGCGGTTGTCGGCTGCTCCCTGCTGTTGAGCAAAGCTCGGCATTGTGTAATTGCCAGAATCCGTCGCCTTGTAATCGCCAGAACGGCATATCAGGTCGGTACTGTGAACGCTGTGGCCCAAAACGTTCCAGTAAACTGTGCAGAGGTTCGTAGATTTCCGAACCATAATCGAAAAGGCGCGGATGTCCATTCAGGTATCCCGCTAATACGTATAGCAGTAACAATGGTTTATGCGGCGCGCGCTGTTCCCCCTTGTGCCAGATTTTTATGTTGGCAATTGCCTGCTGTAGCGATTTACTGGAAGCCATTGTTATCCCTGGCAGTGAAATAATTGCGATCATGCTCGCAAATTTTCTGCTGTTCAAGCCTGCAAGCGAAGATATATTACCTTGATCTCATTTGTTTTTTTGCTGCCTGTTTGCCCTAATTGCCATGCGATGCTGCACCGACGCAAACCACCATTTACACCGGAGGAGTTAAAAGCGTTGATGGATGCAAATAAATCAAATTAATGAACGCTCATCTTTCGCGCCAAAACTGCAAAATAGCGTCAACAAATTTGTCTACAATCATCCCCCGACTGAAATGACGGCTTCGTAGCGCCGTCGTCTTGTTCTCTGGCATTCGGTACGCTGAACCGTTATATCCCTTGCTCAAACTATTTGGATTTTCATCAGGCGCGTTTGTCAGTTCTCTTTTAAAGTGATATGGCGGGCGCAGGATGTATCTGCGCAAACCGCGCCAGTTATTTTATTCCGGGATGAACAACATCTTTATTTTCAGGCAATGGAAACCCAGAAAAGTTAGTTTTGCACAGTAACTTTATTATCTCTTACTGAGAGCAACACTGAATCCGCAACAGCTTTACCACCCGCAATTTCACCGCCAATAATCAATAGACTATTATTCCAGGGCAATGATACTCCGTAGGCTCGACCTTGCGACAGTTCGCCAGATTTCTCCCATTTCCCGTTATGCCACAGATAAATATCAGCACTATACGATTTTTTCAGGCCTTCATGCGCATAGTTCTTACCGTTCTGGTAATTTTCGCGCGAGCCTTTAAATCCGGCTCCTCCGGCAAATATAAGAGAGTCATTGCTAATACCTGCAAAACCGCCAGCGACGCCATCTGGTGATGAGACGGGAGGAAGCTTATTCCATTTTACGTTATTGCCGGTAAGATCAAGTTCAAATACGGCATCTGTCCGCAGTCCAGGCTTTATTTCACCATTAATAAGCCAGGTTTTATCACCTTTATTCACAACCGCCGCACCAGCCGTCCCGTACCAGGGCGATTCGCCAGCGTAACTCCATTGCTGTGTAGAGGGATCAAAAGACAACAGAAACTTATTGAAGAAATAATCTTCTGCTTTTTTATCGAAATAGCGGGTGTTGATTTTATCTATAGTTTTTGAATCTTTTCCGGCCTCGTTGAGATCTTCAAAATAGCCATTGAAGATATTTTGGTTAACACCGCCAGTAACATAAGCCTTGCCGTTGTGTACAAAAGTCACATGGCCCGCCATGCCCATTGGCGCGTGTGACATCAATTTAATCCAGGTATTAGTTGCTGGGCTATATTTGTACACATCGCTGAACACCCTGGTTAAACCTTGTTGGTTTTTGCCAATACCGCCAAATACATACAAATCACCATCAATAAATGCGGACGTTGCTTGATCTCTCGCGCCGCCGGGGAATTCAGCCAGAGCTGTCCATTTTTTATCTTTAGCCTGTGTGTCCAGCTTATACCATGCTGTTCCTGCACTACCTAAACCGATGTAGACAGTGTTGTTATCAATTGCACCAGTACCACTTTTAAATGGTACTGGGATTTCCGGTAATACAGACGCGTTCGCGGCAAATGATGCCATCATGATAGCAAGCGCCGTTATTGTTCTCTTCATTGTGAATTACTCCTGCTCGCTGGAATTCAAATGTTTCACCATGTGCCTGTATACCTTTTATACCAAAACTAAATAGCAATCTTCGCAACAACGTCAGTTTTGTTGTGTCGGTCACAACTTATGCAATGGGGGAAGCAGGTTAAGAGAGAAGCATCAGGGGTATAAGGCGTTTTATAATCCACGCTGTCAGCATCACCACTACAATCGCCGAGAAACCAATAACATTTTACCTCTCCAGGTTAATCCATTGTTATGTTGGACGACACGTTATGTAAATTGGTCAACCATTATTGCGATGAATGTCACATCCCCCGATCACTAACCGCCGATCCTCCTTTGTTGCCATTTGCGTCAACCGGCAGGAGAGTAGATTTCTTGTGATGTGGTTAACCAATTTTAGATTTCAGGTTGACATGTATTACCAAAAGGTAGAACTTATACGCCATCTCATCCGATGCAACGCCACGGCTGCGGTCTGGTCGTTCTTTCGGATACCTAAACAACTCCGGGGTTCCGCGTCTCTTCGCTGTTGAACCCACTACGTGAAAGAGGAATAAACATGGAACAGACTTGGCGCTGGTACGGCCCTAACGATCCGGTTTCTTTAGCTGATGTCCGTCAGGCGGGCGCAACTGGCGTGGTTACCGCGCTGCACCATATCCCGAACGGTGAAGTATGGTCCGTTGAAGAGATCCTCAAACGCAAGGCTATCATTGAAGACGCAGGTCTGGTGTGGTCTGTCGTGGAAAGCGTGCCAATTCACGAAGATATCAAAACCCACACTGGCAACTATGAGCAGTGGATCGCTAACTATCAGCAGACCCTGCGCAACCTGGCGCAGTGCGGTATCCGCACCGTGTGCTATAACTTCATGCCGGTGCTCGACTGGACCCGTACTGACCTTGAATACGTGCTGCCAGACGGCTCCAAAGCTCTGCGCTTCGACCAGATCGAATTCGCTGCATTCGAAATGCACATCCTGAAGCGTCCAGGCGCGGAAGCGGATTACACCAAAGAAGAAATTGCTCAGGCCGCTGAACGCTTCGCCACCATGAGCGACGAAGACAAAGCGCGTCTGACCCGTAACATCATCGCCGGTCTGCCGGGCGCGGAAGAAGGTTATACCCTCGACCAGTTCCGTAAGCACCTGGAGCTGTACAAAGATATCGATAAAGCGAAGCTGCGCGAAAACTTTGCCGTCTTCCTGAAAGCCATTATTCCAGTTGCCGAAGAAGTTGGCGTGCGTATGGCTGTTCACCCGGACGATCCGCCGCGCCCGATCCTCGGCCTGCCGCGTATCGTTTCCACCATTGAAGATATGCAGTGGATGGTTGATACCGTAAACAGCATGGCGAACGGTTTCACCATGTGCACCGGTTCCTACGGCGTGCGTGCTGACAACGATCTGGTTGATATGATCAAGCAGTTCGGTCCGCGTATTTACTTCACCCATCTGCGCTCCACCATGCGTGAAGATAACCCGAAAACCTTCCACGAAGCGGCGCACCTGAACGGTGACGTTGATATGTACGAAGTGGTGAAAGCGATTGTTGAAGAAGAACACCGTCGTAAAGCGGAAGGCAAAGAAGACCTGATCCCGATGCGTCCGGACCACGGTCACCAGATGCTGGACGACCTGAAGAAGAAAACCAACCCAGGTTACTCCGCGATTGGTCGTCTGAAAGGCCTGGCCGAAGTTCGCGGCGTCGAACTGGCGATCCAGCGCGCTTTCTTTAGCCGTTAATACCCACCGGCATGGCTGCGCGCCGTGCCGGTTCCTTCTTCCTTGCCGTCACTCTCTGAAGACGGATTCTGGAGTTTACGATGACTACTATTGTTGACAGCAATCTGCCGGTTGCCCGCCCGTCATGGGATCATTCTCGTCTGGAATCACGCATTGTGCATCTCGGTTGCGGGGCGTTTCACCGCGCGCACCAGGCGCTGTATACCCATCACCTGCTGGAAAGCACCGATAGCGACTGGGGTATCTGCGAAGTTAACCTGATGCCAGGCAACGACCGCGTGCTGATCGAAAACCTGAAAAAACAGCAGCTGCTGTACACCGTGGCGGAAAAAGGCGCGGAAAGCACCGAGCTGAAAATTATCGGTTCGATGAAAGAAGCGCTGCACCCGGAAATCGACGGTTGCGAAGGTATTCTCAACGCGATGGCGCGTCCGCAGACGGCGATTGTCTCCCTGACGGTCACGGAAAAAGGCTACTGTGCCGATGCGGCGAGCGGTCAGCTGGATCTCAATAACCCGCTGATCAAGCACGATCTGGAAAACCCGACTGCGCCGAAGTCCGCAATTGGTTACATCGTAGAAGCCCTACGTCTGCGTCGTGAAAAAGGGCTGAAAGCGTTTACGGTGATGTCCTGTGACAACGTGCGTGAAAATGGTCATGTGGCGAAAGTTGCCGTTCTGGGGCTGGCTCAGGCGCGTGACCCGCAACTGGCGGAATGGATTGAAGAGAACGTCACCTTCCCGTGCACCATGGTTGACCGTATCGTTCCGGCAGCTACCCCTGAAACGTTGCAGGAAATTGCTGACCAGCTGGGCGTTTATGATCCGTGCGCCATTGCCTGCGAACCATTCCGTCAGTGGGTCATTGAAGATAACTTCGTTAATGGTCGTCCGGACTGGGATAAAGTCGGCGCGCAGTTTGTTGCGGATGTTGTACCGTTCGAAATGATGAAACTGCGTATGCTTAACGGCAGCCACTCTTTCCTCGCATACCTCGGTTACCTCGGCGGTTATGAAACCATTGCCGACACCATGACTAACCCGGATTATCGCAAAGCGGCCTTTGCCCTGATGATGCAGGAACAAGCACCAACGCTGTCGATGCCGGAAGGGACGGATCTGAACGCCTATGCGACGCTGCTGATCGAGCGTTTCAGCAACCCGTCTCTGCGTCACCGTACCTGGCAGATTGCGATGGACGGCAGCCAGAAGTTACCGCAGCGTTTGCTGGACCCGGTGCGTTTACACCTGCAAAACGGCGGTAGCTGGCGTCACCTGGCGCTTGGCGTAGCGGGCTGGATGCGTTACACCCAGGGCGTGGATGAGCAGGGTAATGCTATCGACGTGGTAGACCCGATGCTGGCCGAGTTCCAGAAGATCAATGCGCAGTATCAGGGCGCAGACCGCGTGAAAGCGTTGCTGGGCCTGAGCGGTATCTTTGCCGATGATCTGCCGCAAAATGCAGACTTTGTTGGCGCGGTGACTGCGGCTTATCAGCAACTGTGCGAGCGCGGCGCGCGTGAGTGTGTGGCTGCACTGTAACTGACTGATTACTCTACAGACTCACTGGTCAATCAAAAATATATTTGGTTGACCAGTTTTCGTTTTTTGCCCACCTGTACGTGCCAACTTCCAGTGCTGATGGTATAGTTTGAAATTAACGGTCAACGTAAAATTGCCCGGTAAGTAAGCCTGGCGGGCCTACGGATCAATCGCAATTTATTGAATACGCACTCTTTGTAGGCCGAATAAGGCGTTCACGCCGCATCCGGCAATAATTTGATTAATCGCATCTAACGGACACAACATCATGAAATCTGCCACCTCTGCGCAAAGACCTTACCAGGAAGTTGGGGCGATGATCCGCGATCTGATCCTTAAGACGCCGTACAATCCTGGCGAACGGCTACCGCCGGAGCGTGAAATCGCAGAAATGCTGGATGTCACCCGCACGGTGGTGCGTGAGGCACTGATCATGCTGGAGATCAAAGGGCTGGTAGAAGTACGACGTGGTGCCGGTATTTATGTGCTCGACAGTTTACCCTGCCATAATGCAGAGAGCGCAGAGGCCAACGTCTGCAATGACGCCGGTCCTTTTGAACTGTTACAGGCGCGCCAGTTGCTGGAAAGTAACATCGCGGAATTTGCCGCTTTGCAGGCTACCCGCGAAGACATCGTTAAAATGCGTCAGGCATTGCAACTGGAAGAGCGTGAACTGGCCTCCAGTGCGCCGGGCAGTAGCGAAAGCGGCGACATGCAGTTCCACCTCGCTATTGCTGAAGCCACGCATAACAGCATGCTGGTGGAACTGTTCCGTCAGTCCTGGGAGTGGCGGGAAAATAATCCAATGTGGATCCAGTTACATAGCCATCTCGATGACAGCTTATACCGCAAAGAGTGGTTGGACGATCACAAACAAATCCTGGCTGCGTTAATCAAGAAAGATGCCCGCGCGGCAAAACTGGCGATGTGGCAGCATCTGGAGAATGTGAAGCAGCGCTTGCTGGAGTTCTCTAACGTCGATGACATCTATTTCGATGGTTATCTGTTTGATTCGTGGCCGTTGGATAAAGTGGACGCCTGATCCCTCATTTCTGGTGCAAAGTTGAACCGCTTTGCACTATGTATGTTCCCTGAATAATTAATTATGTTCTGCAGAATATATTATGCGTAATTTAATCATTACGTACGATATATTGTTTTGGAATAATTATATATCAGTTTAACGCTGAGAAATTATTCGGAATAATCAGAATATGTTAACGTATTTCCGTTATGTTTAATGACTTTTGTCAAATGATACCTTTTTAAATAAAAAGTCAGTGGATATTCTTTTCTGTACAGTGTTTTATCTTTGGCGGATCTTATAAATCCCTTATGAAAGTGCCAGGGACGCAATGAGCATAAAGGAATGATTATGGAATATGAGCATCAACCCAGTGGTGTCCAGCAGCCAGGGCAGGATACAGATGCCACTAAACGTCAGGAGTGCGCAAAATGATGCGCCAATCAGTTCAGACGGTATTACCTGAAAGTACAGGGAACAATACGTTATCGCTGCGTGATTCCGTATGTCGGGATCTCTTTCAACTTTTTAGTTCTCCCCATTCACCGCTACCAATATTACTTGTTTCAGGCATGCCTGAGTGGCAAGGGCATAATCAGAGCGACAAGCTTCTCCAGAGTTGGTATTGCCGCCAGTTACGTTCCGCGCTTTTATTTCATGAGCCACGTATTGCGGCATTGCAGGTCAATCTGAAAGCAGTCTATTGCCACGAGTTGGTCATTAGTCTGGAGATGATGCTGTACCACGATGATGAGCCGCTAACGTTTGACCTGGTCTGGCAGAAGGGGAGCTGGCATCGCACGATGCCCCAGTAAATGATGGGAAACGCGATACGCGCAAGACGTATCGCGTTAGGTCACAATTAGTGGGAGGTTCTGATTGCTGCTTTCAAGGCCGGAAGTCGGGATGGACTGGCACTGAGCTTATCAATCCCCATGGTGAGCAGTCGTGCTGTTTGCTGGGTATCTCCAGCCATTTCGCCGCACATACTGACCGGAATTTCATTATTACGTCCGGCCTGACACACCATAGCAATAGCGTTAATCACCGCGTCATTACGATAATCGACCAGTTCCGCGACGGTACTATTTCCTCTGTCTGCCGCCATAATATATTGCGTCAGATCGTTGGTGCCGATGGAAAAGAAATCGACTTCACTGGCTAATTTGTCTGCAATCATGACTGCGGCAGGAACCTCAATCATAATTCCCAGCGCCGGAAGATTTTCTGCAGTAAGTCCCAGCAGTTTTGCCTGAGTTTGTATCAGCGTTTTGACGGCGTTGACCTCCTCGAGCGTTGAAACCATCGGCAGCATAATTTGCAGCGTTGGGTATTCTTTCCCGGCCCTGAGAAGTGCGCGCAATTGAGGAATAAATATTTGCGGATGCGCCAGACACAACCGGATACCACGAAGTCCCAGGAAGGGGTTGTCCTCTGCGGGTAAAGGGTACGAAGGTAACGGTTTATCACCACCAATATCCAGAGTCCGGATCGTTACTGGTTTGTCGCCAAAAGCTCGGGCGACAGAACAATACACACGGAACTGCTCTTCCTCATCAGGTAATGTCGCAGAATCGTGGAATAAAAACTCGGTACGCAGCAAGCCAACGCCCTCAGCTCCGTGAGACAGTGCGGCGTCAATGTCTTGCAGATCACCAATATTCGCCAGCACGTTGATTTTTCGCCCACCTTGCGTGACAGCGGGCAGCATGGCATCAGCTAACTGACGATCTCTTTGTTGTAGCCATGCTTCGGCGCGTTGCAGTAAATCCAGGCGGGTGACCTCATCCGGCTGTAGCCACAAACGGCCTGTTTCACCATCAAGAATGACCGTGTCGTTATCGCGGACGTTTTGCGGGGTAATAGCTGCCTTCACAATAGCAGGAATGCCCATTGCTCTGGCAAGGATCGCTGTATGTGAAGTTGTTCCTCCGTTATGAAGGCAAATGCCAAGAATGTGTGCTTTATTCAGGCTGGTTATCTGTGATGGCAACAGATCGTTGGCTAACAAAATGCAGGGCGCGGTAGTCATAAAGTATTGCTCACTTACCCCGCAAAGCTGGTTCAGTACCTGACGTGTAAGGTCACGGATATCTGCCTCGCGTTCACGTAAATACAGTGTTTCCGCCTGACAATATTGCTCTGCCAATGCCTGCATGACTTCTAACCATGCGAATTCCGCCTGTTTGCCCTTTGCCAGACGATGCTGTAATTGCCGGTTAATTTCTGGATCTTCAAGCATCATCTTATGGGCGGCAAAGATATCGCCTTCAGGCCCTGCCGCTTTATCGGCAAGTTCGCGAACCACAATGTCGATAGCAGACTCGATTCGCGACAGCTCTTCTTGCGGAGAATCGACGGTACGCTGCGTAATTTCTGGTAGTTCACAGGTAAACCATTTAACCGGACCAATAGCGATACCATTTTGTACTGACAGGCCTGCTATTGCACCATCGACAGGAGCGCTGACCACGGGCGTTGCGGTTAGCGGAATCTCTGAAGAGGCCAGCAGGTGAGCTTCGCCAAAATGATCTCTCGCCAACGTTTCAATTGCTTTTATAGCGTCACTGGCATCGACGCCTTCGGCCTGAAAGATGATTTCATCGCCACAGCGAGCTCCCAACATAGCCAGTTCATTGAGGCTGCGGGTACTGGCGCGTTTATTCCCTTTGATGACGATAATATTTGCTGAATATTGCGCTGAAACTTTTAGAATGCTGGCTGCCGGACGGGCATGAATGCCGTTAGGATTACGTATCGTCCAGCAAAAAGTTTGCCATTCGCCGGAATGATTGACCGGTGATATCGCCGGCACAACTTCGCCTGCAGTCGAGGATGGCGTGAGTTGCTGCTGTTTGGCACACAGCGCAAGGTCCACTTCGGCAATAATCTCCTTAACCGAAAGCCCCGCCGCGGCAGACGTTACCGCAGACACAGCACCTTCCACTACAGGCGCTGCGAGCAGATAAATCGCGCTTCTCTGTTCTTCAGAAAGCAATTCCAGCGCCATCTCTGTACTAAGTAGCGCACTGCCCATATCCATGAGAACCAGAACGCCTTCCGGTGACCAGACTGATTCAATCGCAGACATAATCGCAATGGCATCGGTGCCAATCGGATTTTGTGGATCATCAATACCCGCAGCAATGGCCAGAGGAACGGTACCACCAGACATCTGCAGTGCTAACTCCTCAATCCCCTGGGCGAGGCGTAGACTATGAGAAACAATAACAATGGCGACCATAATTTATTCCGCGAATCCTTCCTGCATAGCCTTAATCATCAGCCAGGAGGAGGTAGCGCCTGGATCCTGATGGCCCACACTGCGAGCGCCGAGATAACTGGCTCGTCCTTTTTTCGCCTGCATATTGATGGTGTTATCCACTGCTGTTGCCGCATCTTGCACCATCGTATTCAGCAGAAGGGAAGGCGATATTCCGGCTTGCAGATTTTTTTTGGCTTCGTTGAGGACCGGAACCCAGACATCACACAGTGTTTTGTCTCCTTGTTCTGCTTTTCCTCGCGCGATGACTCCTGCAATCCCTTCTTCCAGGCACGCCAGCCACTCTTCCAGAGTTAATTCCGTTCTGGCTCCCACTGCCGCAGAGGCGCGAATAAATAATGTGCCGTAAAGAGGACCACTGGCACCACCGACACTGGAAAGCAGTTTCATACCGGTATTCTTAAGGATGTTGCCAATTTGCTGACGTTCAATGTCGGGTAAAGTCGCTTTTACTGCACTGAAACCACGATTCATATTGAGCCCGTGGTCAGCATCACCAATATCTCTGTCGAGTGCGGTTAAAAAGTCTTGCTGTTCAGCGAGATGCGCCGCACAACTCTCCAGCCAGGCGATAATATGTTTGTTTTGAATTTTCATATAATGTCCTTATTAACATCCCCAACGAAGAGCTGGCGTATTGACCGGGGCATCCCAAAGTTGCAAAAACTCTGGGGTACATTTCAACAGGCTGATGGAAAATCCTGCCATGTCTAATGATGTGCAATAATTACCAACCAGCTGGCGGCTAATTTTGATTCCCTGACGCTGTGCTGCGCGCATAAATACCCTGGTGACACCATATAACTCTGATTCAGGTGTGCTGCCAAGTCCGTTAATTAATACAATATATTCAGCATTTTTATCGAATGATTCGTTCATTGATGACGTATCTATCCATCCCCCGGCATGGCGATCCCAATGGCGTAATGTGCGTCGCCAGGGGGTATTATCCAGTAACTGTGCTATCACATTGTCGATTAACGCGTTCAGATCTTGCAGAGTACGTCGTTCAATGCCTGGTTCGCCGTGGATCCCAACACCAAATTCAATTTCATTATCTGCCAGTTCAAATGAGGGTTTTCCCGCTGCGGGAACAGTGCAGGCTGATAGTGCGACGCCAAAAGAACGGGTGGCGTTGTTCACATCTTTGCCAAGTTGTTCGCATTGCCCGAGGTCATAACCCTGAAGCGCAGCTGCACCGACAATTTTCTCTACAAAAACCGTACCAGCAACGCCACGACGTCCGGCTGTATACAGGCTGTCTTTCACTGCTACGTCATCGTCAATAATAACCGTGCCAACGGCGATACCTTCTTCGTGTAGCATCTCGACAGCTGTTTCGAAGTTCAGAATATCGCCTGTGTAATTTTTGATGAAAAACAGAACGCCAGAACCATTATCAACGACTTTGGCACATTCGATCATTTGGTCTGGTGTGGGCGAAGTGAAAATTTCACCAGGGCATGCACCGGTTAACATTCCCATGCCGACAAAACCTGCGTGCAGCGGTTCGTGGCCCGAGCCGCCGCCTGAAACCAGCGCCACCGTATTATCGTTTTGTTTGCACCACACATATCGGGGCGCGTAATTTGCCTGTAGGTGTGGCCAGGTGGCGATGAGTCCTTCCATTTGTTCTGTGACAACAGAATCAATCTGGTTAATTAATTTCTTCATAGTCATTCCTGTTCTGATAAATTACGTAAACCACGCTAAAGATGCTTTCGAGATTAATTCTCAAGCCATAACAAAACAAACTACAGGATAATAAGATTCATAATGAAACGGTTAATTCATGGTGTTGTTTCAAAATGAAAAGGGACCAGAGTGGATATTGATGTATTGTGATTAAGGCATAAAAAGTATTTTTTATTATCATCTGCGGATGATGTTTTTTACAGCGCGATCATAAAACATAATTTTTCGCGAATGAAATGTTTGCCGCCACTGGATGCAACGAGTAGGTTAACAGTGAAGCAAAACAAGTTACGCGAGGAATGACATGGATAAGATTATTATAAGTCCGGCTAAATATATCCAGGGAAATGGTTCTCTGGATAATATTGCTACATATGCGGCAAGTTTGGGAACAGAACCATTAATTATTGCAGATAACTTTGTTACCGGCCTGGTGGGTGACAGAGTTAGCCAGAGCTTTGCAAGAGAAAACATTATTGCGGATTTTGATGTTTTTTGCGGTGAATGCTCGCAAAATGAAATTTCTCGAATTCGTGAGAAATTTAATCAGCGTAAATATAATGTCGTTATTGGTATTGGCGGCGGTAAAACGTTGGATACGGCAAAAGCCGTAGCATATTACCAAAAAGTTCCAGTGGTGGTTGTACCGACAATTGCTTCCACAGATGCGCCAACCAGTTCTCTGGCAGTAATTTACACCCCGGAAGGTCAGTTTAGCGAATATCTGTTTTTCCCGAAAAACCCGGATATGGTGATTATGGATACAGGTATTATTTCAGCCGCGCCAGTGCGTCTGCTGGTGGCCGGTATGGGAGATGCTTTGTCAACCTGGTTTGAAGCGAGAGCCAATCAGGCGTCAGGAAAAGCCACAATGGCAGGCGGGGCGTCGACACTGGCGGCACTGGCCATTGCCCGACTCTGTTATACCACGCTGTTGGAAGATGGCTATAAGGCAAAAACCGCGGTTGAACAAGGCGTTAACACCAAAGCGGTAGAGAATATTATCGAAGCTAATACCTATCTCAGCGGGATTGGATTTGAAAGTAGCGGTCTGGCGGCAGCTCATGCCATCCATAATGGCATGACGCAACTGGAGGAATGCCATCATTGCTACCACGGTGAAAAAGTGGCATTTGGCGTGCTGGTACAGCTCGTACTGGAAAACGCTCCACAGGAGGAAATTGAAACCGTACTCAATTTCTGCCATAGCGTTGGTCTGCCGACAAATCTCCATATGTTAGGCGTGAAGGAAATTAATAAAGATAAATTACTGGCAGTGGCTGAAGCCGCTACTGCTGAAGGGGAAACTATCCATAATATGCCATTCGTGGTAACTGCGCAGGACGTTCTTTCTGCAATTTTGACTGCGCATCATTTAGGACTTTAAAAAATAATACGGCCTGTGCAAAGCAGGCCGCTGGTGTCATTTTAAATACTTCATTCGGGAATAAATATGACCAGTAACTGGAAACGTTGGATCACGCTGGCGTTATGCGGTATTGCCGGAAGTGCAATATATAAATTACCTTATTTACGGGAAACCTATTACGATGCGATGCAGCAGGCTACAGGAGCGACTAATGCTGAACTTGGTTTTCTAATGACAGCTTATGGTCTGGTTAACTTTTTATTATATCTACCTGGTGGCTGGGCTGCCGATAGATTTTCTGCACGTAAATTAATGACCTTTTCATTAATTTCCACCGGGATAAGCGGTTTTTATTATGCGACCTTCCCCTCGTATACCATGATCTGTCTGTTACATGCGCTTTGGGCTGTTACAACCGTATTTACGTTTTGGGCCGTGTGTGTGCGAATTATTCGTACCCTGGGAACCAGTGAAGAACAAGGCCGCTTATATGGTTACTGGTTTCTTGGTAAGGGATTAACTTCTATTGTTCTGGGATTTCTTTCCGTGCCGGTATTTGCCAAATTTGGCGAAGGTGTTGATGGCTTGCGGGCAACCATTATCTTCTATTCTGTAGTGACTATTCTGACCGGTGTTTTAGCCTGGTTTGTTTGTCAGGATGAAACGCACAGCGAAGATAAAGCCAACTTCCGTCTGGCGGATATGGCATTCGTGCTGAAAATGCCGACGGTTTGGCTGGCAGGCGTTGTGACCTTCTGTATGTGGTCAATTTATATCGGCTTTGGCATGGTCACGCCGTATCTCACGCAGATCCTGCATATGGGCGAATCGGAAGTGGCAGTTGCCAGTATTCTTCGCGCCTATGTGTTATTTGCGATGGGGGGATTAATTGGCGGACAACTGGCCGACCGCTGTGCGTCACGCACGCGTTTTATGATTTACGCCTTTATCGGCATGATTGTCTTTACTACCGTTTATTTCTTCCTGCCCGGTGAGTCGCGCTACGTCACTATTGCGCTGGCGAATATGGTTGCGTTGGGCGTGTTTATTTACTCCGCGAATGCCGTGTTCTTCTCAATTATTGATGAGGTTCGGATCCCGGCAAAAGTCACTGGGACTGCTGCGGGCTTGATCTCTTTACTGACCTATTTCCCGGAAATCTACTGCTACACGATGGTGGGCAATATGGTTGACCGTAAACCGGGGATTGCCGGTTTTCAGGATGTCTTCCTGTTCATGTTGGTTTGCGCATTCATCGGCCTTATTGCCGCACTGGTCCTCCAGCGTGTGAATCGTAAAAGTAAAAATCAAGTCAATGAAATCACTGAAAACAATGCGGATTGCGCGTCCTGAGTCTGACGGGGGAACAAATGGTGGACATGATTAATGAAAGTGCACGGCAAACGCCAGTCATTGCACAAACGGACGTTCTGGTTATCGGTGGCGGCCCGGCAGGGTTAACTGCGGCGATAGCGGCGGGGCGGCTAGGTGCCAGAACCATGATTGTTGAGCGTTACGGCTCACTAGGCGGCGTATTGACGCAGGTCGGTGTGGAAAGTTTTGCCTGGTATCGCCATCCGGGGACGGAAGATTGTGAAGGGATTTGTCGTGAATATGAAGGCCGCTCGCGAGCATTGGGCTTCACGCGACCAGAACCTCAGTCAATTAGCGAAGTTATCGATACTGAGGGGTTTAAAGTTGTTGCCGATCAGATGATAACGGAAGCTGGCGTTGAGCCGTTATATCACTCCTGGGTTGTGGATGTAATCAAGGACGGGGATACGTTATGTGGTGTTATCGTCGAGAATAAATCAGGACGAGGGGCAATTCTGGCGAAAAGAATCGTCGATTGCACGGGGGATGCTGATATTGCCGCTCGTGCAGGCGCGCCCTGGACGAAACGGGGCAAGGACCAACTGATGGGCGTCACCGTGATGTTCAGTTGCGCAGGTGTCGATGTGGCGCGCTTTAACCGTTTTGTTGCGGAAGAACTTAAGCCGACCTACGCGGATTGGGGAAAAAACTGGACGATTCAAACCACGGGCAAAGAAGACCAGATGTTTAGCCCTTATATGGAGGATATTTTTACCCGGGCGCAACAGGATGGTGTGATTCCAGGCGACGCCCAGGCGATTGCCGGAACCTGGTCAACCTTTTCTGAAAGTGGTGAAGCTTTTCAGATGAATATGGTGTACGCCTTTGGTTTTGACTGTACCGATGTCTTCGATTTAACCAAAGCAGAAATCGCCGGAAGGCAGCAAGCATTATGGGCAATTGACGCACTACGCCATTATGTTCCGGGCTTTGAAAATGTACGGTTACGCAATTTTGGCGCCACGCTGGGTACACGCGAATCACGGCTTATTGAGGGGGAAATACGTATTGCTGATGATTACGTCCTTAATCAGGGGCGTTGTTCGGACAGTGTAGGGATATTCCCGGAATTTATTGATGGTTCCGGTTATCTCATTTTGCCAACGACCGGGCGTTTCTTTCAGATCCCCTATGGCTGTCTGGTGCCACAAAAAGTGGAGAACCTTTTGGTTGCCGGGCGCTGTATTTCCGCAGGCGTAGTTGCACATACTTCTATGCGCAACATGATGTGTTGTGCCGTTACCGGTGAGGCCGCAGGCACTGCCGCCGTGGTTTCGCTACAGCAACATTGCACTGTGCGTCAGGTTGCTATTCCTGATTTGCAAAACACGCTGCAACTGCAGGGCGTGCGTTTGGCATAACACCAGGGCGCAGAGAGTCGAAAGCCTCTCTGCGCCTTGCAGGAGAAATACCATGAGGGATGATGACCTGGAGCACTTAAGTGCCAATTACTGGATAACCACAATCCTCTGCGGGCTCTTTTTGGGGATATTCCTGTTCATGCTGCAACAGCATCAGCATGGTTTTTCTCTGTATTGTATTGCTGTGCTCTCACTTATTTGCGCCTTTTTTTCTTTACGCCTTTCCCGACAATTGCAACAAATGAAAAAAGAACGGCGCAATATTCGTCCTCATTGAATGAAAACATTCAGGAGACTGATATGCAATATTTCAAAAAACGATTTTCTTTGATTGAACTGAATGTTTTTATTCCGGCGATACTGTTTATTGCGGTGATCATTCTGTGCCTGACGATGTATCCACAAAATACCAGTCAGTATATTAATAAAATGCATCACTATTTAACCTGGGAAATGGGCGGGATTTTTCTGGTTATGACTTTTCTGGTCGTACTTTGTTGCCTGTGGCTGGCCTTTTCACGTTATGGCGATATCTTGTTAGGTCAGCCGGGAGAAAAACCTGACTTCAGCTTGTTAACCTGGCTTGGACTTATTTTTACTTCTGGAACGGGGGGCAGCTTGTTATATCTGGCCTCTGTAGAGTGGATTTGGATTATTCAACAACCGCCTTTTGGCGCGGCGGCAGGAAGCGCTCAGGCTGCTCGTTGGGCCTCTGCTTATGGCATGTTCCATTGGGGGCCGTCCGCATGGGCATGGTATCTGATTTGTGCCGTTCCCATTGGTTGGTTTATGCATGTTAAGAAAACCAACTCATTAAAGGTCAGTGATTTATGTCGTGGATGCCTGGGCGCACGTGCTGATGGTTTTTGCGGGCATTGTGTAAACTTTTTCTATATGTTTGGTTTGCTTGGTGGTGCGGTAACATCTCTGGCGCTGGGAACGCCGATGATTTCTGCCGTATTTTGCCATGTGTTCAATCTGGAACCCGCAGGGCGGTTTATCAATGTCATAGTTATTTTTATCTGGACGCTGGTGCCATTATTAATTCTTTTTTTTGGACTAAAGAAAGGTGTGGCATGGGCCAGTAACTGGAATATTCGTGCTGATATTTTGATGCTACTGGCAATACTGATTTGTGGGCCGACGGCATTTATACTTAACCAGTCAATTGATGGTCTCGGCCTGATGCTACAAAATTTTGTGGCAATGAGTCTAAGTACCGATGCTATTGGTCGTAGCGGATTTCCACAGATGTGGACCGTATTTTATTTTTCATGGTGGGTCGTGTATGCCATCCCATTTGGTTTATTTATCGCCCGTATTTCAAAAGGAAGGACGATCCGGCAATTGATTGTATGTGGAACTCTGGCAGGTTCATTGGGATGCATGGTTTTTTACATGGTACTGGCTAATTTCGGTTTATCGTTGCAGACAACGCATCTTATCGATTTTGTTCCTATTCTGAATGAACAAGGGCGAGGCGTTGTCGTCTCTCGCTTACTGGAACAGCTACCCGCAAGTCAGATATTTTTAGTTGCCTTTGGGGCTATAGCATTAATTTCATATATAACCGGACACTGTACTGTCGGTTATGCCCTTGGCTTTGCGACGCAAAAACAGGCAGATTGTGAGAGTGAACCTGCATTCTGGAACGTGGCATTTTGGTTGATTATGACTGGAGTCGTCGCCATCACACTCTATCTTCTTGATGCACAAAGTCTGCAACCACTACAAACGGTCTCTATTCTGGCTGGGCTACCGCTTTGTGGAGTTGTGTTTATTCTTTTGAAGAGTTTTTTGACACAACTGGCGGTTGATGAGAAAAGCAATGTAGGTTTTGCTGAAAAATGATGTTCAGGTATGCCCGGTAATTTGCATTATCGGGCATTTTACCGAATGAGAATTAACTCAGGACTGCATGAAAATATCCTGCCAAATTTTCTCCGAGACGGATTAAATTATTTTCCCCCTGACTCAGCGCGGTGGGTAAATCACAAGGACCATTGACGACGGAAAAACAGGCTTCTATTCCACACTGGCGTAACTCATTCAGATCAAGTTGATCATCGATATACCCGGCAATTGCGATAACCGGAACGCCCATCATCTGGGCGATTTTGGCCGCCCCCACAGGCGCTTTGCCATTCAGGCTTTGACGGTCTAATTTACCTTCACCGACAATCGCCAATGCCGCATATTTTAAATGCTGGGCAAATTGAATAGCGTCCAGCACGAGCGAAATACCGGGCTGTAGGCGAGCATCAAGAAAAGCCACCAATGCTGCGCCAACGCCGCCAGCTGCCCCAGAACCGGGTATCGTATCGACTTCTTTACCACAGCATCGATGGATGCAATGGGCATAGTTTTTCATTCCCTGTTCCAGTTGCTCAAGGTCATCAGCACTGGCCCCTTTTTGCTGACCGAAAACCTGAGTGGCGCCGTTATCACCGGTTAGTGGGTTGGTGACATCACAGGCTGCGATAAATTTCACATTTTTCAATCGCGGATCGAGTTGCTGTAAGTCAATGTGGTGAATTGCCGCCAGCCCCATCCCATTTACGGAGACAGTTTGCCCTTCAGCGTCTGTAAACGATGCGCCAAGTGCCGACATCAATCCAATACCGCCATCATTAGTAGCACTGCCACCCAGGCATAGAATAACGGTATCAATATTGTGTTCCAGGGCGGCGAGAATAAGTTCGCCAGTGCCAAACGACGTCGTATAGAGGGGCGAACGGCGGACCGGAGAAACCAGTTCCAGCCCTGAAGCCTGTGCCAGTTCTATCACTGCGGTAGTTTGGTTGCCTAAAATACCGTATTGCGCATGTATTGACTCGCCAAGCGGTCCGGTGACGGTTTTAGTGTAAAACGTACCGTCAGTCGCATGAATGAGTGTTTCGAGCGTGCCTTCGCCGCCGTCAGCCACGGGCAAACACACCAGTTGGCTGCCAGGCAGGACCTTGCGCCAGCCGGTTGCCAGCGCTTCGGCGACTTTCCATGCGGGAAGGCATTCTTTAAAGGAGTCGGGGGAGATAACTATCTTCATAGCTGGTCCTTCAAAATAGGGGGATAGGGCCGTGCAACGAATAAACAAAGGGAACCGGTGGTTCCCTTAATTCATTATTTACGGATGGTGTAATTGGCGTGAGCTTCAAGCGCCCGAATTAAAGCGGAATGATCCCAGTCTTTGCCGCCGAGTGCGGCGCAGGTGCTAAATAATTGTTGTGTCATCGCCGTGTTAGGAAGCGGGGTATTCAACAGGCGAGCATTCTCCAGCGCCAGATTCAGATCTTTTTGATGCAGGCTAATTCGAAAACCAGGGGCGAATGTTCCTTTGATCATTCGTTCGCCATGAACTTCCAACACACGAGAGGAAGCAAAACCTCCCATCAGAGCTTCACGTACGCGGGCGGGATCGGCACCTGATTTACTGGCAAAAAGCAGGGCTTCAGCCACCGCTTCAATATTCAGTGCAACAATAATTTGGTTAGCGACTTTGCACGTTTGACCATCACCGACGTTACCGACCAGAGTGATATTTTTACCCATCAATTCCAGAATCGGTTTGATCTGTAAATAAACCTCTTCATATCCGCCAACCATAATGGAAAGCGTCCCGGCTTTCGCGCCAACTTCACCACCAGAGACGGGCGCATCGATATATTCCGCGCCTGCCGCGATAATACGCTGTGCAAATGCTTTGGTGGCAACCGGGGAAATTGAACTCATATCAATCACAATTTTCCCGTGGCTTAAACCGTGTATTACGCCATAGTTGGGATGAAAAAGAACATCCTCAACATGTGGGGTATCAGGGAGCATGGTGATGATGACTTCACACTCCTGCGCGACTTCACTCGGTGTAGAGCAAACAATGCCACGTTCACCAATAAGCTCTTGCGGTGCAGGTTCAAAATGCGCTGAAAAATAAAGGGTATGTCCGGCTTGTTGTAAATTATAAGCCATCGGCTTGCCCATTATACCGGTGCCGATAAATCCAATATTCATGATAAATATCCTCAGGGATTAAATTTGACTCTCGTTTTTTAGCCAGTGTAGACTTTCAGTCGTTGTCGTAGATGGAATATATTCACAACCAATCCATCCCTGATAACCAATCTGGTCTATATAATTTAACAACCACGGGTAATTAATTTCTCCCGTCCCAGGTTCATGACGCCCTGGATTATCGGCTAATTGAATATGCCCAATGTTATTCAGGTTGTTTTTGATTGTTGTA
Organism: Escherichia sp. E14S1; assembly: GCF_004211995.1. Taxonomy (NCBI): domain Bacteria; kingdom Pseudomonadati; phylum Pseudomonadota; class Gammaproteobacteria; order Enterobacterales; family Enterobacteriaceae; genus Escherichia; species Escherichia sp. E14S1. The sequence goes on from NZ_RHJQ01000002.1 coordinate 20,306, forward strand.
GCAATATTTCCTTCCATGATTTGCATATGATAAATATCGTATTGGTAGCGAAAATCAGGATGGTTTACGTCATGAATAATATTGAGGGCTTGTCTGGTGTTGTTAACAAAAAAACCGGGAATATCTTTTGTATTAATGGCTTCCAGAACCAGCTTTATCCCATGAGAAGCCAGTTTATCTACCGCATAGCGCAAATTTTCGACCAGTGTTTCATGACATTGTTCATGCGAATAACCACCTGGATGTTTCCCTGCAAGGCAATTCACTTGTGAACAATTAAGGGCCAGTGCATACTCTATCGCTCTGCAAACACCCTCCTGAAATTCTTTTGACCGACCAGGATGACATGCGATACCCCGCTCGCCATCTTGCCAGTTACCCGCAGGAAGATTAAACAAAACCTGAGTCAGATTATGTTGATGCAGTTGCGAAGCCAGCTCGTCAGTGGAAAAGTCATAGGGGAAAAGATATTCAACGCCGTGGAATCCTGCGTGACTTGCCTGCGCAAAACGTTCAATAAATGGATGCTCGGTAAAAAGCATTGATAAATTCGCTGCAAACTTTGCCATAATCCTGTTTCCTTATAAGTCGAGAGTTTCTTCAAATTCTGTGACTTTATTAATGTCAGGTCCCATAGCGATATTAGTCACGCGCTCGGTAATAATCTCTACGACAACAGGTACGTGAAATTCGTCACGCAAACGCTGGGCTTCTTGTAGTGCAGGTCCAATATCTTGTGGGGTGAATACGCGAATAGCTTTGCACCCTAATCCCTCAACCACAGATTTATGATCAACACCATAACCATTAACTTCTGGGGCATTTATATTTTCGAATGACAACTGGACGCAGTAATCAATATCAAATGCGCGTTGTGATTGACGAATCAAACCAAGGTAAGCGTTATTAAGTAAAATATGGATATATGGAAGATTAAATTGTGCGCCGACGGCTAACTCTTCGATCAAGAATTGAAAATCGTAATCACCGGATATTGCCACAACGGGAACAGTCGGATCTGCTTTCACTGCGCCCAATGCTGCGGGCATTGTCCAGCCTAGTGGTCCTGCCTGGCAGGCATTAATCCAGTGGCGTGGGCGGTAAACATGCAAAAATTGGTTCGCAGCAATTTGCGCCAGACCAATTGTCGAAATATAGCGCGTCTCTGGCCCAAAAACCTTATTCATTTCATGGTACACGCGCTGCGGTTTAATCGGATTGCAGTCAAAGTCTGAGCGGCGGAGCATTGTACGTTTACGCTCGGCACATTCGTCAGCCCAGATACTACGGTCTTTCAGTTCTCCGCGCGACTTCATATCACGGGCAACCTGAATAAATAACGTTAAGGCGCTTTCAGCATCTGAAACAATACCCAGATCCGGCGCAAATATCCGGCCAATTTGCGCTGGCTCGATATCAACATGAATAAATTTGCGGCCTTCTGTATAGGTTTCAATAGCTCCAGTATGACGGTTTGCCCAACGGTTACCGATACCAAAAACAAAATCAGAGGCAAGATAGCTGGCGTTACCATAGCGGTGACCCGCCTGACATCCCATGCGGCCAATCATTAAAGGGTGATCGTCTGATAATGCGCCCCAACCGCGTAAGGTTTGAATGACGGGAACGCCGGTTAACTCAACAAACTCGCGCAACAGTTCGCTCGCTTCGGCATTAATAATGCCGCCTCCAGCAATGATGACTGGTTTTTCTGCACTGTTAAGCATTTTCAATGCACGTTCTGCCTGGGCCAGCGTCGCCTGGGGTTTCCAGGGAGTGAGTGGCTGATAGAGATCGATATCAAACTCAATTTCGGTCATCTGAACATCAAAAGGCAGATCTAAAAGAACAGGGCCGGGACGGCCAGAACGCATTTCCCAAAAGGCTTTCTGAAAAATTCCCGGTAACTGACCCGCTTCGAGAATTGTGCGGGCCATTTTGGTCACTGGCGTGGCGATAGCCTCAATATCGACGGCCTGGAAATCTTCTTTATGAAGTTTTCCTACGGGAGCTTGACCAGTAATGCAGAGAATAGGAATGGAATCCGCAGAGGCAGAATAAAGCCCGGTAATCATATCAGTGCCCGCAGGGCCTGATGTGCCAATGCACACGCCAATATTGCCATCATGGCTGCGGGTGTAACCTTCAGCCATATGCGAGGCGCCCTCAACATGACGGGCCAGAATATGATCAATACCGCCTGATTTTTTCATCGCGGCATAGAGTGGGTTTATTGCTGCGCCGGGTACTCCAAAAGCAACGCTAATGCCTTCTTTTTTCAGTATTTCTACTGCTGCTTCGATTGCACGCATCCTCGCCATACATTATTTCTCCTGATATTTATGCTGATTAGAATAGTCAGTCAATTTTGGAATTTAACGATGAAATATCTTTGAGGAAATAAAATGGCAGAACAAATTTCACTGCATTGTTTCACAGTGAAACAACTCCTATGCCGGTGTTGTTTCAGTTTGAATAATTATAAATATCAAACGCAAAGATTTCAGATGTTGTTGGCAGTTTTAAAATTTATCTAATGTATTATTCGTCTTTTATTGCTTTAACGGTTATTCTTTCTAATGTATGTGTGATTACATTGTTGATAAGGTCTGTTTTTGTAAGGATGTAGACCAGATATTATTGCGTTTGATCAAACTTATTGGCATAGCATTCTGATACAAGTTCTGGAAGTGACTTGAATGGATATTATTATAATGAATAAAGAGTCGTATCATAATGATCTAAAAAATAAATGGAAAATGTTTGTTAAACATGGTTGGGTCGCGACAAATTCGACTAATCATGTGATGCTGAGGTCATGGCAAAAATGTCTCAAGCATTGCGATCCTCGCCACTGGAACACACCTGTCAAAGCTTCCGGACAAACATTGCAGACGATTTTTTCTCGTAACGAAGAGTTTATTAGAATTTCGCAAAGAGTTGTTGAAGACCATTTCACCCTGGCTGGTGACGACCGGCTGGCATTTTTGATCCTTGACCCACACGGCTGGGTTTTATCGTTGAATGCAGCAGACGATTATTCCAGTCAATTGCGAGAGTTAGGAATTGAATCTGGTATGTCATGGGCTGAAGATGGTATTGGCACCAATGTATATAGTCTTTGTCGGGAAACAAATTTATATACGCAATTGGAAGGAGCAGAACATTTTAGTGAGCAGTTGCATTGTTATGCAATGAGTGCAGCTCCGGTTATTGATTATTATGGTAATATCCACGGATACATTGTATGTATAATTGAAACTACAGCCGAGCTTATTAAATTAAAAACATCATATTCATGTGCAACAGAAATTGCTAATTATATCTATATTGAAAATGAACAAAAGTTAATAAACAAAGTACTCTGTCAGCATAACGCTGTGATTGAATGCATGGATGATGGTTTTATTTGTTGGAATAGCCATTCTTTGATTACGATGGTTAATCCTCAGGCGCAAACACTACTGAATATTGATAAAGAAAGTTTAATTGGTCAGAACATCCGAAAAGGTTTCGTATTTCCGCCGATTTTGAATGAGGCGATTACACAACGAAACAAACTATCGCAAAAGCAAATTGTCCTCGAATGCCGTGGTGAATTTATTGAACTGATGGTTACCCTTCGCCCGTTAAGTGATGGCTCGTTTTTGCTTTTTCTTCATCCATTGGACAAAATCAGGAAAATAGCCCAACAGCAAATAAGCACTAACGCAAATTTTACCTTTGACAGTTTACATGCGGTTTCAAGTGGCATGAAACAGGTACTGCTTATCGCTCGTAGGTCAATTAAATCCATCTCTCCGATTTTAATCAATGGCGAAGAAGGTGTGGGAAAATTGAGTCTGGCGATGGCAATACATAATGAGAGTGAGCAACGTGATGGGCCATTTATTTCTGTAGATTGTCAGATGCTATCACCAGAAAATATCTTACACGAACTTCTTGGTTCTGATGTTGGCCCTTCGCCATCGAAATTTGAACTAGCGCATAATGGCACCTTATATCTGGATAAAGTCGAATATCTATCAGGGGAAGTTCAGAGTGTTTTATTGAAAGTATTGAAAACGGGGCTTGTTACTCGCTCAGATAGTCATCGTTTGATTCCTGTACGCTTCCGCCTGATTACATGTACCAGTAGTTCTTTACGTGAGTACGTGCAGCAGGGGGCTTTTAGCCGACAACTATATTATGAGATTTCCATGAATGAAATTGAAATCCCACCATTGCGTAAACGTCGTGAAGATCTCAAGCAAATGATTGACGATATTATTGATAAGTATCAGGAGCGTACCCGAAAGAAAATGACAATCACGCCTGACGCAAATTCAGTTCTGCTTGAGTATCGTTGGCCTGGGAATATTTCTGAGTTCAAAAACCGAATGGAGAAGGTGTTTATTAACTGCAATCGGCTTGTCCTCGGATTAGAGAATATTCCATTAGATATCCGACAAAATAATAGTAGTGGCGACGATGATATTCCTCATCTTACTTCACTGGCAGAACTGGAGATGCAAGCTATTGAGCATACATGTCGGGTCTGCGAATGGAATCTGACTAAAGCTGCTGAAGTATTAAAAATTGGTCGTACAACATTATGGCGTAAGCTTAAAAGCTATAATCTCTATCCAAATGTTGAACATGCAGATTGATGCTTTTCAAATTGAAAAAGCTTTAATATTGCAGTGTTTCATTTTGGTGTGATGGTTGAATTGCATTGAAATATTGTGATGTGCTCCATAAATACCAATGTGGTGATAAGTCAGGGAGACAGAAAATGTGTGTGCACTCCTGAAATAATAAAAAACAGGCAAAGAGAGATGATCTCCTTGTATGTCTGTATTAGCATGATGTTGCTTGTTAATAATTAAAAATATCAACGCGTTTATATAAGCGCGGGGGATTATTTTACTCAATTATTGAATACGGAGATAAAGTATGGAATTTTATCTGGAACCCGCTCGTAATATACCTGTACTGGCAACCACGGAAGTATTAGTTGTTGGTGGTGGTCCATCGGGTATTGCAGCAGCAATGAGTGCCGCTCGTGAGGGCGCAGTAACTATGCTGATTGAGCGTTTCGGCTGTTTCGGCGGTATGATGACGACGGCTGGTGTCGAGTCAATTGCATGGTGGCGTCATGAAAATACAGTGGAGTCAGGTGGACTGGCACGCGAAATAGAAGAAACGGCAAAATCAATGGGGGCGTCCAGCCCTGAGCCGCAATCGAATAGTCAGGCTATTAATGCCGAGCGTTTCAAACTGGTTGCGGATGCAATGCTTGAGCAGGCGGGTGTGCGCCGCGTACTACATATTACCGCCGTTGATGTTATTAAGCAGGGCAATAATTTACTCGGCGTAATAACAGAGAGTAAATCTGGTCGTCAGGCCATTTTGGCGAATGTCATTATTGACTGTACTGGTGATGCCGATATTGCATGGTTTGCCGGAGCGCCATTTATTAAGCGTGAACGTGAAGAGCTGATGTGTATGACAACCGTTTTTAGTTGCGCAAATGTCAATAAAAACGCGTTCATGCAAAATATTAAGAGCACGCAACCTAAATATGGAGACTGGGGGGCGGATGAAGAAAATAAAAACTGGTCTTATGATGTTCATGAATCTTGTCGCGATATGTTTAGCCCTTATCTGGGTAAAGTTTTTGCGAAAGGAAAATCGGCGGGGATTATTCCTGAAGATGTGACGTTAGGCGGTTCCTGGAGTACGGTCACTGAGTATGGTGATGCGAATTACTTGAACGTTGTCAGCATCCCTGCCGTTGATTGTACGGATGTTTTTGACCTGACGCGTGCCGAAATAGAGGGCCGTAAGCAAGCCATGCAGGCGATTGAAGCTTTGCGTCAATTCCAGCCAGGATTTGAACAGGCGCAATTAAAAAATTTCGGTATGACGGTAGGAACAAGAGAATCAAGACATATTCTTGGGCGAACTCAACTGACTGAAAATGATATTTGTAATGAAGGGCGTCATGTTGATTCGATAGGTATATTCCCTGAATTTATAGATGGAAATGGTCATCTTAAATTACCTCTTGAAGCGAACTATTTTCAAATCCCTTATGGCGTAATGATTCCGCAGCAAGTTGAAAACCTGTTGGTTTGCGGACGGGCAATCGATGCAGATAATTTCGCATACGCAACAATCCGTAATATGGGGTGTTGTATTGTCACTGGAGAAGGTGCAGGGACTGCCGCTGCTATTGCCATTAAAAATAACACTACCGTTTCACAGGTAGATATTCAGACGGTACAGGAACGCTTACAGCAAAATGGCGTAAAAGTCTTTTAACAGGGAATAAAGTCATGAGAGAAAAACCCAGTTTTTATGTCGCGCTAACACCGATCATTTTTATGATGATCGTGTTGGTTGTTGGCATCGGTGTTATGGGCTGGCCTGCCAGCGTCTGTTTATTAATTTCAGCGGCGTTTTCCTGCATTATTGCAATGGCTAAGCTGAAATATACCTGGGATGAAATTCAGGGGTTTATTATCGATAAGATTTCGGCGGTGATGGCACCGGTACTTATCGTTATTTTTGTTGGCTTTATGGTCGCGACATGGAGCTATGCAGGTACACTGCCGATGCTGGTTTATTACGGTATGTTACTGGTTGCACCCGCATGGCTTTATGCCATAGCGTTTTTTCTGAACGCAGTATTGTCCTATGTTTCCGGGGCATCATGGGGATCTGTAGCTTCTATTGGTGTTGCATTAATGGGCATCGGTTCCGGCTTACATGCCGATCTTCCAATTCTGGCGGCAGCCATTGTTACCGGGGCTTATTTTGGCGACAAACTCTCACCGTTAAGTGATACCACCAACCTGACTTCTGCAGTAACCAAAACTAAACTTTATGATCTGATTAAATATCTGCTCTGGACGACCATCCCATCAACGATTATTAGTCTGTTGTTTTTCACCTGGCTAGGGATGATTCATACTTCTACGGGGTCTATTTCACCAGAAAGTATGCAGATGCTGGTACAGCTTAAAGAGTTATATAAGTTTGGTCTGTTACCACTGTTGCCTATGCTTATTGTTCTGTGCTTTACCTTTTTGCGTTTGCCTACGGTACCGGCATTATTAAGCAGTGCGTTTGTGGCTGTGCTGGTTGGATGGCTGTATCAAGGTTTCCCGCTGGCAGAAGGTATTAAGGCCACAATGAGTGGTTTCCGTCTGACGATGATCACTGATTCAACGACGCTGTTACCTTCTGTGAAAGAACTGCTCGAACAGGGCGGTCTTAATAACCAGGGCGGATTCCTGTCATTTATTATCTGCGCCATGATGTTTGCTGGCATCCTGACGGGAACAGGAATGATGGATGTCACACTACAAAGTGCGGCAAACAAAATAAAAAGTGCCTTTGGCGCTATTCTGGCAAGCGGTGTTTTAGCGATCATCATTAACTTGCTTACCGGTTCTGATGGTTTGAATAAGATTGTTATTTCCGAATTGATGATGAAGAAATTCGAAGATCTTAATTTATCACCGTTAGTCTTAGCCCGAACGCTGGAAGATTTTGGCACCATGAGCGCGCCAATTATTCCGTGGTCAGCTGCCGGATTGTATATGGCGACGACACTAGGTGTTCCGACGTTTAGTTACTTGCCGTACTGTGTATTCTGTTTCTGCTCGATGATATTTGCGTTGATCTATGCTTCTACAGGTTTCCGTTTACTGCGTTTCAACGAAGAAAAAGCCTGAGTTATTCAAGATAATAAATGCGTTTGCCGGATGGATTAATCACCATCCGGCGCTAATGTCAGAATTCCATTTTCTGCAGAAAACTTTCAGCCAGGTTCAATCTCCAGCCCACGCAGTTCACGCCAGAAACGCTCTGCAACGGGATTCATCCGGAATGCGGGATAACTAATTCGTCCCGATTCAGGACAATGAGCTGCCCGCTGCGAATTTCTTGTTGTATGGCGTACTCCGGTAGCCAGATAATCCACAGCTGTCGAAGGTAAGTTGCTTGAATAATTGGCCCATGAAGAGCCAAAAAGTGCTGAAACGTAACTCGCAGTGGCATGTCAGGGGGCGGTTAATAAATCGCCCCACACAGGAGTTGTAGCGTTGCCTTTGGCGATTAAACAGCTCAACGCCAGTCGCCTGTTCAAGCGTTCGGAACTGCTTATGCAGTTTCAAACGTCCCTTTCACACACGCTTTGCCGTCTTTGACCATCAGTTTGCCGCGAGCGTATACCTGCTCAATACGCAACTGTGGTGTCATCACTAACAGATCCGCGTCATTGCCCGGCAGAATTTCGCCTTTACCGGTCAGGTTGAGGAAACCAGCGACGCTACTGGTGAGTGGACGCAGGGCATCGCTGATACTAAAGCCATAGTCTTTAACCAACACTTGCACGGTTTCCAGCAACGTCTCAAAACCCGCAACACCGATATGCGTTAAATTCCCTTCATCGTCAAAGAACGGCTGACTGCCGTTGCCGTCGGAGCTAAGGGTAACGCGAGCCAGCGGAATACCCGCCTGAACGGCGCGGGCAATACCTTCGGCAGGGGCGACCGGTTCGTCAATGCTGCTGGTGATATCGATGGTGCCGCCTTTGCGCGCGAACTCCAGCGCCTGCTCAAACAACGGAACGTTGCGGTTAACGTGGGTCGGCAGCAACTTGCTGATGGGTACGTCGCAGTTCTCAAGAAGGTCATAGATGGGCTGTAACGCCTTTTTGCTGTCGCCCATGTGGAACACGGTGACGCCAGGTTTACCGCCGAGCAAACCTCCAACGCGGGATTCCGCCGCCATATTGGCCAGATGATAAACATCCGGCGCGGCCGAGCGGTGGTCTGAGATGGCACATTTCACGCCAATCACGCGATCGATAATCGCCACATCTTTTTCCACCGAGCCTGTAATGGTACGGGAAGGCACATGATAAGCACCGGTCAGCATCCAGGCGCTAATGCCTTCTTCATTGAGCGCACGAGTCTTGGCGAGTAAGGATTCCGGGTGGCGAGAGATAGAGTCGGTGCCGAGCAGACCAACCACTGACGTGACGCCCGCTTCTGTCAGACGACTAAGCGCGACTTCCGGCGTGCGTGTAGTGGGGCCAGCTTCGCCGCCGCCGCCAATTAAATGGACGTGTTGATCAATAAAACCTGGGCAGAGGATCTGCCCGCTGAGATCGACAACCGTGCAGTCCGGTACGATGTCAGAAGGGATGTTGCTGGCAACGGCGATAATCTTGCCGTTAGCGACGAGGACATCGCAAATTCCTCGATCTTCCGGCGCATATAAATGCGCTCCCTGCAGCAGGGTAAAACCGGCTGCGGAATAATCAATCATGGTAACTCCTTGTTAAATAATAAGCTGCATAACCAGGTTTGACAGCAACGCGTTAATCACGCCGACGGCAATGATATGCGGGTAGCCTTTGGCATTCACTTTAGCTGTCTCCATGCAGCGATCGACATTTTGCACCGGGTTGCCCATTAAATACATCGCGGGCAGTAAAACGGTGACATCATGGTCGGTTAACACGCCAGCTACAGCATCCCCTTGTTGTGCCATAACAATCCCCATTATGTATGCTTGTGGCGGCTACGTGGAAAAATTACGCTGCGCGGAGAACCTTCCTGTAAGGATTGAGTTGCAGAAAATTCATAAACACAGTGACAATAACGGCTGGTGAGTAAAGGCGGCGAATACAAGGACGAATGCAAAATGGCAAAATACAACGACAAAGAGCTGGCAGAGACGAGCAAGTTTTTAAGTTTTGTCCTCCGACATAAACCGGAGGCGATTGGCATCGTGCTGGACCGTGAAGGATGGGCGGATATCGATAAGCTCATACTCTGTGCACAAAAAGCTGGCAAGCGGTTAACCCGCGCATTACTGGATACTGTGGTCGCCACCAGCGATAAGAAGCGCTTTAGTTATTCCAGTGATGGTACGTGTATTCGCGCCGTTCAGGGGCATTCGACTTCGCAGGTCGCCATTGCCTTCATCGAAAAAACACCGCCACAATTTCTCTACCACGGTACGGCAAGCCGTTTTCTTGAGGCGATAAAAAAACAGGGGCTGATTGCAGGGGAGCGTCATCATGTGCATCTCTCTGCTGATGAAGCAACGGCCCGCAAAGTTGGGGCAAGACACGGTTCGCCGGTTATCTTAACCGTCAAAGCACAGGAAATGGCGAAACGAGGGATCCCTTTCTGGCAAGCGGAAAACGGGGTCTGGCTGACATCAATGGTTGAGGTTGAGTTTCTTGAGTGGTAAGGGAAACAGCCCTCATGAAGTGACCACTTGTAGCTTAAATAATTGCACTGTGCTGATAAGCGCAGCAATAAACAACGCCGCCGCGCCGCAGAGAGTGGCGCTGGCAAGCGTCGATGTCCCATTGCCAAGCATACTGGTTAGCGCCGGGCCGAGGATTTGCCCAATGCCGTAAATGAGCGTCACAAAGCCTAAAAGATTGAGATTTCCCGGTACGCTCAGTTGGCGGGCGATAGTCATCACCAGAGATGTCGTACCCATAAAGGTACCGCCAAAACCGATACTACTGATGATAAGCAAGAGAGGCGAGTCGCTGGCGAGAGTAAGCAGCACACAGATAGCCTGTACCATTAAATTCGCCGTCAGGCAGGGTAATGCTCCCCAACGTTTTGCTGCCCATAGCCAGCCAAAGCAACCAGGCACAATTGATAAGCCGACTAACGTCCAGAGATGGGCGGTTAACAATGGTGAGCCTGCATCTTTCGCCATGAGCGGCAGGTAAGTCGCGACGATGATATAACCAAATCCCGCCAGGCCGTACAGAATAGCCAGTAACCACCAGCTCATTATCTGTTGCTCCGTTTTTGCCAATGGCGTTGGCGCGACGGTGTGTTTTTTCGAGGGCATTAAAAGCGTAAGTGCAATCAGCATCATGCCAGAAAGCGCCCCGGCGCCTTGCCATAACGTTTGCGAGGAGAGGGCAAAATGCAGGCCTGCCAGAACATATTCATTGCCCAGCGCGATGCCAATGCCAACGCCAGAAAACAAAGCTGCCAGCACAAAAGGATGGCGCGTGTGCTGCATAATCAGCGTCGAACCAAAAATCAGCATTCCAGCGCTGGCGACACCCGCCAGGAAGCGAATCAATAACACCAGGATAAATGACGGCAACCATGCCATTGCGAGGATCAACAATCCGCTCGCCAGGGCAGAAGCCAACAGAAATGGGCGCAGACGCGACGGCTGGTGAAATGCGCCAAACGAAAATAGCAGACTGCCAGCCAGATACCCCGCATAGTTGCCGCTGGCAATCCACGAGAGCTGGCTAAATGAAAACGCCCCTTCCGCCATCATGACGGGCAACATAGGTGTATAAAGGAAGCGACCTAATCCCATACCTAAGGTCAGAACCAGCATCCCGAAAAGCGCGGTGCTGAAAGAAAAGCGTTCTACGGGATGCGAGGACGGGGGCATGTTTAACCTTGTTTGTATTTTTAGCAATTAACAAGTTAATAACAAAAAAGTGAAACATGCCAGCCTGCTAATGTGATTATTTAGGGGTAAAGCGATAAAAATGATTTGGTTCGCTAACGATATAAATATTACCAGAGGCATCCATCGCAACCCCTTCGGCCTGTTTGATGTTATGTGAAAGGCCATACTTGCCTTTGGTTAACGACATTTCGCCGATCACGTCTCCTGTTACGGTTACTTCCTGGAGTGCGCGTGATTCATGAGACAACACCAACAAGCTATTTTTTTGTGGGTTAAAATCTGCGCCAGAAACATCATCTAAATTAAACTGCTGCTGTAATGTCTGGTCTTTGCTGATGTGTAATTCATCGTTACGCAACAGCCCGCTCACTTTGTAGACCTCGATCGGATTTTTCTCTTTAAAAAACCAGAAAGTTTGATCGGCAGGAGAATAGGCCAGCCCTTCAAAACCACAATTGGTCGGGGTTTCCTGCAGCGGGATTTTTATTTTTTTGAGGATTTTTACTTCCGAGTTGGCATTAAGTGAAATCACATAAATGGCATAATCGCGCTCATCGCTAATGACAAACTGATTATCGCCAATGTATTCGATCGTCTCGAGATCCTTAACAAAATCCAGAGGAATAGTGCGGATCAAATCGCCATTGGTGGTCATTTCAACAATGGCGGCAGGTTTGTTGATAGTGCTAAACAGGGTATTGCTCTGTGCCGACCAGGTCAGCGAGGAGATATTATTCGTTACGCCTGCAATTTCTTTGCCGTCAATGGTGGCGTGGTAATTCTGAAATGATGCTGCATGATTGCTTTTACGGGCGCAAGATTGCACGAAGAAAGTACACACTGCCACAATGGCAAAAAGAATCACAATAACGGAGATGCGTTTACTTAATGAAATACTTTTTGTCACGGTAATCCCTTTAAGGCAAATCAATAAGATATCGGGAAGTATACGTAGCGATCTTAATAAATCCTTAACGCCGTTCGGCTGTTGCATTACATGAACAGGTTTAAACGCCGCCATGTATTCCTACATTTTCTTTTTGCTGTCGCAGATAGCTTCACTGACCACCAGATCAGAAAAATAGAAGTAGGGGCATTATCGGTTTTGCTGAAACTGTAGCTGCTTTTCTCAGTTCGCCCCTGGCATAATTTTTATCGCTTCCTAAAAATTGCTGAAGGGTAGCAAGGCCGGGATCTGCGACAACAAATACAAAATCAGACCAATACAACCGCCGACTAGTGTGCCGTTAACACGGATAAACTGGAGGTCCTTGCCAATATTTAACTCGATCTGCCGCGACATATCGCGCGCATCCCAGCTTTTTACCGTATCGCTGATGTGGCGAGTCAGGAATGCCGAAAACTCTGGCGCGACGCGGTGTGCGGCCTGTTCCAGATGACCATTTAACGAGGCGCGCAGGGCATCATCGGCAATTAACGTCTCGCCAAACCACTGTCCTGCACGAGCAATACGTTCTTTCACGCGAGAATCGTCGCTGTTGATATCCGCTTTCAGCCATTCCCGTAAATCCCCCCACAATTCACCAAGATAGCGGTTAAATGCTTCATCTTCTTTCAGATAACTTTTCACGGCATCGGCCCGTGCCGCCATTTCCGGATCGTTTTTCAATTTATCGATCAGCGCGAAGGTAGCGCGATCAAACGCATGGCGGATCTGATGTGCGCGATCGCGGCTGATATCATCAAGCAAAGAATTCACGGCGTCAGAAACCAACTCCGCGCTATGTTCGCCCAGCCATTCAGTGGGCAAAATTTTTGCTTTCAGCGGATGCTCGCTCTCCAGCCAGCGGACGATCTGCTGGGCGATAAACTTGCGCGATTTGTCTCGTTGCAGCAGGGCGATCAGTTGTGCGATTAACGTATCGAGCAGCACCTGATGACGATCGTTTTTGGTCATGCTCTCCAGCATCAGTGCACTGGTGCCGGAAAGATCCACTTTATCGATCGCCTTATGCACCGCACGCTTAAGCAGACGTTGAATACGCGCATCATCGGTCAGTTCGAGAAAACCACTCATGATCTGCAACAGATGCTGTCCAACGCGACGGGCGTTTTCCGGCTGACTAAACCAGTTGCCAATTAACAACGCCGGTTCATGACGCCGGATTAGCGCTACCAGCGATTGAGTATCGAGAAATTTTTCCTGCACGAACTGGCCGAGATTTTCGCCAATCCGGTCTTTATTACGCGGAATAATCGCCGTATGGCGAGAAATAATCGGTATCGGCACGCGGCGAAACAGCGCCACCACCGCAAACCAGTCCGCCAGCGCGCCGACCATCGCCGCTTCGGCAATCGCCTTCACGCCGCTCACCCAAAAGTTGGGCGGCAAAAACAGCGTAACGATAAAAGTCGCGGCAGCAACGAGCAGCAAAGAGAGCGCCAGCATTTTGGCGCGTCGGAGTTCAATGATTTTATTCATATCGTAAGAATAGAGCCTGACGGTAAGAAAACGCAAAAAGCGAGATATCTTCCATAAAAATGTATCGCTTGCAGGAGAACAAAAATAGCCTGGAAAGTGCCTCGGGGAATGGGAAATTGCCGGGTGAGAATGGTTTTATTAGTCGCTAAAGTCGGGTCATCTTATCAACAGGTGATGGATCGCCATGACAAACTTCACGACCAGCACGCCGCATGATGCATTATTTAAAACCTTTCTCACGCACCCTGACACTGCGCGGGATTTTATGGAGATCCATTTACCAAAAGGCTTACGTGAACTATGCGATCTCGACACCTTAAAACTGGAATCTGCCAGCTTTGTCGATGAAAAATTGCGGGCGCTACACTCCGATATTCTGTGGTCGGTAAAGACCCGCGAAGGCGATGGCTATATCTATATGGTGATTGAACATCAGAGCCGCGAGGATATCCATATGGCGTTTCGTCTGATGCGCTATTCCATGGCGGTGATGCAGCGCCATATCGAGCATGATAAACGCCGGTCGCTACCGCTGGTCATCCCGATGCTGTTTTATCACGGTAGCCGTAGTCCTTATCCCTGGTCCCTGTGCTGGCTGGACGAATTTGCCGACCCAACTACCGCACGGAAGCTTTATAACGCCGCGTTCCCGCTGGTGGATATCACTGTCGTGCCAGACGACGAGATTGTGCAGCATCGCAGAGTCGCCCTGTTGGAGTTGATCCAAAAGCATATTCGCCAACGCGATCTGATGGGGCTTATCGACCAACTGGTAGTATTACTGGTTACAGAGTGTGCTAATGACAGCCAGATAACTGCGCTGTTAAATTACATTTTACTGACTGGCGATGAAGCGCGTTTTAAGGCGTTTATCAGCGAACTTACCCGTCGAATGCCACAACAAAGGGAGCGAATAATGACTATTGCAGAGCGAATTCATAATGATGGATGGCTGTTGGGGAGGGAAGAAGGGGAACAGCACATTCTTCGATTGTTGTTGCAGAATGGGGCGGAGCCTGAATGGATACAAAAGATTACCGGACTTTCGGCAGAGCAAATGCAGGCATTAGAGCAGCCCTTGCCTGAGCGTGAGCGCTATTCATGGCTCAAGAGCTAATCAGAGACGGATGACAAACGCAAAGCTGCCTGGTGCGCTACGCTTATCAGGTCTACATAACCCATTCAATATATTGAACTTTAAAGATTTTTGTAGCCCTGGTAAGGCGTTCACATGGCATCCGGCATGAACAAAGCGCGCTTGGCCTAAGCCATGCTGGAACGTGGCGATGGCCCAGCAGAGATAAAACGAGTTACAGGTGATTCGTGAGAGTAAATCAGGTGTTTCGCCACTATTTCGAAATTATTCCATTGCCCGATACACGGCCTCGCCAATTTGCTTCAGTGCTTCGCGATAGGTTTCGCTGAGCGGCAAAGCGCAGTTGATGCGCAGACAATTACGGTATTTGCCGGAAGCTGAGAAAATCGAGCCTGCCGCCACCTGGATTTTCATGCGATACAGCTGCCGCGCGACGCAGACCATATCGACCTGTTCAGGCAATTCTATCCACAGTAAAAATCCGCCTTTCGGGCGCGTAATACAGATTTCGCAGGGAAAATATTCCCGTATCCAGCAGGTATAAAGCGCCATATTGCGCTGATAGTTCTGCCGCATACGCCGGATATGGCGATGATAGTGACCTTCCAGTACAAACGTTGCTGCCGCCATTTGCGTGGACGGTACGTTAAAGCTGCTGGTGGCGTATTTCATATGTAGCAGTTTATCGTGATAACGTCCCGGCGCGACCCAGCCCACGCGCAGGCCGGGCGCAATGCTTTTACTGAACGAGCTGCACAGCAGCACCCGACCGTCGATATCCCATGAGTGAATGGTCCGCGGGCGCGGATACTCCGTTGCCAGCTCGCCGTAGACATCATCTTCAAAAATCACAATATCATGACGCTGAGAGAGAGAGAGAACGGCCCGTTTGCGCGCGTCCGGCATAATAAAGCCCAGCGGATTATTACAGTTTGGCACAAGAATGATGCCTTTAATCGGCCACTGTTCCAGCGCCAGTTCCAGCGCTTCAACGCTGATGCCAGTTTCTGGTTCGGTCGGGATTTCAATCACGTTCACGCCCATGCCACGCAGCATCTGCATCGAACCGTAATAACAGGGCGATTCGACCGCGACGATGTCGCCTGGTTTACACACTGCCATTAACGCCAGCGCCATCGAGTTATGGCAGCCGCTGGTGATGACAATGTCATCAGCGGTGACCACCGAGCCGCTGTCGAGCATCAGTCGGGCAATCTGCTCGCGCAATACCCGCTGACCGGTTAATGAATCATAGCTGAGAACGGTTTGTAGATTATGCTGCACCACCCGACTTAGCTCCCGCCAGAGCGGTTTCAGGCTGGGCGCTTCGACATCCGGCGTGCTTTTACTGAACGGAACAATAGAACTGTCGCTATGCGCTTTCAACATATCCAGCACCTGATCCCACTGGGTAATTTCCACCGGGCGCTGCACCGGACGTGTCATTGGCGGCACTGGCGGCTGGGCTTTATGTTGCGTGACAAAATAACCCGAACGTGGTTGCGGAGTGATGAGCTTCATCGTCTCCAGTGTCTGATACGCCTGCTGCACGGTGCTGATGCTGACGCCGTGCTCCTGACTTAAGCTGCGCACCGACGGCAATTTCTCCCCGTGACGATACAGCCCTTGCTCAATCCGCCCGGCAAGCAGAGTCGCCAGATGTTGGTAACGCGTCATGCTGTATTCCTTCTTTGGACCATACAGAGAGAAAAACCGGTACAGATGAGGCTAAAAAACCGGATGCAGATGCTGTTTTAACCTGTCTGTATGTTAAATAAAAGTAATATTTGCATCTGTATTGTGAGCTGCCAGAAGGCGGATGATGAAGCCTCTGAAAGATGAGGAGGCAGCAGATGGAATTTCACGAAAACAAAGCTAAAGCGCCGTTTATCGGACTTGTGCAACTCTGGCAGGCGGTGAGGAGTTGGTGGCTGAAAAAGCAGGCCCGGCGCGTGTTACAGCAGATGAGTGATGAGCGGTTGAAGGATATTGGGCTACGCAGGGAGGATGTGGAGTGAGAGGGGTTATAGATTTATATATAATAAAACGTTTTTATATTTTTAAATTAAGTTATAAAAATTTTCCCGAGACAATTCATCAATAGGTATGGAGTGTACAGGAATATCTTCTTCACTAACCTCTTTAAACTCATGTCGACAATGGTCAAAAAATGCACAGTGATTACTTGTGTTTTTTGACTGACTTTACAACTCTCATTATTCGCTATTGTGAAGTTTCTCTAATTGTTTTATATCCTGGAAAGTTAAATGTTAGTTACTGCATACTTTTTTATTGTTTGAGATTTATTTTCATTTGAAATTATAAAGCCAGGTGATAAATGAGTTGCGATTAATAGATAGTTGATATCATTTTTATCTAAAATTGATTTATAGTAGCGACCTGAAAAATTAGCTATTGCCGCCTGATTAATTATACGATATTTTTAAAGGTTTTCTTTCAAATTAGAAATATTCTGGGGTTTTGTTTTTGTATCTTTTATCTCTAAGGAGCTTGCTTTGGGTCAATCAGAATACATTTCATGGGTAAAATGTACTTCCTGGCTAAGTAACTTTGTGAATCTTAGAGGGTTGAGACAACCGGATGGCCGTCCTCTTTATGAATATCATGCAACCAATGATGAATATAACCAATTAACGCAGCTACTCCGTGCAGTCGGTCAATTACAATCTAATATATGTAATAGGGACTTTGCTGCCTGTTTTGTTCTTTTTTGCTCTGAGTGGTACCGCAGGGATTATGAACGGCAATGCGGATGGACGTGGGACCCTATATATAAAAAAATAGGGATTTCATTCACCGCCACAGAGCTTGGTACTATCGTACCGAAAGGGATGGAAGATTACTGGCTGCGCCCAATTCGATTTTATGAATCTGAACGACGCAATTTTCTCGGAACATTATTCAGTGAAGGTGGTTTACCTTTCCGGCTACTCAAAGAATCAGACAGTCGCTTTCTGGCCGTTTTCTCCAGGATCCTTGGACAATATGAGCAAGCAAAGCAGTCAGGTTTTTCTGCCCTTTCGCTGGCAAGAGCCGTCATAGAAAAATCAGCGCTGCCAACTGTTTTTAGCGAAGATACCTCTGTAGAACTTATCAGTCATATGGCTGATAACCTCAATTCCTTAGTACTTACTCACAACCTAATAAATCACAAAGAACCAGTACAACAGCTTGATAAGGTTCACCCTACCTGGCGAAGCGAGTTTCCAATACCGTTAGATGATGAAACAGGAACGCATTTTTTGAATGGGCTGCTATGCGCAGCCTCTGTAGAGGCTAAGCCTCGACTACAAAAAAATAAGAGTACGCGTTGCCAATTCTATTGGTCAGAAAAGCATCCAGATGAACTTAGGGCGATAGTATCTCTTCCTGACGAAGTTTCCTTTCCTGTAACAAGCGAGCCGTCAACTACGCGCTTTGAACTTGCAATTTGTGAAGATGGTGAGGAAGTCTCTGGCCTTGGACCAGCTTATGCTTCCCTGGAAAACAGACAGGCAACAGTTCGATTACGTAAAAGAGAAGTGAGATTTGTCAGGCAAAATCCATCTGCAGGTTTGTCGTTAGTGGCTCGTGCTGGAGGGATGATTGTTGGGAGCATTAAACTTGATGGCAGCGAAATTGCCATTGGTGAGGTGCCGTTAACCTTCATCGTTGATGCAGAACAATGGCTGTTACAGGGACAGGCTTCCTGCAGTGTGCAAAGCAGCGATGTTCTGATTGTGCTCCCTCGGGACAATAGCACTGTTGCTGGTTTTGATGGCCAATCGAGCGCAGTAAACGTATTTGGACTTAAAGCGCTACCTGTTAAGGGATGTCAGGACGTTACAGTTACAGCAAATGAAACTTATCGGATTCGCACCGGAAGAGAACAAATCAGCATCGGAAGGTTTGCTCTAAATGGAAAGCGTGCAAGCTGGGTTTGTCATCCAGATGAAACATTTATTGGTGTACCAAAAGTCATTTCTACACTACCGGATATTCAAAGCATTGATGTAACGCGTTACCTGAGCGGAATTTCAATTGAGCAATGCCATATCCAAGAGATGCTGGGGGCTCAATATCTTTCTATCCGTAATAGTAATAATGAAACGCTCTTGCGTCGCAAAATCGGTATCTTGCCTGCTGATTTCAGTATTGAGATAAAAGGTGGAATGCACGCAAATGAAGGCACTATCGTAATCACCACACAGCATCCTTGTGTAGCAAAACTCAAAGACAATACACTGGAGGCTACACGTAAGCGTACTGAGGGGCGAACAGAGATACAGCTTAAAGTGGAAGGGGTACCTCCGGCATTTATTATATTACAAGTTCTGCCCAATTTGGCGGCTGACCCCATCGACATTGAGTTACCTTTCCCCGCTAAAGGCTGTCTTGCTCTTGATGTAAACGGACGTCCTCTGGATAAAAACATTACACTGCATGATCTGCTGGGTTCCAGAGCATTCCTGTTCTCCAGAAATGGTGAGCCGACAAAATATACATTGCAGTTGCATTTGCGCTCCATTAGTGGATTACAGGCATGGCACGAATGGAGTTATACGGCATTGAGCGAGCGTCCTGTTGAATTGAATCTCTATAGTCTACGTGAACACATTGAAAATCTGATTTCACTTGAGGCAGGTATTGATCAGGTTGTTGAGATGCGTATTACGGGGGCGGGTGTGGTCATGGCCTGGCAAATTCGTCGCTATAAATACAGCCTGCGCTATGATTATGAAAAAGAACTATTACTCAGCCAGTCAGTGAACCATCGTGCTGGACAGATTCCTTCCCCCGTTATCATGCTGTTAAGTGAACCCGAGAGGAAATCCATTCCCTTAGCATCAAGAATGAGCGAGGGAGTGCCTGTCGGTGAATATGAGTTGAGCTCAATCGTTAACAAAAACGGACCATGGTTGGTTGTTCCTAAACCGGGTGAAGAGATGGCTTTTCGCCCCTGCTTCATTCGTGGCGAATCTTCGTTACCGGTAGAAGAAAGCAACATCCGCTCATTGCAGAAAGCGACCCAGCTTTTTAATCCACAGGCAGAAGTTAATACCATCACACGGGTTCTCGGACAGATGGCTAACGATCCTGCCCATTCCGGCTGGCAATTTATGCGTAGCCTGTACGATCAATTTGGTTATTTACCGCTGGCAACCTTTGAAGTATGGCGTGCACTAGTGCAGCATCCGCAGGCATTGGCGATGTCGCTCTTCAAATTCGAAATGTCAGCAGAGTATCTGAGTCGTATTGAGAATGAGTTCCCTATTTTATGGGAGTTTTTCCCCATCTTTGAGATCAAAGCTGCATCTGAGCGTTTCAAATTGTTCCTGAGCCAAAAAGGTGCACCGGAGGAAACCCAGAAATTACTGGTTACCAATATGTTTCAACGGCTGGGGCTCGTGTTCCCGACATATGCCGATGAAATTGAGAAATGGTTAAGTAATGGATATCTCCCCCCGTCTATTCCTGAATCTTGTGTCCACGGGTGGTATCAGGAACTCTTACGTGAGCACAGTGAGGCTCGCTGGCCTGAATATGGCTGCAAGCGTCTGTATAAATGGATGATGTCACAAAAAAATCCAGTGATTGGTATTAATCCTGACGCAAATCACCGCTATTCCGTGGCCTGGTTACCCGTCTTCGCCGCAGCGGTGGCAAGCGGAAATGCTTCTTTTGAATCTGTATTTGACCGTAAACCCGGTGCCGTATTTTTCCTGAGGCAAGTCAGGGATTTCGATTCCCGCTGGTTTAAGGCCATCTTCCAGTGCAGCCTGTTGCGTTATGTTGCTAAAAAATAAAAAGGAATAAGGATGACTACACGCTATTTTTCGTCACTTATTGAACAATCGTTGTCTCGTTCAACTGAAGCAACGCTCAGTATCATGGGCGTTACAAACCCGCAGTTGCGTGAACATCTCGCGCAGCAAATGGGGGCTGATTGTGGGAAACCGGGCTCATTCCTTGCTTCTCCGGTATTCCAGCAAATGTTTGGCTGGAAGGAGTCAAACCACACGATGCGCAGTCTGACGGAAGGCAACGCATTGTTGAGCAAAGCAGTGGTTGATTCACTGGATGATCAGAGTAATGGCCGGTACCGATTTGGTGCTGACTGGAAGCCTTTTACACACCAGTTAGCCAGTTGGAAAGCTTTGCTGGAAAAGAAACATTCGGTGGTGGTAACCAGTGGTACGGGTTCAGGTAAAACGGAATGTTTTATGGTTCCGGTGCTGGAAGATCTTTACCGGGAACTGCATGAAAATGGCAACAATCCGTTGGTCGGTGTCCGAGCCCTTTTTCTCTATCCATTGAACGCCCTGATTAATTCACAGCGCGAGCGTCTGGATGCCTGGACGCGTGGTTTTGGTACCGGGATCCGCTACTGCCTTTACAACGGCAACACCGAAAACCTACACGCTTCGGTAAAAAGCGAACAGGCAAAAAGGCCGAATGAGGTGCTCTCGCGCGAAAAAATGCGTGAAGAACCTGCGCCGATTCTGGTGACCAACGGCACGATGCTGGAATATATGATGGTTCGCCAGATCGACGCCCCGATTATCCAGCAATCCAAAGCACAAAAATCACTACGCTGGATTGTACTGGATGAAGCGCATACCTATGTCGGGTCGCAGGCTGCTGAACTGGCGCTCCAGCTGCGTCGTGTGATGACAGCGTTTGGCGTGACGCCAGATGATGTGCGCTTTGTAGCGACCTCTGCGACCATTGCCGGCAGCGACGCCGAAAAGCAGCTGAAAAAATTTCTCTCTGAATTATCCGGTATCCCGCAGGAGCGCATCGATGTTCTGGACGGAAGTCGGGTGATTCCTGAACTGGAACCATCCAAAAACGTTTCTCTTCCGTTAGACGAAATAGAGCAAATACCTGATCTGGATCTAAAAGATAAAAATGATAATAAAATTAAAGGGATAAGTCCTGATCGCTTTTATGCGCTTACGCACTCCCCCGAAGCGCGTTACATACGTGAAATGTTGGTTAGCCAACCCAATCCAATGAAACTGGATCAGATGACGCAGCGGTTAAATGCGCTGACAAAACAGCATTACAGCCAGCAGGAAGTACTGCGTTGGATCGATGTCTGTTCAGGGACTCAACCTAATGCAAAGGATCCCGCATTTCTTAAAGTCAGGGCGCATATCTTCCAGCGTAATACCCAGGGAATATGGGCTTGTGTGGATAAAAATTGCAGATTAAAGCACGGTACACCGCTCGAAAAAGGCTGGCCCTTTGGCTATGTGTATGTGAACCAGCGACAAAATTGCGACTGTGGAAGCCCTGTCTACGAAGTGGCGTTCTGTAATGATTGTAATGAGCCTCATCTTCTGGCGCAGGACAAAAAGGGCAAACTTGTCCAATGGGAAAATAAAGGTGGCGATGAGTTCTCCTTGCAGGATGAAGTACCTGTTGAACATGACACTACAGAGGAAAAAGTCGAAAAAGAGAACGGTTTCCTGCCTCCGTTGATTATTGCCGCAGGAGAGACCAGCGAGACAGGCTATACCCTACAACGCCTCGACCGCCAGACGCGCCGTATTGGCGTTATTAACAATGACAGCATTCCGCTGATTATTAATGATAAAAAGGTTTGTAGCGCCAGCGGCTGTGGCTACCGAGGCATGAGCGGGAAACAACCCTTCCGGCGTGCATTATTAGGTGGGCCATTTTACGTTACTAACATCGTGCCTACCGTTCTTGAGTATTGTCAGGACTTTACCAGTGATGAAGGCAAAGAGGGCGTCGGACCAGATTCGTTGCCAGGGCGAGGACGTCGACTCATTACCTTTACGGACAGTCGACAAGGTACAGCTCGAATGGCGGTGCGTATGCAGCAAGAAGCAGAACGCAGTCTCTTACGCGGAAGCGTAGTCGAAATTCTGAGCTGGCATCAACGGACGCAAACGTCCACGGCGCCGAATGCCAATGCCGATCTGGAAAAATTAGCGGCCAGGGCGAAGCAAGCCCGTGAGCAGGCAGAAGAATATCGAAGCTGGGGAATGCCAGACCAGGCGAAATTGTCACAAGCGCAGGCTGAACAGCTTGAACAGGCTTATCAGGCTGCAACCGGTGGAAAAGCAGCAACTACCCTGGTATCCCGCACCTGGACAGAAATGGTTAACGAGCTTAAAGATAAAGCCGATATCCGTGGCCCGGTACTGAAATATAACCACTATTTGCAGCCTGAAGTGTTTAATAAAAACGGCGGGCCACTAAAGCTTTCGGAAATGTTGTTGTTCCGGGAATTCATGCGTCGCCCTAAACGGACTAACAGCCTGGAAACACAGGGGCTGGTTCAGGTTGGTTACCAGGGGCTGGAGAAAATACATAAGCTCCCCTTGCACTGGCAGGAAAAAGGATTAACGCTGGATGACTGGCGTGATTTTCTCAAGGTTACGTTGGATCTTTACGTTCGTGAGAGTAACTTCACACAGCTGGATGATGAGCTGAAAAACTGGATTGGTAGCCGTTTTTCATCAAAATTCGTCCGTAACCCGGAATCAAAAGATCCTGAAGATAATCAGAACAGACGCTGGCCTCAAATTCGTAATGGCAACGTATCCCATCGTTTAGCGAAGTTACTGATGCTGGGGGCTGGATTCAAAACCGTCAATACGGCGACTATTGATATTATCAATACATGGCTGAAAGAAGCATGGGCCCAACTTACCGGACCGCTTGCAGTACTGAAACCCGATGGCAACCGTTTTTATTTACCGAAAGAGCATATGACTTTTTCTTTAATCACGGATGCCTGGATTTGCCCGGTAACCAATAAAATCCTGGATACGGCTTTTAAAGGCTTAACCCCTTATCTGCCCACCCATATTTCGTTCGAACATCTTACCCAGGCGCAATATGACACTTTTGTCGCGCAGAAAGTCACCATGCCGGAAATCTGGAAGCTGGATCGTTCACAGGAAGACTATGCAGAGGGGCTGGCAAAAGCACGCGACTGGGTCAGCAATGATCCGCTGATCGCACAGTTGCGGTCGGAAAACGTCTGGACAGACATCAACGATCGTGTCGTGGAAGGCGGTTTCTACTATCGCACGGCCGAGCACTCTGCCCAGCAGTCGTCAGAACGCCTGCAAAGCTATGAAAAGATGTTCAAGAATGGGCAACTAAATGTTCTCAACTGTTCCACCACCATGGAAATGGGGGTTGATATCGGGGGCATTACTGCGGTGGTAATGAACAACGTACCGCCACATCCGGCCAACTATTTACAGCGCGCCGGGCGAGCCGGGCGTAGTAAAGAATCACGTGCGATCTCTTACACCCTATGTAAAGGTAACCCACACGACCAGCAGGTTTTTGCCAACCCGCTCTGGCCATTTGAAACCATGATCCCGGCACCCATGGTCGCGATGAACTCCGCCCGACTGGTGCAACGTCACGTCAATGCATTATTACTGTCTGACTTTTTATGTAACGTTATTGGCGAAACCGATAAAGAGAAAACCAGCCTCGATAGCCTCTGGTTTTTCGGTGAAGATGACGGGCAGTCAAAATGCGAACGCTTTAAAGTCTGGCTGGAACGCCCGGTTCTTGATATCGACACGGCGCTGGAACGGCTGGTGAAAGGTACGGCGTTGCATGGTGCAAGAGCTGAACATCTGCGGGATAAAACAATCAGCGCGATCACCTTCCTGCAACAGCGGTGGCTCTCCGTTTATCGCGATCTCGTGACCCAGGAGCGTGAGTCGCAGCCGCAAACGCCTTATCGTAAGCGCATAGAGCTGGAGAAGAAACGACACTGTGGAGAGTATCTGCTGCGCGATCTGGCTGCCAGAACCTTCCTGCCGGGATACGGCTTCCCGACAGATGTAGTGACGTTTGATAACTTCACAATGGAAGATTATATCCGCGAAAAATCGCAAAAAAGTCGTGATAAAAAGGACCGTGAAGATAACGTCTCCCGTTATAAAGGATTACCTTCCCGTAACCTCGGTGTTGCCATTCGTGAATATGCACCGGGAGCAGAGATCATTCTTGATGGCCGTGTCTTCCGCTCTGCCGGTGTCTCACTGCACTGGCACAACATTAATGCTGATACCAATGAAGCCCAGCGTCTGGATTGTGCCTGGCGCTGTCACAAATGCGGGACCATTGGCTATGAAGAGGGGATGAGCAGTTCCGGGATGCTCTTTTGCTCCAATAGCGCCTGCGGCGAAAAAATAATCATGGATAATCGCCGTCAGGTGCTGCAGCCTGCCGGGTTTGTCACCGATGCACACGCTCCGGTAACGAACAATATTGAAACCATGAAATTCGTCCCTGTTGTCCCCGCCTGGGTCTTTGTTAAAGCAGAGCCCGTACCGTTGCCTAACCCGCTAATGGGTTATATGGCTTCTGGGGCTGATGGGCATGTTTTCCAGCAAAGTCTGGGGGAAGGTGGACACGGTTATGCATTGTGTCTGAGCTGTGGCCGTGCGGAGTCGATGCTGAATGAAAATGATGCGCCGAAAAGTATGGAAGCTCACTATCCACCGCGTCCGGGTAAAGCGGATCGCGACAGCCAGAATCATCGTCTGATTTGCCCCGGTTCGACGGCACTCATGAAGAACGTCACCCTGGGCGCACTGGCGCGCACCGATGTCTTTGAAATGGTTCTGCGCAAACCACAAAATGGCGAGTATCTGCCAGATAACACAGAAGAGGGGCGGATTGTCGCTATGACTCTGGCGGTTGCTCTGCGTCAGGCGCTGGCGGGCGTTCTGGGTATCTCCGCCGCAGAACTCGGCTATTCTGTACGGCCGGTCAGACTGGAGGATGGGCAATCGGTATTAGCCGTACAGCTTTATGATGTGATCAGCGGTGGTGCAGGTTTTGCCTCCAGCGCACCGGTACACATTGAAGCTATTTTGCAGGGAATGGTGAAACAGTTAGGCTGCCGTCATTGTGATACTGCATGCAGTGAATGTCTGCTTGACTCCCAGACTCGCCACGATCACGATTTGCTGGATCGCAAAGCGGCGCTGGCCTGGCTTGGCGATGACTTCACGTATTACATCGGTTTACCGGATGAAGAGACATTCTCGCTGCCGGATGCCCGCTACTGCCCTGGCGCCATTGGCGATACGATTCGCCGGGCGATTAACGAAGGCGCTGAAAAGCTCACTCTGTGGATGACCGGTGCGCCCAATGAGTGGGATTTATACGCCCGTCAGTTCCGCGCGGCTATTCAGAGCTATCGGCTAAAAGACAACGTCGAGGTCGATCTTGTTATTCCTGCGGGAGTGGATGACCCGGACCTGTTGCATGAACTATCGCAATTTACTGCACTGGGTGTGCGACTGTGCCATGTTGAACAGGAACTGCAATTACCGATTGTTGCCCAGGTCACCTTTGCCGATCGCGTGATGACGCTGGCCTCTCGCAGCCAGCAGGCAACGATTCCGGGGCCGGAGTGGCACCTGAATGACGAACTGGTGGTACGTAGTCTCGGTTATAAAACGGTAGAACTGAGCGAGTTTATTCTGCCAGCTAAAGCCGCCAACGCTGTCGAGCGGGTCAAAGACATTCAGATCCACAAACAGTTGAATGGACCGTTGTCGCAGTTTGGGCAACGCTTCTGGGACGTGCTGTTTAACGACCATGAAGAAGCGCAGTCACTGATGAAAAATACGCGAATTACCGGCGTTCACTATACCGATCGCTATCTGCAAAACCCGGTTGCGCTGGCGTTGTTGGGATCAATTCTGAGACCGCTAAAAACAAAGCTGACCGATGGCGCTGAAGTGGCGTTGGATACGCTGTTTAAAGATAAAGATCGCCCCGGTAACCGGCCTTTCCATGACTGGATGAGCATAGCTGATTTTCAGGATTTCGCTGATCAGTGGTTTGCAGCTGCGCTGGGCAGGCAGGTAGAACTGACGGTGTTCGACTCGCCGCGCGATATCCCTCACCATCGTAAACTGACGGTGACTTTTGAGGATGGTCAGGTATTGAAGATCCGCTTCGATCAGGGGATGGGCTACTGGCGCATCAACTTTGCATCGAAATGGCATTACTTTGACTTCAGCGATGACGTTTCTTTCCAGTTAGTCAAAATGGCTCAGGCCTGCAAGGAAGGGAATGTCGCCAACAGCGAAGAGAGTTGGGCAACAGATGTGCTGGTGGAGGTGATCGCCTCCTGATGATGAACCGCTCCCGACGTCGTGTCGGGAGCGTTTTTCCATTCAGGCAACTTTCTGTTTACCGGCAATCACTCCAATAAACTCCCGCACCTGCTTCTGTTTACGCGCCGACAGCTTGCACACCTGGTGTAGCGACTTCATCAGTTCGCTCTCTTCGGCGGCGGGTGGTTGGGCAGTGAGGACAATACAGCCTTCCATCACTTTGACATCTACCGCCGTGCCGGTGGCAAAACCGGCGGCTTCCAGCCACTGACCTTTCAGGGTGATGGCGGGAATACGGCTGTAATCCGGGTAGCGGCTCGCATAACTCACGGTTAATTGACGGTTATTTGCCGGGGAGACTTCTGCTTCGAACGGTTGTGCAATAGAATGCGTGTCAGTCATAACGGCTATTCTCCGATAATAGTGATTGTGATTAGCGGTGCGGGTGTGTTGGCGCACATCCGCACCGCGCTAAATACCTGGATATATCATCAGTAAATACAGGGAAAGTCCAGCTAAAAATAGAATAAAATGGGCAATTTCCGGAATGATTTAAATATATTTATGTGAGTTATGATTGGCATGAAATAATAAAAAGCGCACCGGAAAGGTGCGCCAGAAAATAATGATCAGGATTTTTTGCGCGAGGCTTTTTTACCCCCGCTGGCTGCGCGTTCAGCTTTGATTTTCTCCAGCAATGCAGCGGCGCTGTTTTCTCCGCTGATTAAATCCGGGTTTTCGGCCCGCCACTGGGCGGTGAGTTCACCACGGAACGCTTTTGCCAGAATGGATTGCGTCAGATTGTTGACGCGGGCTAAAGCGTTGTTGACCTGTTTTTCTATGGTGTCGGCGTAGGCGAAGAGCTGCTCGACGCGGCGAACGATTTCGCGTTGTTCGGGGATGGATAATAACTTAAATTTAAATTCTTTTACATCACGTATATAGATCGCTTGTTGCGCCGTAGCACCAGAGGCTGAGACTAATTGTTTTTGTCCAGAGATATTATTGAATACTAATTTCATAAAACTAGGCAACACTATATTTTTATTTAGTTTTATGAGTAGAACACTTCCCATGAGGCAAAACTTAGTATTAATTGATACCAAATGCGTTCTGCCTACAGTTGCACCTCTACTTACAATTAAAATATCATCTTTTTCAGGTGAACATCTGTTCAATGCTTTATCCGCGGTTTCTTTTGATAAATATTTAACATTATCAAATAGTAATTCATTTTCTTGTACGTCTTTTGCTGACAGTAAAGGTATACCGGCTTCAACTGTCTTAGGTGTTATATGTTCCCCATCAGTTATTTTTTCTGCAACTTCGACAAGTTTAACAATGTTGTCAGCCTCTGGAGATTTTTCATTGGTTATTGATAAAGCACTTACAAGCACCGCCTGACGAAAACGTTTCAGGATTTGTGGAATTTGCTCAAGACGTGCTTTGGTGCTGTCTACCTGCGCCAGCAGCGTGTCGAGTTTTTCAGCGATGATTTTTTGTTCGGCAAGTGGAGGAACAGGGGATTGCAAATCTCTTATAAATTGTCCGGATATTGCTTTGAAAGTAGAACCTGTTCCTTGCGTGCTCAACCAAGGTTCAATACATTTGAAAAAGTAAAGAAGGTACTTGGACTCCATTAATCCATGATAAGCACTAATTGCAGCCAAGCCTCTTCCGATAGCAGTGCTTTGATTTGCCAGATTTGTTGGTCCTACAGGGGCTCTTACAGATAATAAAATATCCCCAGCGGACGCAATTTTAGTTGGTTTTGTACAATATTTTTTGGGTGTTGGATATAATTTACCGAATTCTGCTTTACCTTGGAAAAAGACAATTCCCTCACCATGTTCATTGACATCTGAGCTTGATGGCGATTGCCCCATGTTAATATCTGCAATCTCTGGTAATTTTGATATTTCCCATGGTTCAGGAATTTGAAACATATGATCACTCATTCCTTCACCCCACCAAACGCTTCTTCCAGCAACTGACGCTGCGCATCCGCTTCATCGCTCGCTCCCAGTTCACGCATCAGCGCATCCAGTTCACCCAGTGCCTGTACCAGTTCGCCCATCGCTTCTGCAGCTAATACATCCGGCTCCGGCAGGTTGTCGGCATCAATGCTGTCTTTATCTTTCAGCCAGGAGATATCCAGCGAATCGGATTTCGCGGTGCGGATCCACTCGCGGCTGAACTTGCGCCAGCGGCTGGTAGCCAGATGCTGATCGGTATTTTTGTTCTCTTCGCTGTCGGCAACTTCCGTCTCTTCGGCGTTAAAACTCCATTCCCCTTCCGTGCGCGGGCTTAAACCGTGGGGATCTTCGCCAAACACGCGCTCAAACGGCTGCAAATGCTCGTCGGTAAACGGTGTGCGCTTGCCGAAGCTCGGCATATTGGTACGCAGGTCGTACACCCACACGTCGTCGGTACAGTTCTTATCCTGATTCGGGTTCGCCACTGTGCCTTTGGTAAAGAACAGCACGTTGGTCTTCACGCCCTGCGCGTAAAAAATACCTGTCGGCAGACGCAGAATGGTGTGCAGATGACACTTATCCATCAGGTCACGACGGATGTCGGTGCCTTTGCCGCCTTCAAACAGCACGTTATCCGGCACCACCACCGCCGCACGACCGCCGGGATGCAGCGTTTCGATAATATGCTGCATAAAGCACAACTGTTTGTTGCTGGTCGGGTGAACAAAGGTACGGGTAATGTTGGTGCCTGCGGCGCTGCCAAACGGCGGGTTGGTTGCGACAATATGCGCCTTCGGCAGGTTTTCACCGTCGCTACCCAGAGTATTGCCCAGACGGATTGCGCCGCCGTGGTCGAGGTTGCCTTCAATATCGTGCAGCAGGCAGTTCATCAGCGCCAGACGACGGGTGCCGGGCACCAGTTCGAGGCCGATAAACGCGCGGTGGATCTGGAAATCCTGCGTGTCGCCATCAAGGTCGTCCAGATCATTGGTCTGCGACTTAACGTAGCGGTCGGCTTCAATCAAAAAGCCCGCCGTACCGGCTGCCGGGTCCTGCACCACTTCACGCGGCTGCGGTTTCAGCAGATGAATAATGGTTTTAATCAGCGGACGCGGGGTGAAGTACTGGCCCGCGCCAGACTTGGTTTCGTTGGCGTTTTTCTGCAACAGCCCTTCGTACATATCGCCGAAGTCGTCGCGCGACTTACCGTGCGCGCCGTTGTACCAGTCCAGTGAATCCATATTGCTGACCAGTTCGGTCAACTGTTTTGGCTGGGTAATGGTGGTGTTGACGTTCTGGAACACCGCCTGCACCAGCTTTTGATTGTCGGCGCCCAGATGCACCAGCAGGTTACGGTAGAACTGCAACTGCTCTTGGCCGATGCGGGATTTCAGGTCATCCCAGCGGTAGCCTTCCGGCAGGTACTCCGCTTCCTGCCCGGTCTCTTTACACATTTTCAAAAACAGCAGTGAGGCGAGTTCATTGACGTAGTTTTGATAGGAAACGCCGCCATCGCGCAGGTTGTCGCACAGCTTCCACAGCTTCGCGACCAGATCGTTATTGTTCATTGTGAGTTCCGTAAATTAAACAACGGCCCGCATTGTTTGGGGCCGCAGAAGAAGAAATTGCCGACGGTAATATACACAAAATCATTCAGGTTGCATCAAGGCGGCAAGTGAGTGAATCCCCGGGAGCGTACAGAAGTACGTGACCGGGGTGAACGAGCGCAGCCAACGCAGAGGCAGCCTGAAGGATGAAGTGTATACATGTCAGGCCAGCTCGTCCCAGATATAATCGCTGAATTTATCGAGCAGGTTGTCGAGATTATCGTCAAAGGTTCTTTGCAGCATCGCCTTCCCGCCGCGACGGTGGAAGTTGCCGGTTTTGAAGACATCATCGTCGAGCACCACTTTCTCTTTCAGCGCCTGCGCTAAACGATCGAGCCAGTTTAATTGCTCGTTGCTCCAGTCGTTTTCGCCCTTAATGCGCGTCAGCGCGTGATCGACACGTTCCTCAAACGGTTTCAGCGCATCGCCTACCGCAGCGCGGCGAATATGTCCAATTAGCCGGGCGGCGATATCTTCATTGCGCGTCTCTTTCCACGCTTTACGCAGGGAAGATTCCTCAAAGTGCTGGCGGTCAAACCACTCCTGTAGCTCGACCAGCCCTTTACGGGTGAGATCGCGCGGGCGATTGATCACCGCCTGCAATGCCGGCTGTGCGTTCGGGGAACGTTGCACCAGCGAGTCAAAGGCTTCGAGGAAATCCTGTGGCGTGTCGTAATCACCGTACAGCGATTTTACGCTCACCACTTCATCGTCGATATCGAGGAAGATCGGCGCATCATTCAGGTTGTTGATGTCGGTTTTCAGCTTTTCCAGACGGGCGATAAAGCCAGGCAGTTTGTTAAAGACTTCGGCGCTCCAGTGCGGCCCTTTTTCCCGCAGGCGCGAGGCGAAGCCGTTAAAGTTCACTCCCGCCGCATCCTGGCATAACTCATCCAGACGACGCACCTGTTTATCTATCGTTTCGCTGCGATCACGGTTAAACGTGGCCAGGCCGACGATGCGCTGGAGCTTCGCCACCAGTTGTTCATGGCTGTGCTCGGCAAAACTGCGGCCGTCCGCTTCGGTGATTTTATAGGTTTCTGAATCGGTAATTTCGTTGACCAGCGTTTGCAGTTCCACCTTCGGACGCACCACCACCGGACGCATGGTGTCGACGCTCTCCAGCGTGCTGTAGATATCGACACAGTCGAAAATCTTAAAGCTGGTTTTATTCACGTCCGGGCACAAGCGCGTGGCGCGGCCTTTCATTTGCTCGTACAGAATACGGCTGCGTACTTTACGCAGGAACACGATATTACAGATCGACGGAATATCGACGCCGGTCGTCAGCAGGTCGACGGTCACCACGATATTAGGCAGTCGCTCTTTATTGAAACGGGTGATCATGGTCTGCACTTTGCGCGCGTCTTTATCGGCATCACCAGTGATCTTGATAATCGCGTCGTGCTCCAGTTGCGGATACTTTTTCTTGAACGCGGTACGCAGCTCTTCCACCACCATATCGGCATGGGCATTGGTGACGCAGAAGACCAGCGTTTTTTGCGATCCGGTCGGGTCAAGGTAGTTGGTGAGTTCGTTACAGACGGCCCGGTTAAACGCCGGGATCACCAGGCCACGGTTAAAGTCGGCGACCTCAAAATCCTGATCGTCTTCCAGGGTGTCATTGATCACTTCTCCCTGCGGGCTGATGCGCTCAACCTGCTCGCCTTTGGAGAGATAAACCCCTTCCTGGGCGTTGCGGGTAGTGATCTGAATCGGTGGATCCTGGTCGATCAGAAAACCGTCGATAACTGCGGTACGGTAGGTGTAACGGTAAATCGGCTCGCCGAAAATCTGCACCGTATGCAGCGCCGGGGTGGCGGTGAGAGCAATTTTTACCGCATCGAAGTGATCGAGAATGCGGCGATAAGCAGAGACGTAATCCAGCTGGCTGCGGAATTGCAGTTCGCCTTCGGTCTGCTCTTTATCGAGAATATAGCCGCGATGCGCTTCGTCAACGACGATACAGTCATAACGGGCCACCGGCATCGGTTCATCCGATTGTAGCGTGCGTTTCACCAGCGACTGTACGGTGGCTACGTGAATTTTGGTGCTGTCTTCCGGGAATTTATCCGTCAGCCCTTTAATGTCGAAAATGCTGTTGAAGGTGTCGCCGTTAATACGCGTATCTTCAAACGCCCCCAGCGCCTGCTCGCCAAGAGAACGGCGATCGACAAGGAAGAGAATGCGTTTAAAACGCTGGGACTGGATCAGGCGGAACATCAGGGCAATTGCGGTGCGGGTTTTACCGGTACCGGTCGCCATCGCCAGCAGGATCTCTTGTTGACCCTTGATGATAGCCTTTTCAACCGCGCGGACGGCATCTTCCTGATAATAACGCAGGCCCAGCTCGCTCATGCCAGGGTTGTCGGCAAACCACTGATTCTGTTTTTGAGGTTCGCTGCCAAGCATTTCCAGCAGCTCTTCCGGGCGATGCCACTCGGGTAAGGCTTTCGACATATTGCGGGTATCACGCACGTCGCGATACCAGATGCCGCTTTTAGTCTTCATCGCTGCGCGATATTCGCGCCCGTTGGTCGAGTAGCAGAAGGGGATTTTAAACCGTTGTTGACCGCTGGTGTCCTGCCAGCTGGTTTCGTACTCCGGCACCGCTTCATGCACTTCATCCGGTGAGTAGTGCTCAAGCAAGGTTTCCCGCAGGAAGCCATTATCGAAGCATTTACTGTAGCGATACGACTCATTGAGCTTGCCGGGAACGTCAATATTTTTACGTTTCGCCTCTACCACCGCGATGGGCTTGAGGCCGACAAACAACACATAATCCGCAAAGCCCTGATTACCCGTTTCATCTTTCCCGGTCGGCCATTCGGCAATGGCTTTATTGACGCCAGGTTCAGGACGTGCGCCTTTGGAGAAGCGCAGGGTTTTGCTGTCGGCCTGCCAACCTGCTTTACGCAGTTGCGCATCAATCAGGAAGCGACTCTCTTCTTCGCTAAGGTTGAGTGTGCGCTTGATGGCCTGATCGGTAATTTCTTTGTGGTAAGCCTTACGTTCCTGTTCAGTCTGTTTGGCCAGTTCCGCGTTCTTCTCGGCAAGCTGTGCTTCCAGTGCCGCAAGGCGAGCCTGGGTTTGCGCTTCTGTTTCCTGCTGTTTGCCTTCCAGAATGGCGATATAGCCGTTCAGGGCAACCAGCTTCTGCTGTTGCGCTTCGACTTCTGCCTGAGTCTGCGCTTTTTCTCGCACCTGCTGTTCAAGCTGTTGTTTTAGCGTCAGCACTTCCTGGTGATAGAGGTTCTCGCCACGTTCCGGCAACACAAACACCGGCACCGGGAAGTCATAATCTTTGGTGACCAGACGGTAGTACCAGACAGCCAGGCGGAACCCGAGTCGCAGGCACATCTGAGCATCGTCGAGATCGTTGTGATATTCGTGCACCGCCTGGTTACCAATGCGGCGTAATTTGTGAAATACAGAGAGGATGTTGTCATCAACGAAGGCGATTTTGCCGAGTTCGCGCAGGAGATCGTGTTGATTCTCACAAGGGGGGATGTTGAGTAACAGACCAAGATGTTTCGCTGTGGCTTCGCCAAACATACGCATTTTAATCAGCGTCGTGTTGGGATCATCCGGGTAGTTATTTTCCGCCGCACAGGCGATGGCATAAGTGAAGTCGTTGACGCCCTTCAGGAATTCGAAGTTGGATTTATTCATCATTGTTATTAATCCATTGCTGTGTGGGCCTGTCCAAATATTTAAGGCCCATAACGCCCTATCTTAGCTTTCTGTACCTTTCCGGACAATGACCGGAGTCACAGCAACTGACTCATTTCTAACGTGTTCGTCTATTTTGGTAGTGGTATAGTAGCCGAAAAACATCTACCTGATTCTGCAAGGATGTACTATGACGGTTCCTACCTATGACAAATTTATTGAACCTGTTCTGCGTTATCTGGCGACAAAACCGGAAGGTGCAGCCGCGCGTGATGTTCATGAGGCTGCCGCGGATGCATTAGGACTGGATGACAGCCAGCGAGCGAAAGTCATTACCAGCGGACAACTTGTTTATAAAAATCGTGCAGGCTGGGCGCATGACCGTTTAAAACGTGCCGGGTTGTCGCAAAGTTTGTCGCGTGGCAAATGGTGCCTGACTCCTGCTGGTTTTGACTGGGTTGCATCTCATCCCCAGCCAATGACGGAGCAGGAGACGACCCATCTGGCCTTCGATTTTGTGAATGTCAAACTCAAGTCACGGCCGGATGCCGTCGATTTAGATCCGAAAGCCGACACTCCCGATCATGAAGAACTTGCAAAGAGCAGCCCGGACGATCGGTTAGATCAGGCACTAAAAGAGCTTCGTGATGCGGTGGCTGATGAGGTTCTGGAAAACTTATTGCAGGTTTCTCCTTCGCGCTTTGAAGTCATTGTTCTGGATGTTTTGCATCGCCTGGGGTATGGCGGCCACCGTGATGATTTGCAGCGTGTTGGCGGTACTGGAGATGGTGGCATCGATGGTGTGATATCGCTTGATAAACTTGGCCTGGAGAAAGTTTATGTTCAGGCAAAACGTTGGCAGAACACTGTAGGCAGGCCAGAATTACAGGCATTTTACGGCGCACTGGCTGGGCAAAAGGCGAAACGTGGGGTGTTTATTACCACTTCTGGATTTACGTCTCAGGCGCGTGACTTTGCTCAATCCGTCGAGGGAATGGTGCTGGTTGATGGGGAACGCCTGGTGCACTTAATGATCGAAAACGAAGTAGGGGTTTCTTCACGTTTGTTGAAGGTGCCGAAACTGGATATGGACTATTTTGAGTGAAATATCAGGCCGGATGCGCCTTATCCGGCCAATAACCCCTTACTTCCTCAACCCCGCAAACGCCGCCCTTATCTCTTCCTCCGGCAGCTGAATCCCGATAAACACCATTGTGCTATGCGGTTTTTCATCGCCCCACGGGCGGTCCCAGTCGGCGCTGTAGAGGCGTTGGACGCCCTGGAACAGCAGGCGGTTAGGTTCGCCGTCAATCCACAGCATTCCTTTGTAACGCAGCAGTTTATCCGCCGATTCCAGCAGCAGGTTTTCCATCACGCGGGAAACTTCGCTGATATCTACCGGGTAATCCAGTTCTACCACAATCGATGAAATATCGTTTTGTTTATCCGCGATAAAGTGGAAACGTGGTTTGGTGCTGACAACGTTTTCTTCCAGCATAAAACCGTTGGTGTTGAACAGCAGGCCCAGGTCGATGTCTCCGTGGGTGACGGTGTAGACCGGTGCGCGGGCGTTGATGCGCGCCAGGCGTTCACGCAGTTTTTCTGCTTCGCCTGCGACGTCGGTTTTGGTCAGCAGAATACGGTCGGCGTAGCCAACCTGTGACTGGGCGATGGTGAACTGGTTCATCTGCTCATCGGCATGTACCGCATCCACCAGCGCAATCACGCCGTCCAGCAGGTAGCGCTGGCATAAAATCTCATGGGAGAAAAAGGTCTGAATAATCGGGCCGGGATCGGCCATGCCGGTGCATTCAATGACCAGACGATCGAACTGAATATTGCCCTTGTCGAGATTATCCAGCAGGTCGAGTAGCGCGTCCTCCAGCTCGTTGGAGCGCGAACAGCAGATGCAGCCGTTGGTCAGCGTTTTGATCTGCGTGGCGCGGTCGCCAATCAGTTGATCATCAACGGAGACTTCGCCGAATTCGTTTTCAATCACGGCAATTTTGTAGCCGTGTTGTTCGTTAAGAATATGGCGCAGCAGGGTGGTTTTTCCCGCGCCTAAAAAACCGGTGAGTAGGGTAACTGCAATCGGGTTCATGCTCTCTCCATTAACAACAGCGCATACCGCCTTTACCATCGCCGCCGTAGCGCGCGTTCTGGCGTTCGCGGAAGAATTCTTCATAGCTCATGTACGGCTTGTCGGTATGGTTGGTCTTCATATGCTCGACGTAGTTGTCGTAGTCTGGAATGCCAATCAACATCTTCGCCGCCTGGCCGAGATATTTTTTTGCCTGTCCTAAGTTACCAAACATAGTTCACTCTGATAAGAACAAAGCCCCGCCGAAGCGGGGCTAAACACGGTTAGTGGTGCGAAGAGATCTTCACGCCGCCTTCCGGGATTGGAACGTACGGTGTTTCTTTGTCAGTACGTTTGTCGCTGTTACGCACCGCAAGCCAGGTTTTGAAACCGTAGAAGATGATGCTGTACACCACAATCAGGAACAGAATACTCAGGCCTGCGTTGGTGTAGTTGTTCACAACGATGTGGTTCATGTTGGCAATCTGCTGCGCCGTCAGGTCAGTACCGTTAGCAATCTTCTCTTTGTACTGGCTTGCCATGTAGAAGAAGCCTTCCATCTGCGGGTTGGTGCTGAACAGTTTCAGACCCAGCGCCCAGGTGGTGCAGATAAGCAGCCATACAGCCGGAACAACAGTTACCCAGATGTATTGGGTGCGCTTCATCTTAATCAGCACAACGGTGCCCAGTACCAGCGCTACGGCTGCCAGCATCTGGTTGGAGATACCGAACAGCGGCCACAGGCTCTTAACGCCGCCCAGCGGATCGACCACGCCCTGATACAGCAGGTAGCCCCACAGACCCACACAGCCCGCAGTACCGATGATACCGGCAACCAGAGAGTCGGTTTTTTTCAGGAACGGGATGAAGTTACCCAGCAGGTCTTGCAGCATAAAACGGCCAGAACGGGTACCGGCATCCAGCGCGGTCAGGATGAACAGGGCTTCGAACAGAATACCGAAGTGATACCAGAAGCCCATGTCAGCCATCGGCAGCACTTTGTGGAACACATGAGCGATACCTACCGCCAGTGTCGGCGCACCACCTGCACGGTTCAGGACAGAAGGCTCACCAATGTCTTTCGCGGTTTGCAGGATCTGCTCTGGCGAAATCACGAAGCCCCAGGAGCTGACGGTCGCCGCCGCGTGTGCGGTAACGTCTTTCAGTTGCGCCATGATGATCGGCGCGTTCTCGCCACCCATTTCATGCAGGTTAGGCATGGTGATGCCGAGGCCCGCAGGCGGGGTATTCATCGCGAAGTAAAGACCCGGTTCGATGATGGACGCAGCAACCAGCGCCATAATCGCCACGAAGGACTCCATCAGCATTGCGCCGTAGCCAATGAAACGCGCGTCGGTTTCATTAGCCAGCAGTTTCGGCGTCGTACCGGAAGAGATCAGCGCGTGGAAGCCAGATACCGCACCACAGGCGATGGTGATGAACAGGAACGGGAACAGAGCGCCTTTCCACAGCGGGCCAGTACCGTCAATGTACTGGGTCATCGCAGGCATTTTCAGTTCCGGGTTCAGCACCACGATACCCAGCGCCAGGCCGACGATAACGCCGATTTTCAGGAAGGTTGCCAGATAGTCGCGCGGTGCGAGGATCAGCCACACCGGCAGCAGTGCGGAAACAAACGCATAGCCAATCAGCGCGAAGGTAATGGTGGTGTCTTTAAAGGTCAGTGCCGGACCCCAGTACGGATCGTGAGCAATCACGCCACCGAAGTAGATAGAGGCAACCAGCAGCACGATACCAATGACAGAGACTTCACCCACACGCCCCGGACGGATAAAGCGCATGTAGATACCCATAAACAGCGCAATCGGTACGGTTGAGCAAACGGTGAAGACACCCCACGGACTTTCGGCCAGGGCTTTAACCACAATCAGCGCCAGGACGGCGAGGATGATGATCATGATTAAGAAACAGCCAAACAGCGCGATAGTCCCCGGTACTGGCCCCATCTCTTCTTTGATCATCTCACCGAGAGATGCGCCGTTACGGCGAGAGGAGATAAACAGCACCATAAAGTCCTGTACCGCACCGGCCAGCACTACCCCCGCCAGCAGCCACAGCGTGCCAGGCAGGTAGCCCATCTGCGCGGCGAGAACCGGACCAACCAGCGGACCAGCACCGGCGATAGCGGCGAAGTGGTGACCAAACAACACGTAACGGTTGGTCGGAACGTAGTTCAGACCGTCGTTGTTAATAACCGCAGGCGTCGCGCGCGTGGGGTCGAGTTTCATCACCTTCTGGGCGATGTACAGACTGTAGTAGCGATACGCCACCAGATACACCGACACAGAGGTGACCACGATCCACAGGGCGCTGACGTGCTCCCCCCGACGTAATGCAACTACCGCGAGGCAGAATGCACCGATGATTCCGAGAATCACCCAGGGTATGTGCTTGAATAGTTTTTTCGTATCCATAGTAAAACCTGGCATTTTACTCGTCGTCTTTTGGCTTACAGTTGCGGCAGCTGCGTTCGTTCACCCCTGTCACTTACTGTTGTAAGCTCCCGGGGATTCACTCACTGGCTGCCTTCCTGCAAACCAAAATCCATAGAGTAATTTGTTAATCATAGGCCGAAGCCGTTCTAGGTTTGCGTTGCGTTTGAGGAGGTAAATTGACCGCTATCCTGCAGTGATGTTGCCAGAGTTACGCGCGCGTAAAGTAAGGTAAATAACTGAGTGGTTATATTAGGGACGTAAGCGGTCAGGAATGGCGGTGAGCGGTTGGGCAAGAATTATTCATTAGGTGAATATGTGATTGAGATCACGAATTTTTTTTTGCCTGGATAGATTTCTCGTTTGCGCCTCAATAATTGCCAGATGCGCCACGCTTATCTGGCCTGGATAGATTCTGCAATGTATTGAATTTGTAAGATTTACCAGACCGGATAAGCCATTAACGTCAAATCCTTATCAGGGATTTAATGTGGTGAAGGTGGCTGGTGCGCCAGGGCAATTAACGTTTCGCTGCGAGAGGGGGAAAGGGGTTCTCGCGGTTGCGGTAATGGCCAGCCGTACAACCATCGAGCGGTAGCGGCGCAGGTTCTCCCCTGGCAGGCTCCCATGCCGCAGCGGGTCGTTAATTTGGCCTGCAGCCAGCTTTGTGCTTGCTCTACATCGCTACAGCGAATGTCTTCGCAGCGGCAAAGCAGCGTTTCTGGTGTCGCAACGCGCTTGAGACTTTCGGGCAGGGCAAAGGTTTTATGAAGTGCAAGGGCGAAGCGCTGCCACCCGGCACGTTTTTGTTGCAGAAACCTGGTTTCATGGGCGCGATCGGCCGCACAAAGTCCGGCTATCTCACCTTCTATCAGCGCCAGTTCACTGCCACCAAATCCAGTACATTCACCGGCTGCATAGATGTTTTTAACCGAGGTTCGCTGAAGTTCATCCACCTGCACGGCATCATTGCTGATGACACAATTGAAGAACAACCCTGGTTCAAGATTAGGCACCAGACCATAGCCAATAGCCAATTTGTCGCATGGCAGTGTGATTTCCCTACCATTGTGTCGGAGGGTGACAGCACGCAATGTGGCGTCGCCGTGAGCAGCGATAACCTGGCTTGCACTGAGATAACGACGAGGAAATAGTGTCGCCAGTTGGCGCAGCTTACCCGGCCAACGCCATAGCCCGAGGCCA
The DNA here is from genome assembly GCF_004211995.1 of Escherichia sp. E14S1. Taxonomy (NCBI): domain Bacteria; kingdom Pseudomonadati; phylum Pseudomonadota; class Gammaproteobacteria; order Enterobacterales; family Enterobacteriaceae; genus Escherichia; species Escherichia sp. E14S1. The sequence goes on from NZ_RHJQ01000002.1 coordinate 60,448, forward strand.
AAGCGCAATAGCGCTGCGCGTGGGGCTTGTTCCACAATCGCCACCACTTCGCCTCCGGCACGGCGAACGGTGTCAGCAACGGCCAGTAATAGTGGCCCGCTTCCGGCAATAACCACTTTTTGATTCGCCATGTGCAGCCCCTGTTTCACTTGTGCCTGTAACCCACCCGCGCCACTGACACCGGGCAGTGTCCAGCCTGGAAACGGTAATGCAAGTTCACGAGCACCGCAGCAGAGAATCAGCTTATTCCAGCTTACTGTGCCGTAGTCTTCTGCAGTTTCGAACAGTACACAATTTTCGCTACGGCGGGCGATTAACCTCGCTCCGTTGAGCACACGAATCCGCGATTCGTTGGCAACGGCATCGCGGTAATGGCGGGCCAGTGGAGGAAGCTGACTTTGTGGGCCATCGCGCCAGATTTGACCGCCAGGACGCGGATTATCATCAAGAATGATGACCTGCTTATCGCACTTTGCTGCGGCCAGAGCAGCTGATAGCCCCGCCGGGCCTGCACCGAGAATTAAAATGTCACACTGTAAGGTCTGCATATCCGCTCCTTTCAATCTGCATGTCTGGCTGGCAAAGGGTCTGACAACCTGGTACCCGACGACCATTAACGCTCACCCGACACTCCTGGCAAACGCCCATGCCGCAGAAGGGCGTACGTGGTTGCCCGCTCACCGAAAGGCGCGTAATGGGGTTATCAGTTAAGGCCAGTGCCGCCGCTACGCTAATACCCGTCGGGACAAACCAGGGCTGTCCGGCAATAAAAATTCGAATGGTGCCACTCATGCGCTGGCCTCCAGGGAGATAAGTCTGGCGGGTAGCCAGGGGGCAGGAGATACGAGGCTGCGTTCACCCAGCAACTGTGCGGCTAACAGCGACGCGCTGGCGGGGGCAGTGGTCACGCCAAGCCCTTCATGACCAAGAGCCAGCCAGACGCCAGCACGGGAAGGATGCGGGCCGAGAAGGGGATTACCATCCTGCGAGGCGGCGCGAAAACCGCTCCAGCAACGAATAATATTGAGCGTTGCCAGAGACGGCAGAAAGTGTTGCGCTCTGGACAGCATCGCGGACAGGAGTGGAAGGTCCAGTTCGCGATCCTGGTTATCGAACTGACGCGAAGAGCCAACCAGCAGTTGGCCGGTGGGACGAGGCTGCACATTAAAGGCCACTGACGTGCCGCCGCCGTGAGCACTGGCGCCGTAGCCAAGTTCAACCAGTTGGTGATTGACCAGTGGACCATAGCGATCAGTAATCGCCAGTTGGCCTTTCTTCGCGCGCAGCCATGGCTCCTCCAGTAACGTATTGGCTCCCAGACCACTGGCGATGACGATCGCGTCGGCGCGTACCTGGCGACCGCTCTGTAATGTCACTGTTGGTTCTTCCAGACGAATGGCGGGATCAACCAGATGTGTCAGCTTATCGCCCGCATTGGCAATAAACCAACGGGCAACGTTTGGGGCATAGACGATGCCATCGCCCGGCACCCATAACCCGCCGGATAGCCCCGGGCGTAGCATAACTTCTCGCTCGGCCAATTGTGCGGTGCTTTGCATTTCGCTGTTTACTTTCTGCGATGCCAGACGTCGCTGCTTCTCTCGGGCAATTTCCAGTTCTTCTGGTGTTTCCGCCAGCCACAATGTGCCACAGCCGCGCCAGGCACAGCTTTGTGGTAACTGAGGCGTCAACGTGCGCCACAATTCCAGCGACCAGGCAGAGAGCGTCAGTTCTGCGGGATCATCATCCATACAGACCAGATGCCCCATTCCTGCAGCTGTAGCTCCGGCTCGGCCGTCGTCAATTAACGTGACTCTCACCCCACGTTTTGCCAGTTGCCATGCGCAGGCGGCCCCGATGATGCCTGCGCCGATGACAATGACCTCCGTGCTGTTCACAGGCTAATCCCCCAGCAGAAGGGATCGTCCGGATTAAGGAGCAGGCGATTGTCGCCGCATACCCAGGCTTCTCCACGAATGGTGGGGATAATCTTCTCGCCATGGCAGGCATAGTGAGCCGTAAACTGGCTACCAATAATACTAGCCTGGCGCCAGATATCGCCGGGGGCGAGTTTTCCGTCCTCTGCCAGACAGGCCAACTTGGCGCTGGTACCTGTGCCACAGGGAGAACGATCCCACGCTTTGCCAGGGCAAAGGACGAAGCTACGGCTATCCGCCTGATCGTCATCGGCAAAAAGTTCGATATGATCGATAATGCCACCATTTTCACCGACGATACCCGCATTATCGAGTCCTTCCCGTACCGCCCAGGCGTATTCAGTTAACTGCGGGATTTGTTCCGGCACAATATCAAATGGATGATCATTAATAAGAAAAAACCAGTTGCCACCCCAGGCGATATCACCTGTAACTGTACCCACCGCCGTTTCCACACTTACCTGTTTTTGCCAGCGCCAGGCCGGAACGTTTTCAACTGACACACTGCCATCGTCATGCAATGTGGCGTTTACATCTCCAACAGGGGTTTCAATGCGATGAACGCCTGGTTTAATACGATCTAACCAGGCCAGTGAAGCAACAAGCCCGATAGTGCCGTGCCCACACATATTCAGGTATCCAGCATTATTGAAAAAGATGACACCTGCCGTGGCATGAGGGGAAACCGGCTCACACAGTAGCGCGCCGACCAGCACGTCGTTACCGCGTGGCTCAAGAATTATGGCTTTGCGCCAACTGTCAAATTCCCGGGCAAAACGTTCGCGCCGTTCGGCCATGCTGCCGCTACCGAGATCGGGAAAGCCATCAATAATCAACCGGGTCGGCTCGCCTCCGGTATGGGAGTCGATAGCCCTGAGTTCAGTGATTTGGTGAGGAACATGCATGCTTTGGCTCCATGTGGTTAACGAAATGTTTCTAAATGCTGGCGTAATTGCAACTTTATCGCTTGAAGGGTTTCTGCAAGGGAAATGACGAAATCAGCACAGTGAATTATTTCGCGACACCAGGAGCGGTCATACTTTTTTAATATTAATCATCTTGTTAGTGATGTGTTAGACCAAGAACAAGCGTTCGTCAGTAGTGAGAGCAACGGAAAGTGGAAATACACGGAAGGATCGCAAAATGCGCTTTCAGTACTTGTCATGTTAACTAAAGGTTAATAAACATTCATCCTCAATCGCTATGAGGAACAGCTATGTCCAGCATATGTCATCAGACTATTGAGTTTTCCCCTTGTGAAGAAACTGCGCTGGCCGTTGATGAACTTAGTCAAATTTGCGAGGGGCTGGCGCGGCAGCGTCCACAAAATATTCAGGCATTGTTAAATGCACTGGCACTGATTGCGCCACTTCTTAACGCCATTCCTAATGTGGTGTTTTTTATTAAGGATGTGCAGGCCCGTTATCTGTTAGTCAATATGACGTTGGCGCGACGCTGCGGGTTTAAAAACGTGACATCGCTACTGGGGAAGACATCGGCAGATGTTTTCCCTTCTGCACTGGGACGAGGATATACCGAACAGGATCTGCGTGTGCTACGCGAAGGGGTTGCGTTACGTGATCAACTGGAGATGCATCTCTATAACGGGCGCGAACGCGGCTGGTGCCTGACGCAGAAACTGGCACTGCGCGATATGCAGGGGCGTGTGATTGGAATGGCGGGGATCTCACATGATCTCCAGAAAGCACATGCGCGTCATCCTGCCTGGCAACGTCTGGCGATCATCGATGAGCACATTCGCAATCACTACCACCGCGCGATCTCTATGGAAGAGTTGACTGAAATGAGCGGAATGTCTGTGGCGCAAATTGAACGCTACTGTAAGCGGATTTTTCACCTGACTCCTCGCCAGATGATCCACAAAGTTCGACTGGAAAAGGCCACTGAGTTGCTTGCAGGAAATACGCCGATTACCGATATCGCTTTGCAGTGTGGTTATACCGACCACAGTGCGTTCAGCCGTCAATTTAAGGCGATGACAGGCTCAACACCGCGTGATTTTCGGATGACGTTGGTCGGGTAGCACGACAAATCGCAACCGGGCATTGTGCTAATTTCGTCATCCTGGGGAAAGAAAATCGACAAGCCGCCAGCGCAAGGAGAGGTCAATCTGTTAATGAGGATTCACTTTTAATTCACATTAACGCAACAGGTTGACAATAAGGAAACCAAAGATGAGCAATAAAGCGATTAACTGGAGTGGCGTTTTTCCGGCGGTTAGCACTCAGTTCCGTAGTGATTACTCACTTGATTTGGATGCCACCCATGCGGTGATGAAAAACCTGGTTAAAGACGGGGTTTCTGGCCTGGTAGTGTGCGGTAGCGTAGGAGAAAACACGTCACTTACCACTCAGGAAAAACTGCAAATCATCGAAGTCGCGAAAGATGCTGCTGGCGGAAAAATTCCGGTGATTGCCGGGGTTGCTGAGTTCACCACCGCCTTTGCCCGGACGATGGCAAAAGAGGCCGAGAAGGTCGGTGTTGATGGCGTTATGGTGATGCCTGCTTTGGTTTACTCGTCTAAGCCTCATGAAACTGCAGCGCACTTCCGCAGTGTGGCAATGGCGACCGACCTGCCGATCATGGTCTATAACAACCCACCGATTTATAAAAACGATGTCACCCCTGATATCCTGGAAACACTCGCTGATTGCGAAAATATTGTCTGCTTTAAAGATTCCTCTGGTGATACTCGTCGTTTTATCGATCTTCGCAATGCGGTAGGAGATCGCTTTGTGCTGTTTGCAGGGCTGGACGATGTCGTGGTTGAGAGCATTGCGGTGGGCGCTGAAGGCTGGATTTCCGGGATGTCAAACGCCTTCCCACGCGAAGGTGAGACGTTGTTCCGTTTGGCAAAACAACAGCGTTTTGACGAGGCTATGGCGCTCTATCGCTGGTTTATGCCACTGCTGCATCTCGATGCGCGCCCTGACCTGGTGCAGTGTATCAAGCTGTGCGAAGCCCTGTTGGGGCGTGGCAGTGAGGTTACTCGCCCGCCGCGTCTGGCGCTGGAAGGTGAAACGCGTGCCCAGGTTGTGGCGATAGTTGAGAAAGCGCTGGCGACTCGCCCTGCGCTGCCGGACGTGGGCCTTTGAGGTGGGGAGAGACTATGACTGAAACTTTCCCTTTCACCGGGCAACAGTTCATCGCCGGGCAACGTGTTGCCAGCGGTGAACCGTCGCTGGTCAGCCTGCGAGCGCAGGATGGCGAACCTACCGGGCAACGTTTTTACCCGGCCTCCGTGGAGGAGGCCGCGCAGGCGGCTATTGCGGCGCAGCAGGCTTTTGTGCGCTATTCACAGACCAGTGCCGGGCAACGTGCCGATTTTTTAGAAACCATCGCCGATGAACTTGATGCGGCAGGCGACGAACTGTTCGCTACGGCACATCAGGAGACGGCGTTACCCCTGGCGCGTTTACAGGGAGAGCGGGCAAGAACCAGCGGGCAGATGCGCATGTTTGCCGGGTTATTACGTCGGGGCGATCTGTTTGAGGTAAGAATTGATACTGCGTTGCCGGAGCGTCAGCCTTTGCCTCGACCGGATTTGCGCCAGTATAAAACGGCTCTCGGGCCGGTGGCGGTATTTGGTGCCAGCAACTTTCCACTCGCTTTTTCTACCGCCGGTGGTGATACAGCAGCGGCACTGGCTGCAGGATGCCCGGTAGTTGTGAAAGCGCATCCTGGGCATATGGCAACGGCAGAAATTATCGCGTCAGCGATCGCTCGTGCCGTGACTAAATGCGCCATGCCCGCAGGCGTATTCAATATGATTTTCGGTACTGATATCGGTGCTGAACTGGTGAAACATCCCGCAATTCAGGCGGTGGGTTTTACCGGCTCATTACGTGGTGGCATGGCACTCTTTCGTTTGGCCCAACAGCGTCCACAGCCGATACCGGTTTTTGCCGAAATGTCGGCTCTCAATCCCTTTTTCATTCTGCCGCAGGCGCTATCAGTACGTGCCGATACGCTGGCCCGCGATTTAGTCGCATCGTTCACGCTGGGATGTGGACAGTTCTGCACTAAACCAGGCCTGATTGTGTTGCTGAAGGGGGAGAAAAACGCGGACTTTTTGCAGCAACTGGTTGAGAAAGTGAATGCCGCTTCACCGCAACTCATGCTGAACGCCTCCACGCTTGAGCACTATCGCCACAGCGTAGAGAAACTGGCAGGACATCCGACAATTCAGTGTTTGGCGGGGGACGATAATCATCAGACCGGACGTGCAGAAGCTCGTCTCTATCAGGCTCAGGTGGCAAGCGTACTTGAAAAAGATCCTCTGTTGCAGGAGGAAGTGTTCGGGCCGCTCGCGATTGTGGTTGAAGCCGCTGATGAAGCGGAGTTGTTGCAGGTGATTAACGCTCTGCAAGGGCAACTTACTGCCACACTTCAGGCGGATGAGGATGACCGGCAACTGGCTGGTCGTTTATTGCCGTTGTTGGCTGATAAAGCCGGACGCGTATTGTTCAATGGCTATCCCACCGGCGTCGAGGTTTGCGATGCCATGGTACACGGTGGTCCGTTCCCGGCAACCACCGACGCGCGCGGCACGTCCGTAGGCACGCTGTCCATTACTCGTTTTCTGCGCCCGGTATGCCTGCAAAATGCACCCGCTGCGCTATTACCGCCTGCGTTGCAGGATAGTAATCCATTAACCCTGCTGCGCCTGGTTAACGGCCAGTGGACCCGGGAAGCCATTTCCTCCTTGTTGACTCATTGAAGGGCATCACTATGACAATTCCTTCTACCCAAAGCACGCAAACCGTCGTTGTTGAGTCGGGGAAGTTTAAAAAGCAGTTAACGCTTACCGACTTGACCTTTATTGGTCTGGGGGCGATTTTTGGTTCTGGCTGGCTGTTTGCTGCCAGCCATGTCGCATCGATCGCTGGCCCAGCCGGGATTGCTTCCTGGGTTATTGGCGGTTTTGCGGTGCTGCTACTGGGGATTATTTACTGCGAACTGGGGGCGGCGCTTCCCCGCGCGGGCGGTATTATTCGTTACCCGGTATTTTCGCACGGCGAATTGATGGGCTATCTGCTGGGCTTTATTACCCTGATTGCCTTCTCCAGCCTGATCTCCATTGAGATTGTAGCCGCACGGCAATATGCTGCCGCCTGGTTTCCGGCGCTGACGCAGACGGGGAGCAGTGACCCGACGCTGTTAGGCTGGGTGGTGCAGTTCTTACTGTTGTGCTTCTTTTTTGCCCTGAACTACTACAGTGTCAAAACGTTCGCCCGCTCGAACAATTTTATTAGTGTGCTGAAGTTTCTGGTGCCGTTGCTGGTGGTAATAACGTTATTTGCCTTCTTCAAACCGGAGAATCTGCATATACAGGGTATGGCTCCATTTGGTATGTCAGGAGTGGAAGCGGCAATTAGCGCGGGTGGGATTATCTTCGCTTACCTTGGGCTGACACCGATTATCTCCGTTGCCAGCGAGGCGCAAAATCCGCAACGTACCATCCCATTTGCGCTGATCCTCTCGGTAATTCTCTCGACCATCATCTACGTTCTGCTGCAGATAGCCTTTTTGGGCAGCATTCCTACTGAATCGCTAAGTGGGGGTTGGGCGGAGATCAGTAAGAACTATTCGCTGCCGTATCGTGATATCGCCATTACCCTTGGGATGGGCTGGCTGGCATTTATGGTGGTATGTGATGCTATTGTGTCTCCCAGCGGCACTGGCAATATTTACATGAATGCGACACCGCGCGTGATCTATGGCTGGGCGAAGGCGGGGACATTCTTTAAAACCTTTACTCATATCGATAAGGAGTCAGGTATTCCACGTCCGGCACTGTGGCTGACGTTTGGTTTATCTATCTTCTGGACGCTGCCGTTCCCGTCGTGGGAGCAATTGATTAGCGTGGTTTCTGCGGCTCTGGTACTGAGCTACGCCATCGCGCCGGTTACAGCTGCCGGGCTGCGTCGTAATGCACCAGATATGCCGCGCCCGTTCCGCGTTCGTGGTTTTGCGGTGCTCGGCCCACTCTCTTTTATGATTTCCGCGCTGATTGTTTTTTGGTCTGGTTGGGGAACGCTTTCCTGGCTACTGGGGCTACAAATCGTAATGTTTGTGGTTTACGTGGTTTGTAAGTCGAAAGTGCCTGTTCAGCATGTCAGCCTGGCGCAGCAGATTAAATCTTCATTGTGGCTTATTGCCTTCTATGCCCTGATTATGCTGTTTTCCTGGTTGGGTAGTTTTGGCGGTAGCGGCATTATAGGTCACCCGTGGGATACTATCGTCGTCGCGCTGATGTCGTTGGGAATTTATTACTGGGGCGCATACACCTGCCTTCCTCGGGCGAACTTTAACGGGGATGAAGAAGAATAAAGGAGTAGAAAATGGATAGAGTAATCCTCTCGTTATCAGAGGCTTACGCACTAGCCTATCATGCGCTCATCAGTAACGGATTTAGTGAGCAACATGCGGTGGTGATTGCGAAAAACGTTACCGCCGGGGAGCGCGACGGTTGTGCCTCGCACGGTTTATGGCGACTGCTGGGGATTGTTGACACGCTGCGAAAAGGGAAAGTCTCTGCCGATGCTCTGCCGACAGTGGAATCTCAGGCTCCGGCAATCGTTAAGGCCGATGCCAAAGGTGGCTATTCGCTGTTGGCTTATCAGCAGGCACTACCGTTACTGATCGAGAAAACGCGTCAGTGCGGGATTGCAGCACTGGCGATTAATCATTGTGTTCACTACTCCGCCTTATTTGCGGATGTTGAACCGCTGACTGAAGCCGGACTGGTGGCGCTGGCGACCACGCCAAGCCATGCCTGGGTTGCGCCGAAAGGGGGGCGCAAACCTCTTTTTGGTACTAACCCAGTCGCGTTTGGTTGGCCGCGCGACAAGCAGCCGCCATTTATTTTTGATATGGCGACCAGTGCGGCGGCACGCGGGGAGATTCAGTTACATCAGCGAGCCGGGAAATCACTTCCTGAAGGTTGGGGGATCGACAGCAATGGCAATGCCACCACCGATCCACAAGCTGTGCTGGACGGAGCAATGTTAACCTTCGGCGGTCATAAAGGTTCGGCACTGGCAGCGATGGTGGAGTTGATTGCGGGGCCACTGATTGGCGATATGACCAGTGCTGAGTCTCTTGCGTGGGATAATGGTGCAGGTGGTTTGCCATATGGTGGAGAGTTGATCCTGGCACTCGATCCGCAGCGTTTTCTTGGTGAGGATGCCGGGAGGCATCTGGCAAGGGCGGAAACACTGTTTAGTCAGATGCAGGCACAGGGCGCGCGCCTGCCAGGAGAACGTCGCTACCAGGCACGATTGCGCAGTGAGCAACAGGGTGTAGAGATCAGCCAATCACTCTATGACGATATTCGATCCTTAAGCAGCTGATAGATACTAAAGGATATACATACAATTAATGGCGGGAAGGATCCCGCCATCTGCGCTATCAAAACAACGTATCCAGCTCTGCCAGTACGTTGTAGTCGTCATCAGTCAATAATAACGTTTTCCATTTGTCGAAGGTCAGGCACGGATGGGAAGTGCCAAACACCAGAATATCCCCCACCTGCACGTCGCTATTAGCTGACAATTGCAACATGCAGTGCTGATCCATAATGCCGACACTGCGAATAGCCTCAGGATCAAACGCCATTGGCTTGCCGTTGCGGTAGTGGGCGACCGGTTGTGGCAGTCCGGCGTCGAAGGCACAATCACGCTTACCAAAATTAACCACTGCACGATCGGCCTCCGGCACCGATTGCACCATGGCGACCAGTTCCAGTGCAGATGTGAGATCGCCTGCCAGATCGCAAGCCACTGGATCACGGGCGATCAATTGCTGTTGCGCGATGTCGTAGATCCCTGCGTCATGGGTGATGTAGCAGCCTGGGCGAATGACGATCCGGCAGTTATCAGGCTTTTCTGCCGCCAGCCAGATATTGCACACTACGTCATACCAGACCGTGCCTGCTCCGGTGAGAATAAACTCGCCATCAACCAGACTTGCCATATCACAAGCCAGTTGTGCGGCATCGCGCAGCAGCGCTTCTACCTGCGGTTGTGGATCGTCACCGTGTAAAACACCTTCATATAACTCCAGCCCGCGCAGACGTAGCCCTGGTAATTGGACCGCTTGTTTAGCCAGTGCCAGTGCGGCATCCGTTGAGCGGCAACCACAGCGCCCGCCGGGAACCCCCAGCTCAATCATCACGTTCAGCGTCTGTTGCTGGCTGGCAAAAAAGACAGACAAAGCGCGGGCGTTCTCAATGCTGTCGATACAGCAGATAAAATCGACTTTCGGGTAATGCCGTTGCAACTGGGCAATCAACTGCATATTCGCCTTGCCGACCAACTGGTTAACCATCAGCACACGCTGAATACCGCTCGCCATTGCCGCACCAGCCTGCCACGCGCTACCGACACCAATTGCCCAGGCACCAGCCGCCTGCTGCGCCTGAAAAATCCACGGCGTCATGGTGGTTTTACCGTGCGGTGCCAGCGAAACGCCGCGCGCGTCAGCATAGCGTTGCATCCACATAATGTTGTTCTCCAGAGCCTGCTTTTTAATGATCGCGGCAGGTAAACAAACATCTTCGGCAAGGATATTTGCGGGCATTTGCATCAGAGCAGATTTATGGGGAACCAGAGGTTCTGAGTGGTATTTCATAACATTTACCTTTTGAGTTTTTCACCGTATCGGATGCGAGTATCATTTGTAACTAAATGAAATATAGGTATTTAGTTTATTTATCTTATGATTTGTGAATAAAAGTATCAGAAAATCATCTGGGTTTTGCGTAGTTTTCCACTGTTTTTCATCCTTGTAAATGGTTAACTTATCACCATTGCAGAAATGGAGTGACGAACATGCAGGTTGACTGGTTATTCAAAAATGTGACGGTTATCGACGGCAGCGGCGGCCCTGAATTTCGCGGTGACGTGGCAATAACAGGTGATCGGATTGTCGATATAGCCCCTGCGCTTAACGTTACGGCGCAGCAGGTCATTGACGGTGAAGGACGGGTGCTGGCACCAGGGTTTATCGACGTTCATACCCATGACGATATCAACGTTATTCGCATCCCGGAATATCTGCCAAAAATCAGCCAGGGGATCACCACCGTGATTGTCGGCAACTGCGGGATCAGTGCAGCGTCGGCGAAAATGAAAGGCGAAGTCCCTGACCCGATGAATCTGTTGGGGGAAGCGGAGCACTTTATTTATCCCACCGTTGAAAGCTATGCCCAGGCAGTGGAAGCAGCCAGACCGTCACTGAACGTAGGCACGCTGATTGGTCATACGGCGCTGCGTAATAATCATATGGACGACCTGTTTCGCCCGGCGACGGCGGATGAAATTGCCGCTATGCGTGCCGACTTACGTCTGGCGTTGAGTCAGGGAGCGCTGGGGTTAAGTTCCGGACTGGCTTATGCCACGGCATTTCAGGCGACTACCGAAGAGGTAATGGCGCTGGCGGAAGAATTAGCCGGTGAGAAGGGGGTTTATACCACTCATCTGCGTTCTGAATTCGAACCGATTCTGGATGCGCTGGATGAGGCGTTTCGTATTGGGCGTCATGGCAAAGTGCCTGTTGTGGTTTCCCACCATAAATGCGCCGGGGCGAAAAACTGGGGGCGGACAAAAGAAACGTTGGCTTTTTTTGACCAAATGCGTCAACACCAGGAAATTGGCTGCGATGTCTACCCTTACTCAGCCAGCTCTTCAACGCTGGATCTCAAACAAGTCACCGACGAATTCGATATTGTGATCACCTGGTCACAAACACATCCGCAGCAGGCCGGGAAAACACTGGCGCAAATCGCCACCGACTGGCAGATGAGTATGCTAGAGGCCGCGAAGCTGCTAATGCCTGCCGGGGCTATCTACTACAACATGGACGAGCGCGACGTCCGCCGAGTGTTGAGTTATCCGGTCAGTATGATTGGCTCTGACGGCCTGCCTAATGATCCCATGCCGCATCCGCGTTTATGGGGCGCTTTCCCTCGTGTGCTGGGTCACTATTGTCGTGATGAAGGCTTATTCCCGCTGACCACGGCTATCCACAAAATGACCGGGCTTTCTGCCAGCCGTTTTTGTCTGCCCCAGCGTGGACTGGTGAAAGTCGGCTATTTTGCGGACCTGGTGTTGTTCGATCCGCAAACCATTCGTGATGTTGCCAGTTTTTCTGATCCCAAACGCCCGGCAGAGGGCATTGAAGCGGTGATGGTAAATGGCGTTATGAGCTATGGTCGCGATAAACACATTACAGGCCGTGCGGGACGTTTCCTGCGCCGCCAGACCTCACATTAAGGAGTGAATATGAGCATTAAACGTTACGGTACGGAAGGTGGAACAGGCACTGGTGGGCAGCATTTGCCGTTTGCCAGGGCGGTTGAGGCGGGCGGCTGGCTGTACGTCTCCGGGCAAACACCCATGAAAAACGGTGAAGTGGTAGAAGGCGGTATCGTTGAACAGTCACGACTGGCGATCCAAAACTGTGTCGACATCATGACCGAAGCCGGTTATAGCCTGGCGGATGTGGTTCACGTGAAAGTGATCCTGACTGACGCCCGCTATTTCCAGTCCTTTAATAAAGTATTCAGAGAATTTTTTGGCGAAAATCCGCCTGCACGTATTTGTTGTGTGGCTGATCTGGTTGTCGATTGTAAAGTCGAAGTCGATGTGACCTGTTATAACGCGACCCGCTAATAAATTTAAGAATTAAAAAAACAGACCACAATTGAGTGCTGAATACATTCAGCACTCCGGGAACTCTTACATTATTTTCTCTCTACTGGCAGGATGTGAATTATGAACAGTCATATCTTTTTAGTCGGCTTTATTATTTATGCCATCGCCATGATTTGGCTTGGTTGGTTTGTTTCTCGTAATCAGAAAAGCGGAGAAGATTTTCTGCTGGGCGGGCGTTCGCTGCCGCTGTTTCTGACGCTGGGCTCAACCGTTGCCACGATGGTCGGCACGGGTTCCAGTATGGGCGCAGTGGGCTTTGGCTACAGTAATGGCTGGGCCGGAATGCTTTATGGCGTCGGTGGGGCCGTAGGTATATTGCTGGTGGCGTGGCTGTTTGCTCCAGTACGTAAATTACGTTTTATGACCATGAGTGAAGAACTCTCTTATTATACTGGCGGGAGTCATTTAATTAAAAATATTGTCGGTCTGATGATATTTATTGCCTCTATTGGCTGGCTGGGCGCGCATATTTTAGGTGGCAGTATGTATCTTGCCTGGGCAACAGGTATTGATCTTACTGTAGCAAAATTAATTATCGCCTTAGCTTTTGCGATTTACGTTATTATCGGCGGTTATTCGGCGGTAGTGTGGACAGACACCATTCAGGCCTTAATTTTGTTCTTTGGTTTTATTTTGATGGCTATTCTTGCCGTTGTTCACGTAGGCGGCTGGAGTGCGATTGAACAGGCGATGGACCCAAAAGCGATGAGCCTGTTTGCGATTGATAAAATGGGCGTGTTACCTGCGCTTTCGCTGGCGCTGGTTATTGGCGTAGGTGTGCTGGCCACACCGTCTTATCGCCAGCGTATTTACTCGGGTAAAGATGTTCCCTCTGTACGCCGTTCGTTTGTTATTACTGGCGTGTTGTATCTGTTCTTCTCGATTCTGCCTGCCATTATCGGCATGGCGGCGTTCACCATGAACCCGAATCTGGAAAACAGTAACTATGCCTTCTTGTTCGCCACCAGTTTTCTGCCGCCATTGCTTGGCCTGGTGGTACTGATTGCCGGGCTTTCAGCCACCATGTCTTCCGCCAGCTCTGATGCCATCGCTGCGGTGGCGATTATGATGCGCGACGTCTACACCATGGTTACCGGCAGAATGCCGCCGGAGAACAAGGCAATCACTTACTCACGCTGGATGCTGACCTTTGTTATTGGCCTGGCGCTGGTCTTTGCTCTGACCTCTAATGACATCATCAGCTACATTACCAAAATGATTTCGATGCTGATGTCCGGGCTGTTTATCTGCTCGATTCTCGGTCGCTTCTGGCTACGTTTTAACTGGCAGGGCGCGCTGGCGGCGTTAGTGAGCGGTATGGTGATGTCAATTGTGGTGCTGATGAATGCCGACTGGCTGGCTTACTGGGGTAACCCGTGTATTCCGTCAGTGCTGGGAAGCCTGGTCGCTGGCGTACTGGTGACGCTGGTAACGCCAGCAAGCGAGATCAGCCGGGAAGAAGCTCTGGCTATTATCACCAATGAGCGTGAAAACCAGAGGGTCGTGATCACCAAACCTGAAGAGGCATAACCAATAGTGCTAATCGCCAAGTGGCTGGCGGTTAGCGCCACCCCGGTGGCTGTCTAGTGCCAGTTTTATCCGCCGCAGGCGATCTTTCGCCTGCGCTTTATTTGCCATAGCCAGCTCTGTTGCCAGCACATCGATCATCGCGAGCATGGCGTAACGGGAAGGGGTGGGCTTAAAAATGTAATCACTTTCCTGAACCAGCAACGGCAATACCAGATCCACCTGTTCTGCCAGCGGTGTTTGTGCTGGCGTAATGGCAATAACACGCGCGCCATACTGACGGGCGATTGCGGCACTTTCGATGATTTCCGGTGTATAACCGCCCAGCGACAGTACAATCACCACATCCTGCGGCATAACCGCAGAGCACATCATTCTCATCATGAGTGAGTCGTTCTGACTGACCACTGGCAATCCCAGGCGGAACAGACGGTACTGGATCTCCTGCGAGCAGATGGTAGAACCGCCGCCCGTTCCCAATGCAAGAATTTGCCGCGCCTGGCTTAACCAACTGACCGCCTGGCTGATGGCGTTCATATCCAACGAGCGACGATGCGTTTCCAGCACGCTGATAATTGATTCGTAGATCCCCTGAACACCGTCAAGATCCGGTACATCGAGAATAAACCGCTGCCCGATAGCCAGTGACTGCGCCAGTTTGACTTTCAGCTCGCGGACATCTTTACACCCCAGAGCACGGGCAAAACGTGTCACCGACGCCTGGCTGGTTTGTGTTAACCGCGCCAGCTCAGCAATTGGCAGTTCCACGGCTGCGGAGACGTCATCAAGAATAAATTGTGCGATACGCTTTTCAGTGGCGGTTAACGCCATAAACCGTTCGGTAATGCAGGAGATGATATCGATGCTATAAGCCATGGGAGTATCACTGATTCAGTAAAAACTGGTACTTTGTACCATAAAAATTGCTCCAGAGTGTGACCCTCATAAAAAATGTAAGTACGCAGCGACAAAAAAACGCTCAACACCGCTCCAGATCATAAAGTTTTCTACCACCAGGCCGACAACCTGAGTATCAGGTCTGGAGGGAAGAGAAACCATGTTTAAACGTATTAAGATCGTGACCAGCTTATTGCTGGTTTTGGCCGTTTTTGGCCTTTTACAACTGACATCAGGCGGTTTGTTCTTTAATGCCTTAAAAAATGACAAAGAAAATTTCTCCGTTTTACAAACCATTCGTCAGCAGCAATCCACGCTGAATGGCAGCTGGGTCGCGTTGTTGCAGACACGTAACACTCTCAACCGCGCGGGTATCCGCTACATGATGGATCAGAACAATATTGGCAGCGGTTCAACCGTCGCCGAGCTGATGCAGAGTGCCAGTATTTCGCTGAAGCAAGCGGAAAAAAACTGGGCGGACTACGAAGCGTTGCCGCGTGACCCGCGTCAGAGCACAGCCGCAGCGGCGGAAATCAAACGTAATTACGATATTTACCACAATGCGCTGGCGGAGCTGATCCAGCTGTTAGGCGCAGGCAAAATCAATGAGTTCTTTGATCAGCCAACTCAGGGATATCAGGACGGTTTCGAGAAGCTGTATATGGCTTATATGGAGCAAAACGATCGTCTCTACGATATTGCCGTCAGCGATAATAATGCTTCCTACAACCAGGCGATGTGGGTGCTGGTGGGCGTGTTGATCGTCGTGTTAGCCGTCATTGTGTCCGTCTGGTTTGGTATTAAAGCCTCGCTGGTAGCACCAATGAATCGCCTGATCGAAAGCATTTGTCATATTGCTGGCGGGGATTTGGTAAAACCCATTGAGGTGGATGGTTCTAACGAAGTAGGACAACTGGCTCAGAGTTTGCGCCATATGCAAAGTGAACTGATGCGTACTGTCGGAGATGTACGTAACGGTGCTAATGCCATTTATAGCGGTGTCAGCGAAATTGCCACGGGCAATAACGATCTCTCATCGCGTACTGAGCAGCAAGCGGCTTCACTGGAAGAGACGGCGGCCAGCATGGAGCAACTGACTGCAACGGTGAAACAGAACGCCGAGAACGCGCGTCAGGCCAGTCATCTGGCGTTAAGTGCTTCTGAAACCGCGCAACGTGGTGGCAAGGTAGTGGATAACGTGGTGCAGACGATGCGCGATATCTCCACCAGTTCGCAGAAGATTGCCGATATTATCAGCGTTATCGATGGTATTGCCTTCCAGACCAATATTCTGGCTTTGAACGCGGCGGTTGAAGCGGCGCGCGCGGGCGAGCAAGGGCGTGGTTTTGCGGTAGTTGCGGGGGAAGTGCGTAACCTGGCGCAGCGTAGCGCCCAGGCGGCCCGTGAAATTAAAAGCTTGATTGAAGACTCCGTAAGTAAAGTGGATGTCGGATCTACGCAGGTCGAAAGTGCCGGGGAAACCATGACAGAGATTGTCAGCGCCGTAACACGCGTTACTGACATTATGGGAGAAATCGCTTCAGCCTCTGATGAGCAAAGCCGTGGCATTGATCAGGTTGGTTTAGCGGTTGTCGAAATGGATAGGGTAACGCAACAGAACGCCGCGTTAGTGGAAGAGTCTGCTGCCGCTGCCGCCGCGCTGGAAGAGCAGGCCAGCCGTCTGACCGAAGCCGTAGCGGTGTTCCGTATACAGCAAACGCAACAGCGTCAGTATGAAGCTTTGCCAGTGGTAAACGCAGCGTTGCCGGTTGTGTCGCGCAAAATTGCCGTCGCTGATAGCGGGGATAACTGGGAAACGTTTTAATCGCCATGAAAAATGCCCGATAAGCGATGACTTATCGGGCAATGTGTTGTTTATTTAGTTATTTTGTTGCTGATGCGTTTGCATTCGTAAGTGATGTCTTATTGATTTTTGTATCTGATGAATCCAGATCGCCCCTGATGCCAATCTGGAAAATTCCCGCAAGCATGAGAGCACCAATGATTGCTATACCTCCAAGTAAATACAATCCTGCAACATTTGAATCAAATACATTTTCAGCCCAAACCCGGATGTTAGGAGCAACGAATCCACCGAGATTTCCAAGTGAGTTGATCAAAGCTATTCCTGAGGCGGCTGCTGCTCCACCGAGATAGCTTGTTGGGAAAGTCCAGTAAATAGGTTGAACGGCTAATAAACCTGCACATCCAATACATAATGCGATAAAAGCCAGGATTGGCGTTCCCGCAAGCATTCCTGATAAAGCAACACCAAAGCCTCCGAGTAGTAAAGTAATAGTGCTAATCCAACGCCGTTCTTTCAATTTTGTTGAAAGATGAGGAATGTACCATGCCGCAAATAGGGCACATAACCATGGAATACCGGATAAAACACCGACAATAAAGCCAATTCCCTGCCCTGATAATGCTGCTACTTGTGATGGCAGAAAAAAGGCAATGCCGTATGAGCCAACTTGAATCGTAAAACAAATCAGACATAAATAAAGTACGCGAGGATCGCAAAGTGCCTTTAATATACCCTGAGGGCTGTGACTTATTTTTGTTTTTTCCTCCATTTCCATTATGCGACTGAGAGCTACTTTTTCTTGTGGTGTGAGGAAAGTGCAACGTTTGTCGGACGGCTTATCATCCAGGTAGAAAAATGCGACTACCCCAACTAACGCAGCTAATAATCCTTCGACTAAAAACATGAGTTGCCAGTTATGCAGTCCCCATAAATCATGGATGGTTAATAACCCACCAGAAATAGGGCCACCAAGAATAAATGCAATCGGTGGACCAAACCAAAAATAACCCGCAACTTTTGCTCGTATATTAAGAGGGAACCAAAATGTTAGATATAACATAACGCCCGGCATGAATCCTGCTTCCGAAGCACCCAAGAAAAAACGCAAAATGATAAATGTTTTTTCCGTATGGGCGAACATCATCGCTGCTGAAATAAGTCCCCATGTGAACATGATTCGTGAAAGCCACAAGCGAGCCCCCACTTTGTATAAAAATATATTACTGGGGACTTCAAAAATCGCATATCCAATGAAAAATACGCCGGCACCAAATGCATAAGCAGCGTTACTTAATCCCGTGTCGACCTGAAAAGCATCCTTAGCAAAACCAATGTTGGCACGATCCAGATAAGCCATGACGTACATAAGAGCTAAGAAAGGTAGAAGTCTTATTATTGACTTTCGCACTGCAGAGTTGACAACAATTTCATCATCAGTTTGACTCATAATTGTGCTTCCGAATAAACGGTGGACATTTTTGCTATCCAGTAATTTTTATGTATTACTGGATAATCTCTTGTTATGAAAAAATATAGACATTTTGCGTCTACTAGATATTTAATTTTTATTGATTGACCCATTCACGACCATCTGGCCATGAGTAACATGCCAAAGTTTCTGGTTTCATTTGTACACCATAACCTGGTTGTAAAAGAGGGAAATACCGGCCTCGCTTAATAACTAAAGGTTCTTCAAAATTCTCATGTAAATGGTCAACATACTCGAGAACTCTATTTTCCAATGTTGCTGAGACTGAGATATAGTCAAAAAGAACAATATTCAGCGAATACTGACACAAACCAACCCCTCCGCCATGAGGACAAACTGGAATATTGAATTTTGCGGCCATAAGTACAACTGCGAGTACTTCGTTTAAACCACCAAGTCGCGCGGGATCTAACTGGCAAAAATCCATTGCATTAGCCTGAAAAAATTGTTTAAACATAACTCTGTTATGTGCATGTTCACCAGTAGCAATACCAATATTACCAATGCGTGATTTGATTGCAGCATGGCCAAGAATATCATCAGGGCTAGTAGGTTCTTCAATCCATAAAGGATCAAATTTTGCCAATTTCCTCATTGCAGTAATGGCCTGATCAACCCCCCATGTTTGGTTAGCATCCATCATGAGTTTGCGTTCCCAACCCAGTTCTTCACGTAAGATTGTCGCCCTGTGGATATCCTGCTCGAGATCTGCACCTACTTTTTGTTTCAGGTGAGTCCATCCATCAGCAACAGCCTGGCGTGCCAGATGTCGCATTTTTTCTTCAGAGTAACCGAGCCACCCTGCTGCAGTTGTATAACCTGGGAAACCTTCCTCAAGCATTTCTCTTTCACGCTGTGCTTTACCTTTTTCAGAACGGCGAAGTAATGCAATGGCTTCTTCTGGAGTCAATACATCTATAATGTAGGTAAAATCAATGCAATGCACGATTTCTTCTGGTGACATGTCTACCAGCATTTTCCAGACAGTTTTATTTTGTGAACGGGCCCAAAGGTCCCAAAGTGCATTAATAATTGCAGCGGTGGCTAGATGAATAACTCCTTTCTCTGGACCTACCCAACGCAACTGACAGTCTCCTGAAACTAGTTCATGCCAAAACTGCCCAAAGTTTTCTGTTATATCTTCTAGAGTTCGTCCTATTACAAACAATTCTGCTAATGATTTTACGGCACTTACACATAAGTCATTTCCACGTCCAATCGTAAATGTTAATCCATAACCTTTTAAATCATCTGAATAATCGGTAATTAAGGTAACATAAGTCGCAGAGTAATCAGAAATTGCATTCATTGCATCAGAACCATCCAAATTTCTGGATGTTGGAAAACGAATGTCCTTAACGCTGATATCTTTGATAGTAATTGCCATACTGACTCCTGTATTGATATTTTTTACTATTAAAAAATATAAAAACTAAAAGACGTCTTCAGTTTATGTGTGCGCAACACAATGAAATGTGAACTGATTATAATAATGTGGTGCAATTTACATTTTTCTGTATTTAATGTGTTTTTAATCTAATCGCAAATTTGTCTTACTGAATGAATCATTGACTTTTTTGCTGTATCGAGATGTGTGCGTAATGCAAGTAAAGCATCTAGGTCACTGCGGCAAATCAGGGCGTTGAGAATGGTCATGTGCTCATCGACGGCAATGATATTGCGCTGTTTAAGATCGCTTTCGTCCCATTGATAGTGAAAATGAAAGATGATTGAGATTATCTCAAGCGATTGATCAAAAAAGATATTATCGGCAGCTGAAAGCAGTAAGGAGTGAAAATCTCTGTCCAGTTGGGAAAACATACGAAAGCTATTGCTGATGTTGTCTCGTAGTAGGCGATGACGTTCGAGCATGTTTTTCACCTGCAACCAGCGGGGATCATGATCAGGCAGGTTAAGAAAGTGCTCAAGTGAATGTATTTCGAGCATTTCACGCAGTTCAAACAACTGCTCGGCGTAGGATTGATCGAATTGCTTCATACTCCACTGTCCGCGCTTTTCGCTTTGAATAAGATTATACCGACCGAATTTTAAAAGGTATTCCCTCACTACCACCGGGCTGACACACGCGGCTCGCGCCAGCTGCAGTTCAGAAAAAGTTTCCCCAGGGCGTAACTGGCGCTGGTTTATCATTGTGAAAAAAGCCTGCTCAAACACTTTGTTTTGCTCACTCATTGAAGCGATAGTGCAGGCGAAACCATCATCGTAGTCAGGTTTGCGCGTGATAACATGGTCATTTCCAACCAGTGTCAGGACGCCGCATTCGCGTAAGTAGCTGAGAATATGCCGTACTGTGGTGCGACTGATGTTGTACATTTCCGCCAGCGCGCTTTGCGATGGTAGTGGTGAAGGGATATGACCACGCGCCATATCACCAATGACCTGGTTAATCACATTGTGGCGTAAATTTTGCGAACGACTCATATTTTCTCCTTGTGAGTCCATTAAAACCATAATTAAAACATTTTTATATGTGTGTTTTCACAAAATAGATTTTCTGTTTCGCTGCCATTTTTAATTTTCATTGATATCTATTGCAACAAAAAATGGAGAGCCGAATCGTGTCTACGATGAATGTTTTAATTTTCCAACAGCCGGAAGAATTAATCTGGAAACAACACGAGATACCTATTCCGGGAGACAATGAAGCATTAATTAAAACCGTCGGAATTTATGGTACCGATATTCATGCCTGGGGTGGAAATCAACCATTTTTTAGTTATCCACGCGTTTTAGGCCATGAAATATGTGGGGAGATTGTTGGGATGGGAAAAAATATTGCTGATCTTAAAAATGGTCAGCAAGTTGCGGTTATCCCTTATGTTGCGTGTCAGGAATGCCCTGCGTGTAAAAGTGGTCGCACCAATTGCTGTGAGAAAATTTCGGTCATTGGCGTGCATCAGGATGGCGGTTTTTGTGAGTATTTGAGCGTGCCGGAGGCGAACATTTTGCCTGCCGATGGTATTGATCCGCAGGCGGCAGCGTTGATTGAACCTTTCGCTATTAGCGCTCATGCGGTTCGTCGCGCAGCAATTGCGCCTGGTGAGCAGGTGCTGGTGGTCGGGGCGGGACCAATTGGTCTGGGCGCGGCAGCAATCGCTAAAGCCGATGGTGCACAGGTGGTGGTGGCGGATACCAGTCCGGCGCGGCGTGAGCATGTGGCAACGCGTCTGGAGTTGCCCGTGCTGGACCCGTCAGCCGAAGATTTTGACGCGCAGCTGCGAGCGCAGTTTGGTGGTTCGCTGGCGCAGAAAGTGATCGACGCGACAGGTAATCAACATGCGATGAATAACACCGTGAATCTGATTCGTCACGGCGGCACGGTGGTATTTGTCGGTCTGTTTAAAGGCGAGTTGCAGTTCTCCGATCCGGAATTCCATAAAAAAGAAACGACGATGATGGGTAGCCGAAATGCCACGCCGGAAGATTTTGCGAAAGTCGGGCGGCTGATGGCTGAAGGGAAAATTACTGCCGACATGATGTTAACCCATCGCTATCCGTTCGCCACGCTGGCAGAAACCTACGAGCGCGATGTGATTAACAATCGTGAGTTGATTAAGGGCGTAATTACTTTCTGATAATCGAGTTGCCATGCAGCGCCCGGGGAAATGTTGGGCGCTGTTTTTTCTGTTTTCAATAATGTTTTGTAGGTCGGAGAAGGTGTTTTCGTCGCATCCGGCATTATGTACTCAATGTTGGATGCGACGCTTGCGCGTCTTATCTAACCTACAAATCAGTCAGTGATTACCCTTCACGCGCCACCACTTTGATTTCCACCATACCAATGCCGAGCTTACGCGGCGAGTGTCCGAGGATATTCCCTTCGTTGGTTGAGACAGGTTCTGGCGGAATAATTACCAGCGTGTCGGCATCGGTTGGGTTCTCGAAATGCAGCGTGGTGGTGGTCACTTCATTGTCCAGCACGATGGTTTGTTCTTCGTTGCCTACGCGTACCGGAATGGGACGGCTGGCGTTATTACCGTATGCTTTGGCGGTGATCACCAGGTCAAATTTCTTCGGCAGAGGATGTTTGTACTCGATTTTCACTTCATCGCCCAGCTGCGCGTTGGACCAGCGTCCCCACGACTCCGGACGGGAAATCCCGCTAAACTGTTTCACTTCTTCCGGTGCACCTGCGACGTTAAAAATGAAACTGTCGGCTTTGTAGCGAATATCGTTATCGACAATCTTCAGCGTATCGACATTGCCTTTGTAGCGTTCCATATCGATGACGGTATCTTTAAATGCGGTTTTGCCCTTCCACGTCGTTTTATCAACATGTTGAACGATTTGCTGACCACCAAGCTGCCCCTGGGAAACACACCAGTCAGTGGAGAGAGCCAACTCTGGCGCCCATAGCTGCGCCATCTTGTAGCAGCGATCAACCCAGACGAAATTGTCGCGCGGAGCGAAATCGGCCAACTGGAAACGAAGTGGTGCAGAATATTCACTTTCTGGCAGTGGTTCCACACGTTTATCCGACACGCGTAACAGCAGCGGCAGACGGAAATGGGTACCCGAGAAGGCGATCATGTTTTTATTCTGATCGATGGTGAACTCTTTCATCTCGGTGGGGAATTTCCACAGACGAATGATATCGGGCTTCCACGCCAGCACTTTCTCTTTAATGTTGAGGAACACTTCCGACATGGATTGACCAGAGAGGCTACTACGCCCAAGGCCGATAAAGTTATCGCCACCAAGAATATCCAGCACTGTAGCGCCGTTGTCCATGGTGTTGCGCTTCACCGCCAGCGTCTCTTGCTGTGGCTTGTCGCCACGAATGACGAAAAACAGGTTGTTACGATCCTGTTTATTAAGGTATTTCCACGCCGTGTTGTTCATCGCTAAATGGTCAGATGAGACGACGATGACGGTATCTTTAAACCACGGTGACGCTTTGATTTTATTGATAAACGTCGCGATGTTCTCCTGGCTGCAACTTACCGCGCTGAATGACTGATTCGGCTTACCGTCAAAATCATATTTTTTGCGGTTGCAGGTGCGAGAGATAAAACCATCCGGGTGATGGGTATCGACCGTCAGAGTAAACAGTGAGAATCGCTGACCAGAGCGGGAAAGCTCTTCAAACTTTTTCCACGCTTCATCCAGCACGGTATCGTCGTAGAATCCCCAGTCGTTGCGATAATGCGGATCCGCCACCACACTTTTCAGCTCTTCTGCACCATACAAATGGTCGAAGCCGTGTGATTTCAGGAACACATCTTTACCCGCAAAACGCAGGTTAGCCCCTTGCACAAAATAGTTCTGATAACCTGAGTTTTTCAGGATATCGCCAAGACAGATGTTCTGCGGGAAGAAGCTGGAAACCGAGGCAGAGGCGTTACCTTCAAACGGAGCAAACAGTGGAATCCCGCACTGAGACGCCACCATGCCCGCGATAGTGTAATCCGTTCCTGGTAGTTGCTGAGTATGGCTGAAATCCAGCCCTTCATTTTTCAGTGCGCCCAGTTCGGGAGTGAGGTCCGGAAAAGCGTCGTTATCAAAATAGGTCCGCTCCAGACTCTCACCATAGATATAAACCAGGTTAAGTTTGGGGGCAGGGATGGTTTTCGACGGTTCTTTATAATAAGCCGCAAAGTCAGGATCGCCGTCGCGTGACTGGGATTTTACCAGCTCCGTTATCTGGCGAAACGCCGGGCTGGCGTCCACAGAACCCAGCGCCAGTAAGAGTGCCAGCAGGCTGTAGCCAAAATGGTGAGGATGATGACGGCGTCGGCGTAGGAGCCAGCCCAGCGCGCCGAAAACTACCGCCAGTGCCAGCACGATACCCACTCCCGGCAGGATATACTTGCTGACGCCAGCACCGGTCAGGCTGTTAGTTAAGGTATAGAGCACCGCGTCGTTAATGCCGTCGCCAGTAAAATAGTCACTGGCAAACAGGGTAATGTTTAAAACGACAAATAACCCCAGTACCGTTAACGTGGCGGCAAACCACCAGGTGTTACGTCCCGCTTTCCATGCGTAGATCAGCACAGAGGCGAGAAATAGGGCGAAAGAGAATAGTTCTGACAACGGGCGATCCTCACTAAAACAGGCCGGTTAGCCGATGTTTAAGATTTTTTGAGAAACACAATGTAATGGTGCTGCCATATAGCTGCAATTCTAGTGTCAAAAAAATGCGATGTTGTTAGGAATTAGTTTATAAACAGACTTTTTTGCGCAAGAAAGCTTCCCGTGTAACAGAGGAAAAGACGTCCAGAAACAGGGAAAAGAGCGGGGAAGGGCCGCGTTAGTTTGTTAATAGCTAAAACGCGGCGCTATGCGGATCAGGAAATAAAGTTTAGACCTTGCTTTAACACCAGATCGCAGGCTTTGGTTTTTACCTTTTCAGCCAGAGGCGTCGTACCGATGTTGTCCAGATTAAGCTGCTGACCATCTTTGGTTTTTAGCAAACCCTGAATGCCATCCAGATAGTTGGTATCTTCTTTCTGCTCTTCGCTGTTCAGGCCCAGCTTCTCCAGGACCTGATTTTTGATGTTTTCCGCATCGGTAACTGAAGCCAGCTTTTGCTTCGCGCAGTATTGCAAAATGCCTGCGGCATTGTTCATGTTGTCTGCGCTTAGCGCCTGGTTGCCACTACTAAGCAGGTTAGTTAATGAGGCGAGCGACCAACCGCCTTCCTGTGTGGTGCTGTTTTGGTTGCCAAGTTCGCTGGCGGCGCTGGAAAGCGCATCTTTCCAGGACGCGGCATGCACCCCGGTGGAAATTAATGCGCTGGTGGCAATTGCACAGCACAGAAGATGTTTAATAGTTTTCATCATCATTACTCAAGGTGGAATTGTGTCGCAGTATAGCGCCGGAAAGGAGGATTAATACTCTTTACCCGTTACCCGGCTACGATAGCTTTCCCAGTTAAAAATAACCCACAGACTGTTACCCAGTCGCATACGATCCATAACGCGTTCGCCCAGTAACTTGGTCATCTCGTCCATATTGCTGTTGGTCAGCATCCCGGTCGGGCGTTTGGAAGAAGAGCGGCGATCGACGATCTGGTTGATGATCACTTTTTCGTATTTCGATTCGGTCTGCACGCCGATCTCATCGATCACCAGCAGATCAACGTTGCTCAGATCGTTAAGCAGTTGTTCTTCGCTGGTACCGCTATTTCTGAAGGTATCTTTCATCGCCGACATAATATCGGCCACGGTGATGATCAATACGGATTTACCGCGTAGCAGCAGTTCGTTGCAGATTGCCGCCGCCAGATGGTTTTTGCCCGTTCCCGGCTTGCCAGAAAAGATAAAGCTGGCGATGTTGCCGTCGAACTCTTCGACATACTGGCGCGCTTTGCTCAACGCATTCATCTGCCCTTCGCACTCAACACGATAGTTCTCAAAGGAGCAGTTTTGATGCAGCGGACGAATGCCGGAGCGGTTAAAGGTACGCTGCATTTTCATCGCCCGATTCTCGCGCTCAAGAGCGGCGGCACGGAGCGCCCCTTGTTCTTTCTGCCACGCCAGAAGTTCTTCACCCGTTTTGAAGGCGGGTTTGATATGGGCTGGCATCATTTTTTGCAGACGTTGCATCAGGTCGCCAACGTTTTTCATCGTTACCCTCTGAATCCCGGTGGAATTTGGCTGTCAGGTTCACTGACTGTGTTCACATCTCGTTTCGTTAATCCGCCATTGCTGGCACGACCTATTTGCAGGCTGCGCGCCAGTTTTTGTTGCCACTGCACATGATGGAAGACTTTGCCTTCCGCCTGCCAATAAGAAATAAATGACGCCAGTTCTTCGGCGGTTACCGGCTCTTTTAGCGCCACGCCCCATAATGCCGCCTGACGGATAAAGTCGGTATCGGGTTGCCAGTCTGGGTACATGGCGAATTTACCCATGGGTACGGCAACGGGGGCGGCTTGCGGTTCCTGATAGAGTTGATCGTCCAGGGCCACGTCACTTCCCGGACGCGTCAGTTTTTCTTCCAACGCCAGCAGTTCAGCAAGACGCGCGGGCGTAACGGCATAAAACGCCGGGGCATTGTTGGCAAATACGGCAACCATGCCGCCTTCTGCTTTTGCCAGAACGGTTTGGTGATCGTGTACCAGGGCGTCAATACCAATGACGTCCGGGGTCAAAACTCTGGAGGACATACTGTTTCTCAATATGGAACGATGAACGAGAAGGGAGATTACTTTTATAGTAACACACGGATGAGGCCAGGCAGCCTCTCATCCATGTGCTTTAAGCGAGGCAATTTTATACGCGGGGGCGCTTGCGGTACAACCACAATCCAGGAACGGAAAGACCGATGGATAACGCGCCAACAATTGATGAAGCGGTAAGAAAGTTAGTTAACAGGGTAATCATTAACGGCTCGCTGTAACCTAACTGACTGATTTTTACCGCTGAAATCATTGCAGTATACGCCGGGATGCCCGGGAACATCGGAATGACAGCCGCCACGGTAAAGACTTTCGGGTGCGCCAGATACCAGCGCGACCACTGAATACCAATGGTGCCGACCAGTAGCGAAGCCATAAACGTCGACCACTCAATATTGAGTCCAGTAGTCATTAAAATCATTCGCGAACCATGACCCATCGCGCCAAGCAGCGCACACCAGCGTAATGCCCGGATTGGCACGTTGAACACCATCGCAAAGCCGACTGCTGGGATTGCCGCGAGAATCATATCCTGCGCTAATGCTAAGAGAAATTCGATTACACCCATCCGCGTAGCCCCCAAATTGTGAGTGCCATCACCACGCCAACGCAGGTTGCCAGTGTTAGCAGACTGGCAATCGCCCAGCGTGCCAGTCCGGTATTAATATGACCTTTAAACATATCGGCTACAGCATTTATCAACGGAAAACCCGGCACCAGTAAAAGAACACTGGCCGCCATTGCCACAGTAGGCGTATGACTGAATGTCGGAAGTTGTAGAAGGAGGCCAGAAATTGTGGTGGCGGCGAAGGCAGTGATGCAAAAGTTTATTTGCGGATGGAGGTGGCGTTGTGCCAGTAGCTGGCGGATATACATGGCGATCATACTGGCGAAGAATGTAATCAACGCACCATCCCAACCACCGTTATTCAGTTTACAGAAACAGGCGCAAGAGAGTCCCACCATCAACGCGACCAGCCAACGCGGATAGCGCAGGGGATGTATTTGGCTAAAACGTTTCTCAACACCTTTGTAATCCAGCAGCTTATGTTCCGCCAGAATCACAATGTGTTGTACCTCAGTAACCACATGCATATTAATGCCGCGATCGTGGTTTTTGCGCGTAGATGTCAGACATTGACCATCTTTAATGGTGGTCAGCACTATGGCGTTCGAAGAGATAGAACTTTCGACGCAGTCCATCCCTAACGCCCGACCCAGTCGTGAAGAAAGCTCGTCAACCAACGCACTTTCCGCACCATGTTGTAAAAGAAATAACCCGCACTGGATACATAGCCGTGTAACGGCTCGCTGTTGCTCTGTTTGCATAACTCGCCCTTTGTCATAGACGCGTTGCGTATTTTTCAAAAAATGAGAACCCTTTTGTATCACGAAGCATGGCTGTTTTGACGTTGGTTAAGATCAAAATTGCGCTGATTAATCCTGGCTGCGATGATGAGTTCGCTGAAGGGAAACGGTGCAAGTTTTGAGTGGGATAAATAATTCCATGAATATTATCATTAAAATGAATTTATCGTTTTGTTTTTACGCGATTGAGTAATGGCTGATGAAATCATTTTTTTCGGAACCGGGTAAGAAATATCCTTCAGTTTTTATTGGTTTTTTTCTTGATATTCTGGTTAAAGGATTTTCATTTAACTTTTATTCGTTATTTTAAATGATATCTTAAACTGATTGATTTTGAGGGTTTTGATTAAGTATTTCTAACAACATAATTTAGATATTTTAAATGTGTCAGAGGTATTTTTCCAGGTTATTATTTGATGCTAGTCTCCTTAAACATACAAAGGATTTTTTGTGTGGCTGGGGTAAACTGATATGAAGTGAATGCTAAGGATAAATTATTCGCTCAATCTATTAATTTGTTGGAATCATTTGAAGGGTGAATATCCTGAATAAACCATCATAATTTATAGACAGTGGATATGGAGGATATATGTTGCCAGGATGCTGCAAAAATGGAATTGTTATCAGTAAAATACCCGTTATGCAGGCAGGGTTAAAAGAGGTCATGAGGACCCATCTCCCTGAATACGATATAACGAGTAGCACCTCTGCGGAGGAGCTGACCATATTACAATTACGTCGTGCTGGGTTAGTTATTGCCGATTTAGCCGGACAAACAGAAGATCCGCGTTCTGTTTGTGAACATTACTATTCATTGATCTCACAATACCGGGAAATTCATTGGGTTTTCATGGTTTCGCGAGCCTGGTACTCTCAGGCGGTGGAGCTGCTTATGTGTCCAACTGCGACGTTACTGTCCGATATCGAGCCTATTGAGAATCTGGTCAAGACCGTTCGTTCCGGCAATGTCCATGCAGATCGCATCAGCGCCATGCTGACTTCGCCTGCAATGCCGGAAATTCAGGAAGTTGGTTATCGCACCGTGATTCTTACCCTTTCTGAACGCAAGGTACTGCGGCTGTTAGGTAAAGGATGGGGCATCAACCAAATAGCTTCATTGCTTAAGAAAAGCAATAAAACCATCAGCGCACAAAAAAACAGTGCGATGCGTCGGCTGGCAATTCACAGTAACGCTGAGATGTATGCATGGATTAATAGCGCACAGGGGGCAAGGGAACTTAACTTGCCTTCTGTTTATGGAGATGCCGCGGAATGGAACACAACCGAATTAAGAAGAGAAATGTCGCACTCATAGAAAAGTGCGTCATGAGCAGTATCGGTATTGAGAGTTTATTCAGAAAGTTTGCGGGTAATCCTTATAAACTCTATACGTACACCAGCCAGGAGGCTTTTCAGGATGCTATGTCGCGGGTTTCATTTGCGGCGGTTATTTTTTCTTTTTCTGCCATGAGAACTGAGCGCAGGGAGGGATTATCTTGTCTGACTGAGCTGGCAATCAAATTTCCACGTACCCGGCGTTTGGTTATTGCGGATGATGATATTGAAGCGCGGTTGATTGGCTCATTATCGCCTTCTCCTTTGGATGGTGTGTTAAGTAAAGCATCAACGCTGGATGTTTTTCACCAGGAGCTGTTTCTGTCATTAAATGGCGTGCGTCAGGCGACCGATCGACTGAACAACCAGTGGTATATTAATCAAAGCCGGACGCTGAGCCCGACGGAGAGGGAAATATTACGGTTTATGTCGCGTGGCTACTCAATGACGCAAATTGCTGAACAGCTTAAACGGAATATAAAAACGATCCGCGCGCATAAATTTAATGTGATGTCGAAACTGGGTGTCAGTTCTGATGCCGGATTGCTTGAGGCGGCAGATATTCTGTTATGTATGCGGATTTCAGAAACAAGTAATGTGTTGCATCCCTATTAATCTACTTAATGCCGGGTTTATCCTCCCGGCAGTGTGCTTATTTCAGCGTGCAATCCCCACACTGTTGCACATCCGGTAAGCGATAACGCTGGCAACAGGTGCGGCGCACCAGCAGGCCGTCGCGCAGCACGACTGTGCGCCACAATGGATTATCTTCGCCGCTGGAGAGCGTTTTCTCAAAGAACAGGGCATGGCGGAGCGATTCAACTAACGCCTCGCCAAGCAACTGCTTCATCTCGGTCAGATACCAGTTAATCAAATAACCGGTATTACTCCAGATAAGTTTGCCGTTAATTTCACCTGTCGCTTCTAATGCCTGCACAACCGGAACCAGCGCCTGGCTGATTAACGTTTCCATTCGCTGCTGTGGCGAATGTGATGTTGCGTTTTTATCTTCACACACATCGACCCAGAAACAGGCGGCGCGTCCGGTTTCGTGAAACTCAACGTGGAAATGTTCCGGGGAAAGATCTAACGCTTTATCCTGCGTCAGCAGCGCCAGCATTAATGGCGGCACCATCAGGCCGATATACCATTGCGCCCACAGTGAGATTAGCGGTTTGTTCTCGCGGATCATCATTGGTTGATTGCGGTAAATATGATCGGAGTAGACCGCCAGTAGAGAACTTAGCGCATTGGGAGAGGACCATTGCGCCAGCGTCATGGCACTAAGCGGGGCGGGTTCATCCAGACGGATAAACTCCAGCAAATGTTCACGATGTTCGGCGATCGTCGCGCGAACCGCTTGTGCAAGCGTGGGATCTTGCGGCTTGAGATGCGTTCGCCAGATAACATCTTCATAGAGCGGTGCGGAACGATAGGCCATAATCGTGATAGTAATCTAAATGATAATGATTGCTAATCCTAGCGATAGGTTTACCCGATAGCAAGGGATTTCTCTGGTTTGCAAATGATAAAAATTATCATATGATATTGGTTATCATTATCAATAAAAGAGATCAAACCATGTTGCAACGTATGCTGGGCAGTGGCTGGGGAGTGTTGCTGCCGGGATTGCTGATTGCAGGGCTGACATATGCTGATTTATCGCCGGATCAGTGGCGGATTGTGATTCTGATGGGATTAGTATTGACGCCGGTGATGCTGTATCACAAACAATTACGGCATTACGTTTTGCTACCATCGTGCCTGGCGCTTATTTCTGGCGTTATGCTGATGATAATGAACGGGAATCAGGGATGATAAAACAGGGAAGGAAGTAAAGATAATTGGTGCGAGGGGGGGGACTTGAACCCCCACGTCCGTAAGGACACTAACACCTGAAGCTAGCGCGTCTACCAATTCCGCCACCTTCGCACAGTCATCTTACTTTTTTGATATCGCCTCGTTTGGTGCGAGGGGGGGGACTTGAACCCCCACGTCCGTAAGGACACTAACACCTGAAGCTAGCGCGTCTACCAATTCCGCCACCTTCGCCCAGTGCGAGCAATATCAACGTGGTTTTTGGTGCGAGGGGGGGGACTTGAACCCCCACGTCCGAAAGGACACTAACACCTGAAGCTAGCGCGTCTACCAATTCCGCCACCTTCGCATACCATCAATTCTTAAAAAAGAATTGCTACCACGGAGGCGCATTCTAGTGGTTTTCAGCTTTTCGTCAATAGTTAATTATCGCCTGATGTGTAATTGCTGGAAAAATGGCCATCAGCGGATTGTGGATAATTCGTTTGTCGGTCGGATAAAGCGTTCACGCCGCATCCAACACGACATGCGGCGACAGGTGCCAGATACTTAACCTTTCTTCGCCTGGCGGGTCATAATGGCGCGATATACCTTGAAGCGCCCGGTTTGCGCGATAACTTCATGGAAGCCAAATGTCTCATCCAGCACGTCCGGGTAAGGCAGGAAGGCGTTCGCTACAATTCGCAGCTCGCCGCCGCTGTTAAGATGACGCACCGCGCCGCGAATCAGCGTTTGCGCCGCATCCAGGCTGGTTTGCATCCCATCGTGGAACGGCGGATTGGAGATGATCATATCAAAACGACCTTTCACCTCGGAAAAGACGTTGCTGGCAAAGACTTCACCTTCAACACCGTTGGCAGCAAGCGTCGCACGGCTGGCTTCTACCGCTGGCGCAGAGACATCGCACAGAGTGAGACGAATTTTTGGCGAATGGCGCGCAAAGGCAACCGAAAGCACGCCCGCGCCACAGCCGACATCCAGCACTTTACCTTTGGTGTGCGGAGTTAACGTCGAGAGCAGCAACTGGCTACCGACATCCAGACCGTCGCGGCTAAACACGCCAGGCAGTGTTTTGACCGTCAGGCCATCAACGCTGTATTCGCCCCAGAATTTATCGGCATCAAACTCCGGCTGTTTTTCCAGACGACCAAAATAGAGCCCACAGCGACGGGCGCTGTCGACTTTATTCAACGGCGCATAATCTGCCAGCATCTGCTCGGCGCTGCGTACGCCGCTGCGGTTCTCGCCAACGACAAAAATATCCGTCCCCACCGGCAGCAGAGAAAGTAAATTCATCAACTGGAACTGGGCTTCTGGTTTATTCTTCGGCCAGTAGTAAATCAGCGTATCGCAATCTGCGACATCATCCGCTGTGGCGACCAGACTAAAACGGGCGTTATCCCCCATCTGGCGGCTTAACACCTGCCAGTGGTGGAATTGCTGGGTATGAGCACGGCTGGCCGCGGTATCTAAACGCGCGGGCAGGTCATCCTGTAAGTCTCCGGCAAACAGAATACGGCTTTGTTCGAAATCATCACTGTGACGCAGCAAGACTTCACTTGCCGGGGTAAATGCAGACATGGAATGCTCCTCAATTGATACTGGCGGCGATTATAGCCATATGTTGGCGCGGTATCGACGAATTTGCTATATTTGCGCCCCTGACAACAGGAGCGATTCGCTATGACATCCCGACGAGACTGGCAGTTACAGCAACTGGGCATTACCCAGTGGTCGCTGCGTCGCCCTGGCGCGTTGCAGGGGGAGATTGCCATTGCGATCCCGGCACACGTCCGTCTGGTGATGGTGGCAAACGATCTTCCCGCCCTGACCGATCCCCTGGTGAGCGACGTTCTGCGTGCATTAACCGTCAGCCCCGATCAAGTGCTGCAACTGACGCCAGATAGGATCGCGATGCTGCCGCAAGGCAGTCGCTGCAACAGCTGGCGGTTAGGTACTGACGAACCGCTATCACTGGAAGGCGCTCAGGTGGCATCACCGGCGCTCACCGAATTACGGGCAAACCCAACGGCACGCGCCGCGTTATGGCAACAAATTTGCACATATGAACACGATTTCTTCCCTCGAAACGACTGATTTACCAGCGGCTTTCCACATTGAACAACGCGCCCACGCCTTTCCGTGGAGTGAAAAAACGTTTGCCAGCAATCAGGGCGAGCGCTATCTCAACTTTCAGTTAACGCAAAACGGCAAAATGGCGGCGTTTGCGATTACGCAAGTGGTGCTGGATGAAGCTACATTGTTCAATATTGCGGTCGATCCCGACTATCAGCGTCAGGGGCTGGGAAGGGCGCTGCTGGAACATCTGATCGACGAACTGGAAAAACGCGGCGTGGCGACGCTATGGCTGGAAGTCCGTGCTTCAAACGCTGCCGCCATTGCCCTGTACGAAAGTTTAGGCTTTAACGAGGCGACGATTCGCCGCAATTACTACCCCACCACGGACGGTCGCGAAGACGCCATCATCATGGCGTTGCCAATCAGTATGTAAGACAAGGTGGAATAATGAAGTGGGACTGGATTTTCTTTGATGCCGATGAAACGCTGTTTACCTTTGACTCATTCACCGGCTTGCAGCGGATGTTTCTTGACTACAGCGTCACCTTTACCGCTGAAGATTTTCAGGACTATCAGGCCGTTAACAAGCCACTGTGGGTGGATTATCAAAACGGCGCGATCACTTCATTACAGCTTCAGCACGGGCGTTTTGAAAGTTGGGCCGAACGGCTGAACGTCGAGCCGGGTAAACTCAACGATGCCTTTATTAATGCGATGGCAGAAATCTGCACGCCGCTGCCGGGCGCGGTTTCCCTGCTTAACGCCATTCGTGGTAACGCCAAAATCGGCATAATCACCAACGGTTTTAGCGCCTTGCAGCAAGTGCGTCTGGAACGCACGGGCCTGCGTGATTACTTCGATTTGCTGGTGATTTCCGAAGAAGTTGGCGTTGCCAAACCGAATAAGAAAATTTTCGATTATGCGCTGGAACAGGCGGGCAATCCTGACCGTTCACGCGTGCTGATGGTTGGCGACACTGCCGAGTCCGATATTCTCGGTGGCATCAACGCCGGGCTTGCGACCTGCTGGCTGAATGCGCACAATCGCGAGCAACCAGAAGGCATCGCGCCCACCTGGACCGTCTCTTCGTTGCACGAACTGGAGCAGCTCCTGTGTAAACACTGATTGCCTCCCCCCCGTTGATGGGTAAAATAGCCGCAATTTTTCGTTTTCAACAAGCGCGGCGCGATGCCGCTTACTCAAGAAGAAAGAATTATGACGTTGTCTCCTTATTTGCAAGAGGTGGCGAAGCGCCGCACTTTTGCCATTATTTCTCACCCGGACGCCGGTAAGACTACCATCACCGAGAAGGTGCTGCTGTTCGGACAGGCCATTCAGACCGCCGGTACGGTAAAAGGCCGTGGTTCTAACCAGCACGCCAAGTCGGACTGGATGGAAATGGAAAAGCAGCGTGGTATCTCTATTACCACTTCTGTGATGCAGTTCCCTTATAAGGATTGCTTGGTTAACCTGCTCGACACCCCGGGGCACGAAGACTTCTCGGAAGATACCTATCGTACCCTGACGGCGGTGGACTGCTGCCTGATGGTTATCGACGCCGCAAAAGGTGTTGAAGATCGTACCCGTAAGCTGATGGAAGTTACCCGTCTGCGCGATACACCGATCCTCACCTTCATGAACAAACTTGACCGTGATATCCGCGACCCGATGGAACTGCTCGATGAAGTTGAGAACGAGCTGAAAATCGGCTGCGCACCGATCACCTGGCCGATTGGCTGCGGCAAGCTGTTTAAAGGCGTTTACCACCTTTATAAAGATGAAACCTATCTCTATCAGAGCGGTAAAGGCCACACCATTCAGGAAGTCCGCATTGTTAAAGGGCTGAATAACCCGGATCTCGACGCAGCTGTCGGTGAAGATCTGGCACAGCAGCTGCGTGACGAACTGGAACTGGTGAAAGGCGCATCTAACGAGTTTGACAAAGAGCTGTTCCTTGCGGGCGAAATCACCCCGGTATTCTTCGGTACTGCGCTGGGTAACTTCGGCGTCGATCATATGCTGGATGGCCTGGTGGAGTGGGCGCCTGCGCCGATGCCGCGTCAGACCGATACCCGTACCGTAGAAGCGAGCGAAGATAAATTTACCGGCTTCGTATTTAAAATTCAGGCCAACATGGACCCGAAACACCGCGATCGCGTGGCGTTTATGCGTGTGGTGTCCGGTAAATATGAAAAAGGCATGAAACTGCGCCAGGTGCGCACCGCGAAAGATGTGGTGATCTCCGACGCGCTGACCTTTATGGCAGGCGACCGTTCGCATGTTGAAGAAGCGTATCCGGGCGACATCCTTGGTCTGCACAACCACGGCACCATTCAGATCGGCGACACCTTTACCCAGGGCGAGATGATGAAGTTCACCGGTATTCCGAACTTCGCGCCAGAACTGTTCCGTCGTATCCGGCTGAAAGATCCGCTGAAGCAAAAACAGTTGCTCAAAGGGCTGGTACAGCTTTCCGAAGAGGGCGCGGTGCAGGTGTTCCGTCCGATCTCCAACAACGATCTGATCGTTGGTGCGGTTGGTGTGCTGCAGTTTGATGTGGTGGTATCGCGCCTGAAGAGCGAATACAACGTCGAAGCGGTGTATGAGTCAGTCAACGTCGCCACCGCTCGCTGGGTAGAATGCGCGGACGCGAAGAAATTCGAAGAGTTCAAGCGTAAGAACGAAAGCCAACTGGCGCTGGATGGCGGCGACAACCTCGCTTACATCGCTACCAGCATGGTCAACCTGCGCCTGGCGCAGGAGCGTTACCCGGACGTTCAGTTCCACCAGACCCGCGAGCATTAATTCTTGCCTCCAGGGCGCGGTATCCGCCGCGCCCTGTCAATTTCCCTTCCTTATTAGCCGCTTGCGGAATGTTCTTAAAACATTAGCTTTTGCTTATGTTTGCGCGTTTTTTAGTCGATGTGGCGAGCGGTTTCAAAATTGTGATCTATATTTAACAAAGTGATGACATTTTTGACGGCTTTAAATACCGATCAATACGTAGATATCAGTATTTAAAACCGTTAACTGTCATCCGATTGATATTAATAACTGATTCAGAGGCTGTAATGGTCGTTATTCATCACTCATCGCTTTTGTGATGGCGATCATTGACTTCTGTACAGGGTGAAGTCTCTCCCTTTCAGCAATGCAACCTCGTGTTGCCTGGCTCAAATTACGAGCAAACATACAGGAATAAATCGATGACTATGACAAGACTGAAGATTTCGAAAACTCTGCTGGCTGTAATGTTGACCTCTGCCGTCGCGACCGGCTCTGCCTACGCAGAAAACAGCGCGCAGACAACCAATGAAAGCGCAGGGCAAAAAGTCGATAGCTCTATGAATAAAGTCGGTAATTTCATGGATGACAGCGCCATCACCGCGAAAGTGAAGGCGGCCCTGGTGGATCATGACAACATCAAGAGCACTGATATCTCTGTCAAAACCGATCAAAAAGTGGTGACCCTGAGTGGTTTCGTTGAAAGCCAGGCCCAGGCCGAAGAGGCTGTGAAAGTGGCGAAAGGCGTTGAAGGCGTGACCTCTGTCAGCGACAAACTGCACGTTCGCGACGCTAAAGAAGGTTCTGTGAAGGGCTATGCGGGTGACACCGCCACCACCAGTGAAATCAAAGCCAAACTACTGGCGGATGACATCGTCCCTTCCCGTCATGTGAAAGTTGAAACCACCGACGGTGTGGTTCAGCTCTCCGGTACCGTCGATTCCCAGGCACAAAGCGACCGTGCTGAAAGTATCGCCAAAGCGGTAGATGGTGTGAAAAGCGTTAAAAATGATCTGAAAACTAAGTAATTCGTCGTAATTCGTTCTCCCGAACTTTGTCGGGAGGCGCGATGTGCACCACACTAAAAATATCGCATTGAGTGATTTTCACGCTCATATCAAGCGGTGACATTAACTATGGTAAAGGAGACGCTTATGTTTCGTTGGGGCATCATATTTCTGGTTATCGCGTTAATCGCCGCCGCACTTGGGTTTGGTGGTCTGGCCGGTACCGCTGCAGGCGCAGCTAAAATTGTCTTTGTCGTCGGGATTATTCTGTTCCTGGTGAGTTTGTTTATGGGCCGAAAACGACCCTAGATTTCAAACTATTAAGAAAATTTTATACAAGGCCAGTCCAGCGGACTGGCTTTTGCGGTTTTAGCGAATAATAAATTGCGTTACTTTGTCAGTCTTTCACAACAAAAACAGGAAGGCAGAGGTGGGGCAGCGAATACCTGTAACGCTTGGTAATATTGCGCCGTTGTCGCTAAGGCCGTTCCAGCCTGGACGAATTGCTCTGGTGTGCGAAGGCGGCGGGCAGCGTGGAATTTTCACGGCTGGTGTGCTGGATGAGTTTATGCGCGCGCAGTTTAATCCTTTCGATCTTTATCTCGGCACATCTGCCGGGGCGCAGAACCTTTCGGCATATATCTGCAATCAGCCCGGTTACGCGCGCAAAGTCATCATGCGCTATACCACAAAACGCGAATTTTTCGATCCAGTGCGCTTTGTACGTGGAGGAAATCTTATCGATCTCGACTGGCTGGTGGAGGCCACCGCAAGCCAGATGCCGTTGCAAATGGACACCGCCGCGCGGCTGTTTGACAGCGGTAAATCCTTTTATATGTGTGCCTGTCGTCAGGATGACTACGCGCCGAATTACTTTTTACCAACCAAACAAAACTGGCTGGATGTGATTCGCGCCTCCAGTGCGATACCTGGTTTTTATCGTAGCGGAGTGTCGCTTGAAGGCATTAACTACCTGGATGGTGGGATCAGTGATGCGATTCCGGTTAAAGAGGCGGCAAGGCAGGGAGCAAAAACGTTGGTCGTCATCCGCACCGTGCCGTCACAAATGTACTACACGCCGCAGTGGTTCAAGCGCATGGAACGCTGGCTGGGTGACAGTAGCCTGCAGCCGCTGGTCAATCTGGTGCAGCATCATGAAACCAGCTATCGTGACATTCAGCAGTTTATTGAGAAACCACCGGGCAAGCTGCGGATATTCGAAATTTATCCGCCGAAGCCATTGCATAGTATTGCGCTCGGTAGTCGGCTTCCGGCACTGCGCGAAGACTATAAACTTGGGCGTTTATGCGGTCGTTATTTCCTCGCCACGGTTGGCAAGCTATTAACTGAAAAAGCGCCGCTTACCCGCCATCTGGTGCCAGTGGTGACGCCGGAATCGATAGTCATTCCGCCTGCGCCAGTCGCCAACGATACGCTGGTTGCCGAAGTGAGCGACGCTCCGCAGGCGAACGACCCGACATTTAACAATGAGGATCTGGCTTGATTTGCCGTTTTATCGACACCCACTGCCATTTTGATTTCCCGCCGTTTAGCGGCGATGAAGAGGCCAGCCTGCAACGCGCGGCACAAGCGGGCGTAGGCAAGATCATTGTTCCGGCAACCGAGGCGGCAAATTTTGCCCGCGTGTTGGCACTGGCGGAAAATTATCAGCCACTGTATGCCGCATTGGGCTTGCATCCGGGTATGTTGGAAAAACATAACGATGCATCGCTGGATCAGTTACAGCAGGCGCTGGAAAGGCATCCGACGAAGGTGGTAGCGGTGGGGGAGATCGGCCTGGATCTCTTTGGCGACGATCCGCAATTTGAGAGGCAGCAGTGGTTGCTCGACGAACAACTGAAACTGGCGAAACGCTACGCTCTGCCGGTGATCCTTCATTCACGGCGCACGCACGACAAACTGGCGATGCATCTTAAGCGCCACGATTTGCCGTGCACTGGCGTGGTTCACGGTTTTTCCGGCAGCTTGCAGCAGGCCGAACGGTTTGTACAGCTGGGCTACAAAATTGGCGTAGGCGGTACTATCACCTATCCACGCGCCAGTAAAACCCGCGATGTCATCGCAAAATTACCGCTGGCATCGTTGTTGCTGGAAACCGACGCGCCGGATATGCCGCTCAACGGTTTTCAGGGGCAGCCTAACCGCCCGGAGCAGGCTGCCCGTGTGTTTGCTGTGCTTTGTGAGTTACGCCCGGAACCCGCGGATGAAATTGCCGAAGTGTTGCTTAATAACACGTATGCGGTGTTTAACGTATGTGGGTAGTTTGTCTTTCGTGTCGGATAAGGCGTTCACGCCGCATCCGGCATGTCACAAATACAGCGCCGGAAATATCAACCGGCTCACCCCGCGCTCCCGTAACGCATCAGCCAACGGCTCAACATCTTCCGGTGTGGCGCTCGCCCAGCTTTGCGCCTCGCCATACACGCCGTGGGCATGAAACGCGTTCAGGCGAACCGGAACATCGCCAAGTCCCTTGATAAACGCCGCCAGCTCATCGATGTGTTGCAAATAATCCACCTGGCCAGGGATTACCAGCAAACGCAGTTCCGCCAGCTTGCCGCGCTCTGCCAGCAAACAGATGCTCCGCTTAATCTGCTGATTATCGCGTCCGGTTAGCTGTTGATGGCACGCGCTCCCCCACGCTTTGAGATCGAGCATCGCGCCGTCGCACACCGGGAGTAATTTTTCCCAGCCGGTTTCGCTCAGCATACCGTTACTGTCCACCAGACAGGTGAGGTGGCGCAGTTGCGGATCATTTTTGATAGCAGTAAACAGCGCCACCACAAACGGCAGCTGGGTCGTGGCTTCGCCGCCGCTCACCGTTATCCCTTCAATAAACAGCACCGCTTTGCGGACATGGCTAAGCACCTCGTCCACGCTCATGGATTGCGCCATTGGCGTGGCATGTTGCGGACACATCTTCAGGCAGGTATCACATTGCTCGCAGACCATAGCGTTCCACAGCACTTTGCCGTCAACAATCTGCAACGCCTGATGCGGACACTGTGGCACGCACTCTCCGCAATCATTACAGCGCCCCATCGTCCACGGATTGTGACAATTTTTGCAGCGCAGATTGCAGCCCTGCAAAAACAGAGCCAGACGACTGCCTGGCCCGTCAACGCAGGAGAAGGGGATAATCTTACTGACTAAAGCGCATCTGCTGTTCATGGCTTATCACGCGCGGCTGGCGTTCCAGAATACGAGTGTTACGTGCGGCCTCTTCGCCCAGCCAGGTGGTGTTGGTGCGTGAACCTTCGGCGCGATATTTTTCTAAATCCGACAAACGCACCATATAACCGGTAACGCGAACCAGATCGTTACCGCTGATATTGGCGGTAAACTCACGCATTCCGGCTTTAAAGGCACCGAGGCAAAGCTGTACCAGCGCCTGCGGATTACGTTTGATGGTTTCATCGAGCGTCAGAATGTCGCTGATGCCGGAATAATAATAAGCATGATGCGGGGCGACAGTTTGCAGATGGGTGATCGGATCTGGCTCATCGCCATACGGCAAGCGTGCGCCCGGCGTGGTGCCGATATCAGAACTGATCCCCGACTGTGCGTGCAACATGGCGCGTTTTTGCCAGCCATATTTCACGGGGGTATTGGCGACAAACTCCGCCAGTTGCGCGCTGATGCGATAACCCACTTCATTTGCAGCGGCTTCTTTACCGTAGCGCGCGGCAATCCCTTCTTTCTCGCACAGCAAGTTAACCGCTTCTGCCAGCCCATACATGCCAAACATTGGCACAAAACGTTCAGGGTTAATCAGCCCTTCTTTCACCAGGAAGCTATTCTCAAAGAAGTGTGATTGTTGATAGAGGAATTCACACCGCGCATCGATGATGGCGATCTGCTGTTGGCAGTAGTGCGGTAGAGTGCGCGTAAAGAAGTCTTCCAGCGATTCACTGCGCTCGGCAATGGCTTTCAGGTTAAGGCGCACCAGCGTGCTGCCACCCCCCGCCAGCGGCAGTGAGTTGTAACAGCTCACAATCCCGTAGCCCCCTTTTGTGAAAATTTTATCATGCACCGGACCGTTGGCGATGTGCGGTTTGCTACATTCACAGATGTTTTTCGCCACTTCCAGCAGCAGGTCATCAGGGGTAATTTCAGGATCGTAGATAAAGGTCAGGTTCGGTGAAACCTGCTTCAACTCTGCATCTGCGCGTAAAATTGCTCGGGTAATGGGCGAATCAGACGGGCCGATATTGGCATGCATAAAGGCGTCTGGCAGGGTTCTGTCGAGGTAACGCCAGAAACGTTTTATTCGAATGTCGATCTCGTCTTGTGTTAGAATTCTAACATACGGTTGCAACAACGCATCCAGCTGCCCCAGGTAGACCGGCATCGATGTGACCGAAGGGACATGATGATAAAGAATGGTCAACAGAGAGAGCGCGTCATCAAGATCTTTCGCGCCTTCCAGCTCCAGCCATTCGGAACCGTTCGCCAGAAAACGGGCGTAATCGGGTAAGACATAGCGCGGTTTGTACGGCGCATGACCTTCAAACATATCGCAGATTACGCCTTCATCCAGCGCGCGGCGGGCTTCGGCAGGCAGCTGCGGATAAGGCAGATTGTTTTCTGCTTCCAGCGCCAGAAAATGGCGTTTCTGCTCCGGACTAAGCACCGGGCTTGTGACAATTTGCTGGCAACGTTGTTGCAGTGCAATCTCGTGAGAAGTGGGCATCTTCTTTTCCTTTTATGCCAAAGGTGATGCGCCATTGTAAGAAGTTTCGTGATGTTCACTTTGATCCTGATGCGTTTGTCACCATCGGTGCATTCATTTGAAAGTGAATTATTTGAACCAGATCGCATTACCGTAATGCAAATTTGTAAGTAGATTTTCTTAATTGTGATGTATATCGAAGTGTGTTGCGGAGTCGATGTTAGAATACTAACAAACTCGCAAGGTG
Organism: Escherichia sp. E14S1; assembly: GCF_004211995.1. Lineage (NCBI taxonomy): Bacteria > Pseudomonadati > Pseudomonadota > Gammaproteobacteria > Enterobacterales > Enterobacteriaceae > Escherichia > Escherichia sp. E14S1. Next base: position 102,318 of record NZ_RHJQ01000002.1, read on the forward strand.
AATTTTATTGGCGACAAGCCAGGAGAATGAAATGACTGATCTGAAAACAAGCAGCCTGCGTGCACTGAAATTGATGGACCTGACCACCCTGAATGACGACGACACCGACGAGAAAGTGATCGCCCTGTGTCATCAGGCCAAAACTCCGGTCGGCAATACCGCTGCTATCTGTATCTATCCTCGCTTTATCCCGATTGCTCGCAAAACGCTGAAAGAGCAGGGCACCCCGGAAATCCGTATTGCTACGGTAACCAACTTCCCACACGGTAATGATGACATTGAAATTGCGCTGGCAGAAACCCGTGCGGCAATCGCCTACGGTGCTGATGAAGTTGACGTGGTGTTCCCGTACCGTGCGCTGATGGCGGGCAACGAGCAAGTTGGTTTTGATCTGGTGAAAGCCTGTAAAGAGGCTTGCGCGGCGGCGAACGTACTGCTGAAAGTGATCATCGAAACTGGCGAACTGAAAGACGAAGCGCTGATCCGTAAAGCGTCTGAAATCTCCATCAAAGCCGGCGCTGACTTCATCAAAACCTCTACCGGTAAAGTGGCTGTGAACGCGACGCCGGAAAGCGCGCGCATCATGATGGAAGTGATCCGCGACATGGGCGTAGAAAAAACCGTTGGTTTCAAACCGGCGGGCGGCGTGCGTACTGCGGAAGATGCGCAGAAATATCTCGCCATCGCAGATGAACTGTTCGGTGCTGACTGGGCAGATGCGCGTCACTACCGCTTTGGCGCTTCCAGCCTGCTGGCAAGCCTGCTGAAAGCGCTGGGCCACGGCGACGGTAAGAGCGCCAGCAGCTACTAAGTAAGATGCTTTGCGCTTGATGCGCTGCGCTTATCCGGCCTACGAGACGTATCATCCGTAGGCCGGATAAGGCGTAGACGCATCCGGCAAAAGCCGCCTCATACTCTTTTCCATGGGAGGTTACCTTGTTTCTCGCACAAGAAATTATTCGTAAAAAACGTGATGGTCATGCGCTGAGCGATGAAGAAATTCGTTTCTTTATCAACGGCATTCGCGACAACACTATCTCCGAAGGGCAGATTGCCGCCCTCGCGATGACCATTTTCTTCCACGATATGACGATGCCGGAGCGTGTCTCGCTGACCATGGCGATGCGAGATTCAGGAACCGTTCTCGACTGGAAAAGCCTGCATCTGAATGGCCCGATTGTTGATAAACATTCCACCGGTGGCGTCGGCGATGTCACTTCGTTGATGTTAGGGCCAATGGTCGCAGCCTGCGGCGGTTACATTCCGATGATCTCCGGTCGCGGCCTCGGTCATACTGGCGGCACGCTCGACAAACTGGAATCCATCCCTGGCTTCGACATCTTCCCGGATGACAACCGTTTCCGCGAAATCATTAAAGACGTCGGTGTGGCGATTATCGGTCAGACCAGCTCACTGGCTCCGGCAGATAAACGTTTCTACGCGACCCGCGATATTACCGCAACCGTGGACTCCATCCCGCTGATCACCGCCTCAATCCTGGCGAAGAAACTGGCGGAAGGTCTGGACGCGCTGGTGATGGACGTGAAAGTGGGTAGCGGCGCGTTTATGCCGACCTACGAACTCTCTGAAGCCCTTGCCGAAGCGATTGTTGGCGTGGCTAACGGCGCTGGTGTGCGCACCACCGCGCTGCTCACCGATATGAATCAGGTGCTGGCCTCCAGTGCAGGTAATGCGGTAGAAGTACGTGAAGCGGTGCAGTTCCTGACGGGTGAGTATCGTAACCCGCGTCTGTTTGATGTCACGATGGCGCTGTGCGTGGAGATGCTTATCTCCGGTAAACTGGCGAAAGATGACGCCGAAGCGCGCGCAAAATTGCAGGCGGTGCTGGACAACGGTAAAGCGGCAGAAGTCTTTGGTCGTATGGTGGCAGCACAAAAAGGCCCGACCGACTTCGTTGAGAACTACGCGAAGTATCTGCCGACAGCGATGCTGACGAAAGCAGTCTATGCTGATACCGAAGGTTTTGTCAGTGAAATGGATACCCGTGCGCTGGGAATGGCAGTGGTTGCGATGGGCGGCGGTCGCCGTCAGGCATCTGACACCATCGATTACAGCGTCGGCTTTACTGATATGGCGCGTCTGGGCGACCAGGTAGACGGTCAGCGTCCGCTGGCGGTTATCCACGCGAAAGACGAAAACAGCTGGCAGGAAGCGGCGAAAGCGGTGAAAGCGGCAATTAAACTTGCCGATAAAGCACCGGAAAGCACACCAACTGTCTATCGTCGTATCAGCGAATAACGGTATACTGATCTGATCATTTAAATTTGAAGCACTGAGTACGGAGAACATATGAAACGTGCATTTATTATGGTGCTGGACTCATTCGGCATCGGCGCTACAGAAGATGCAGAACGCTTTGGTGACGTCGGGGCTGACACCCTGGGTCATATCGCAGAAGCTTGCGCCAAAGGCGAAGCTGATAAAGGTCGTAAAGGCCCGCTCAATCTGCCAAATCTGACCCGTCTGGGGCTGGCGAAAGCACATGAAGGTTCTACCGGTTTCATTCCGGCAGGAATGGACGGCAACGCTGAAGTTATCGGCGCGTACGCATGGGCGCACGAAATGTCATCCGGTAAAGATACCCCGTCCGGTCACTGGGAAATCGCCGGTGTCCCGGTTCTGTTTGAGTGGGGATACTTCTCCGATCACGAAAACAGCTTCCCGCAAGAGCTGCTGGATAAACTGGTTGAACGCGCTAACCTGCCAGGTTACCTCGGTAACTGCCACTCTTCCGGTACGGTCATCCTGGATCAACTGGGCGAAGAGCACATGAAAACCGGCAAGCCGATTTTCTATACCTCCGCTGACTCCGTGTTCCAGATTGCCTGCCATGAAGAAACTTTCGGTCTGGATAAACTCTACGAACTGTGTGAAATCGCCCGTGAAGAGCTGACCAACGGCGGCTACAACATCGGTCGTGTTATCGCTCGTCCGTTTATCGGCGACAAAGCCGGTAACTTCCAGCGTACCGGTAACCGTCACGACCTGGCCGTTGAACCGCCAGCACCGACCGTGCTGCAGAAACTGGTTGATGAAAAACATGGTCAGGTGGTTTCTGTCGGTAAGATTGCGGACATCTACGCTAACTGCGGTATCACCAAGAAAGTGAAAGCGACCGGCCTGGACGCGCTGTTTGACGCCACCATTAAAGAGATGAAGGAAGCGGGTGATAACACCATCGTCTTCACCAACTTCGTTGACTTCGACTCTTCCTGGGGCCACCGTCGCGATGTCGCAGGCTATGCTGCGGGTCTGGAACTGTTCGACCGCCGTCTGCCGGAACTGATGTCTCTGCTGCGCGATGACGACATCCTGATCCTCACCGCTGATCATGGTTGTGATCCGACTTGGACCGGTACTGACCACACGCGTGAACACATTCCGGTACTGGTTTACGGCCCGAAAGTAAAACCGGGTTCGCTGGGTCACCGCGAAACCTTCGCGGATATCGGCCAGACTCTGGCAAAATATTTTGGTACTTCTGATATGGAATATGGCAAAGCCATGTTCTGATGGATTTGGGCGGAGCGTTGACTCCGCCTTTGTTATGTCACAAAAAGGATAAAACGATGGCTACCCCACACATTAATGCAGAAATGGGCGATTTCGCTGACGTAGTTTTGATGCCTGGCGACCCGCTGCGTGCGAAGTATATTGCTGAAACTTTCCTTGAAGATGCCCGTGAAGTGAACAACGTTCGCGGTATGCTGGGCTTCACCGGTACTTACAAAGGCCGCAAAATTTCCGTAATGGGTCACGGTATGGGTATCCCGTCCTGCTCCATCTACACCAAAGAACTGATCACCGATTTCGGCGTGAAGAAAATTATCCGCGTAGGTTCCTGTGGCGCTGTTCTGCCGCACGTAAAACTGCGTGACGTCGTTATCGGTATGGGTGCCTGCACCGATTCCAAAGTTAACCGCATCCGTTTTAAAGATCATGACTTCGCGGCTATCGCTGACTTCGACATGGTGCGTAACGCAGTAGATGCAGCTAAAGCCCTGGGCGTTGATGCGCGCGTTGGTAACCTGTTCTCCGCTGACCTGTTCTACTCTCCGGACGGCGAAATGTTCGACGTGATGGAAAAATACGGCATCCTCGGCGTAGAAATGGAAGCGGCTGGTATCTACGGCGTGGCTGCAGAGTTTGGTGCGAAAGCACTGGCTATCTGCACCGTGTCTGACCATATCCGTACTCACGAGCAGACCACTGCTGAAGAGCGTCAGACCACCTTCAACGACATGATCAAAATCGCACTGGAATCCGTTCTGCTGGGCGATAAAGAGTAATTGTGTTTCGCTGAAAGGCGATTGTCGTGTTAAGCCGGAGCGGGAGACTGCTCCGGCTTTTTAGTATCTATTCATCAATAGCAACTGATTTATAGATTTACTATTATTTTTCATATGGATAGGAAATCAAATCCATTCAAGTATCTATTCACGAATCTATTCATTTATGTTCAACCGTCATCCAGTAAGGGCATATCAGCAACTCTGGCGGACAACCATAAATTCCTGCCATTTTGCTTTTGATATTTGAGCTAAGCCGTTCCGTCTTTTCGATCCGTTTTAGAGAATTAATCGAGATACCTAACATTTTACTTACTTCAGCAAGCGATAATTTATGCCTGATACGCACGGCGGCTAGCCAGGATATACCCTGGCTGAACATTAAATTGATAATCTCCCGTTCCTGGTTCTCCAGATCGTTCATATTTCCTTCCCTGGATATTTTAATGAGCGAGTTACCGTACCGCCCCCGCTATCCACGCCGACAACTCCCGTAGCTCTTTTTCCTGTTCAGGGAAGTCGACCAGCAGCGCTTCGCACTCCTGTTGCAGCATATCCGCGCGGTAAAGACAGCCTTGCAGCCGCCCGGCGAGAGCTTCCAGCGGCGCGGGGTTAAGGCTGTCGGTAAACACCTGGGCGCGGGTAATATGGCCTTTTTCAACGTCGAAATGCAGTTCTACGCTGCCCCAGGTAAAGCGTTCGTCCAGCAGATGCGAGAACGCCGGAGCCTGACCGAAGTTCCACTCCCAGCTACTCTGGCGGGCAAAGGTTTCGGCGAAGTTCGGCAAGTCTGGCGTTTTGTCCGGGGAGATGATTTCCGCTTCCACGCGCTCGCCATAATGGGCGAAAAAGGCCTCGGTTATGGCCTCGCAAACCTGCTCATGGGTAATTCCCGGTAGCAGCTCGGTCAGATTGGTCACGCGGGAACGTACTGAAGTAATGCCTTTCGCCGCCAGTTTCTTTTTATCCGGATTGAGATAGTTTGCCAGGCGGCTGAGGTCGGCATTGAGCAGCAAGGTGCCATGGTGGAAACCGCGATCCTTGGTTTCGCGATAGGCCGAGCCTGAGACTTTGCGGTCACCTTCGGCGGTTTTCACCACCAGATCGTTGCGCCCGGAAGCTTCTGCGGTGACGCCGAGCGCGTTCAGCGCATTAAGCACAATCTCCGTGGAGATGGTTTTATCGTACTCCGGCTTGCCAGCCATAAAGGTAAAGCAGGTATTGCCGAGATCGTGGAACACCGCGCCGCCACCGCTGCTGCGCCGTGCCAGGCGGACGTTATCTTCTTCCATCCGTCGGGTATTACACTCTTTCCACGGGTTTTGCGCACGACCAATCACTACCGTGTCGGCATTGCGCCAGAGAAACAGAACGCGCTGCGTGGCGGGCATCTGGCGAAAAATACACTCTTCCACCGCCAGGTTAAACCACGGATCGTAAGAGTCAGAGATGAGCAGGCGTAATGTGGACATAACGATTTCCTTTCTTGTAGTAATGGGTCACTCTTTTTTCTCGCTTTCTTCCTCTTCCGGTACCGGTTTGCTGGCGGTTAACAGGAAGGGCGATTGCTGCCAGCGGGTACGTTTACCCTGCAACAGTGTGCGAGTCAGCACCACACCGATTGCCAGCGAGAGCAGCAGCATCAGGCGTAGAATATTGGTGGTGTTATCCACCTGTTTGGCTTCGGTGGCGAGCGTATGGGTATCGAGCGTGAGGCGCAGATAGCCGAGCGGTCCATTTTTCCCCTTAATCGGTTCGACAATCTGCTGGTTAAAATAGCCACCTGCTTTTTTACCGTCGAGCGCCAGTCGGTCGCGCACCTCGACGCTTTCGCCTGCGCGGGCGATAAGATCGCCTTGTTCGTCATACACACCCGCGTCGAGGATGCGACTTTCGTCCGTCAACTGATCGAGGATCGCCCGAATGCGTTTTTCATCAGGTGAGTTGGTACGCATCAGCGGCGCAACGTTCAGGGTTACCTGATGCGCCAGGGTACGGGCCAGTTCTTCCAGCTGTGGATTACGCTGTCGCTGGTGGTTTTGACTAAACCATGATGCTCCCTGCATTAGTGCGACTAACAACGCGAGACAGAACAGGACAATCACTGCCCGATGCAGCCGGAATTTTAGTTTTGTGCGAGCCATATTCCACCCGTTGAAAATTTGAGACTTAATGTTGCCAGAAGCAATGGATACAAGGTAGCCTCATGCGTTATTTTCCCTGCTTCGAACGATTTTACAGGAGCCTTAATGCCTAACATTACCTGGTGCGACCTGCCTGAAGATGTCTCTTTATGGCCGGGTCTGCCTCTTTCATTAAGTGGTGATGAAGTGATGCCACTGGATTACCACGCAGGTCGTAGCGGCTGGCTGCTGTATGGTCGTGGGCTGGATAAACAACGTCTGACCCAATACCAGAGCAAACTGGGCGCGGCAATGGTGATTGTTGCCGCCTGGTGCGTGGAAGATTATCAGGTGATTCGTCTGGCAGGTTCACTCACTGCCCGGGCTACGCGCCTGGCCCACGAAGCGCAGCTGGATGTCGCGCCGCTGGGGAAAATCCCGCATCTGCGCACGCCGGGTTTGCTGGTGATGGACATGGACTCCACCGCCATCCAGATTGAATGTATTGATGAAATTGCCAAACTGGCTGGAACGGGCGAGATGGTGGCGGAAGTGACCGAACGGGCGATGCGCGGCGAACTCGATTTTACCGCTAGCCTGCGTAGCCGCGTGGCGACGCTGAAAGGCGCTGACGCCAATATTCTGCAACAGGTGCGTGAAAATCTGCCGCTGATGCCAGGCTTAACGCAACTGGTGCTGAAGCTAGAAACGCTGGGCTGGAAAGTGGCGATTGCCTCCGGCGGCTTTACCTTCTTTGCTGAATACCTGCGCGACAAGCTGCGATTAACCGCCGTGGTAGCCAATGAACTGGAGATCATGGACGGTAAATTTACCGGCAATGTGATCGGCGACATTGTGGACGCGCAGTACAAAGCGAAAACCCTGACCCGGCTGGCGCAGGAGTATGATATTCCGCTGGCGCAAACCGTGGCGATTGGCGATGGTGCCAACGACCTGCCGATGATCAAAGCGGCAGGGCTGGGGATTGCCTACCATGCCAAGCCAAAAGTGAATGAAAAGACGGAAGTCACCATCCGTCACGCTGACTTGATGGGGGTATTCTGCATCCTCTCTGGCAGCCTGAATCAGAAGTAATTGCCCGCCCGTCATCCTGCGGGCGGCACAGCATTAACGAGGTACACCGTGGCAAAAGCTCCAAAACGCGCCTTTGTTTGTAATGAATGCGGGGCCGATTATCCGCGCTGGCAGGGGCAGTGCAGCGCCTGTCATGCCTGGAACACCATCACCGAGGTGCGTCTTGCTGCGTCGCCAACGGTGGCGCGTAACGAGCGTCTGAGTGGCTATGCCGGTAGCGCCGGAGTGGCTAAAGTCCAGAAACTCTCCGATATCAGCCTTGAAGAGCTGCCGCGTTTTTCCACCGGATTTAAAGAGTTCGACCGCGTATTAGGCGGCGGCGTTGTGCCGGGAAGCGCCATTCTGATTGGCGGTAACCCAGGTGCCGGGAAATCCACGCTGCTACTGCAAACGCTGTGCAAACTGGCGCAGCAGATGAAAACGCTGTATGTCACTGGCGAAGAGTCGCTGCAACAGGTGGCAATGCGCGCTCATCGCCTTGGCCTGCCGACTGACAATCTCAATATGTTGTCGGAAACCAGCATCGAGCAGATCTGCCTGATTGCCGAAGAAGAGCAACCGAAGCTGATGGTAATTGACTCGATCCAGGTGATGCATATGGCGGATGTTCAGTCATCGCCAGGCAGCGTGGCGCAGGTGCGTGAAACAGCGGCTTATCTGACGCGCTTCGCCAAAACGCGCGGTGTGGCGATTGTCATGGTGGGGCACGTAACCAAAGATGGTTCGCTGGCTGGCCCTAAAGTGCTGGAACACTGTATCGACTGTTCGGTGCTTCTGGACGGCGATGCCGACTCCCGTTTTCGCACCTTGCGCAGCCATAAAAACCGCTTCGGCGCGGTGAATGAGCTGGGCGTATTTGCGATGACCGAACAGGGGCTGCGTGAAGTCAGCAACCCTTCAGCCATCTTTTTAAGCCGTGGCGATGAAGTGACCTCTGGTAGTTCAGTGATGGTGGTATGGGAAGGAACGCGTCCACTGCTGGTGGAGATTCAGGCGCTGGTCGATCACTCGATGATGGCGAATCCACGCCGCGTGGCTGTAGGTCTGGAACAAAACCGTCTGGCGATCCTGTTGGCGGTGCTGCACCGTCACGGCGGCCTGCAAATGGCCGATCAGGATGTGTTTGTGAACGTGGTCGGCGGCGTGAAGGTAACCGAAACCAGTGCCGACTTAGCGTTACTGCTGGCGATGGTTTCCAGTCTGCGTGACAGACCGCTACCGCAGGATCTGGTGGTATTTGGTGAAGTCGGGCTGGCAGGGGAGATCCGCCCGGTGCCCAGCGGCCAGGAACGAATCTCGGAAGCGGCGAAACACGGTTTTCGGCGGGCGATTGTTCCGGCGGCTAACGTACCGAAAAAAGCGCCGGAAGGGATGCAGATTTTTGGCGTTAAAAAACTCTCCGACGCGCTTAGCGTGTTCGACGACTTATAATGAGAGATACGGAGGGAGATATGTCGTCATTTGATTACCTGAAAACTGCCATCAAGCAACAGGGCTGCACGCTACAGCAGGTAGCTGATGCCAGCGGTATGACCAAAGGGTATTTAAGCCAGTTACTGAATGCCAAAATCAAAAGCCCCAGCGCGCAAAAGCTGGAGGCGTTGCACCGTTTTTTGGGGCTTGAGTTTCCACGGCAGAAGAAAACGATCGGCGTTGTATTCGGTAAGTTCTACCCACTGCATACCGGACATATCTACCTTATCCAGCGCGCCTGTAGCCAGGTTGACGAGCTGCATATCATTATGGGCTTTGACGATACCCGTGACCGCGCGTTGTTCGAAGACAGTGCCATGTCGCAGCAGCCGACCGTGCCGGATCGTCTGCGCTGGTTATTGCAAACCTTTAAGTATCAAAAAAACATTCGTATTCATGCCTTTAACGAAGAGGGCATGGAGCCGTATCCGCACGGCTGGGATGTGTGGAGTAACGGCATCAAAAAGTTTATGGCTGAAAAGGGGATCCAGCCGGATCTGATCTACACCTCGGAAGAAGCCGACGCGCCGCAGTATATGGAACATCTGGGGATCGAAACAGTGCTGGTCGATCCGAAACGCACCTTTATGAGTATCAGCGGTGCGCAGATCCGCGAAAACCCGTTCCGCTACTGGGAATATATTCCTACCGAAGTGAAGCCGTTTTTTGTGCGCACCGTGGCGATCCTCGGTGGTGAATCGAGCGGTAAATCCACCTTGGTAAACAAACTCGCCAATATCTTCAACACCACCAGTGCGTGGGAGTTTGGTCGTGATTATGTCTTTTCGCATCTCGGCGGCGATGAGATCGCATTGCAGTATTCCGACTACGATAAAATCGCGCTGGGACACGCACAATATATTGATTTTGCAGTAAAATATGCCAATAAAGTGGCGTTTATCGACACTGATTTTGTGACTACTCAGGCGTTCTGCAAAAAGTACGAAGGACGCGAGCATCCGTTCGTGCAGGCGCTGATCGATGAATACCGTTTTGATCTGGTGATCCTGCTGGAGAACAACACTCCGTGGGTGGCGGATGGTTTACGCAGCCTCGGTAGTTCGGTGGATCGCAAAGAGTTCCAGAACTTGCTGGTGGAGATGCTGGAAGAGAACAATATCGAATTCGTGCGGGTTGAAGAGGACGATTACGACAGCCGTTTCCTGCGCTGCGTGGAGCTGGTGCGGGAGATGATGGGGGAGCAGGGATAACCGTGACGAAACTGCTCAAAGGCGAGGTATAAAATGAGTTTTTTTGATGAGTTGAAAACCTCTCTGGAAGAGACTGTCGAGATTAGAAAGAACCTGTACGGGTGACCCGCTACGAAATTGCGGATGCTAAGGCTATTCGTGAGCAACTTCATACTCCAACCGACCGGTTGCGTAGCCAGAATGCAATCAAATCTGACAGTTCGCTTCGGCGCGCGCTTTGGTGTATTTACCGGAGTAAATCAGCGTGCCGTGGAAAATTATGCGCAGCGCTTCTGCTGATTTGCGTACCTTCGCAGATGATAAGTCCAGCACTGGCGCGCTGCGCGTAATACTCCGCCATCATGTCAATCGCAACGTCACCCGCACCGGCGCGGGAACGCGTCATCGGTGGCAGTACAATACGGTTTTTTCATGGCAACGCATTCAGCGCATATTTAGCAAATTACGTAATGGGTTCCTCGCGCGATTATTTATACAGTTCGGCACTCATGGTGACGGTATTGCCCATGCGAGCGCTGGTAATTTTGTATTCAGAGGCGTTCATCTCTTTCGCTTTCTGCGCAATAACCGCTTCAGCGGAATCCAGTGTTGTACCGGTTGCTGTCACGCTTTGCGCCGATGCGTTAAACGCCGCGACAGAGAAAAGGGAAGCCGTAAAAATTGCGATGATCGTTTTCATGTTTATATTCCAGAGTGTCTTAATTGTTTGGCGTTTATTAACGCGATGGGGAGAGAATACGCCTGCTGCCTGATAACATAAATGATACAAATGGCAATAGACTATTCTGTTTTTGTTAATAATCAGACGCCGGACGTTCCGACGCCTGTCGATCGCATCAGGCAACAAAGTTGTCCTTTAGCGCCTTGAGACCATCCCGATAGATGCCGGTAAACAGCGCCTCGGCCTCTTCGTTCGTCACATTCACCGGGGTGAATTCACCGAACCATTCCACACGGGAAACCTGGCTGTCGGCGGTTTCATGAACGGTAATGGTGGAGAGGTAATCCACCACCGGGAACGGTGCCTGAATAATGGAATAGGTATAACTGCGTTGACGGTTATCAAACGCTTCCAGACGTTCAACCACAGTGCCGCCGTCAGAGGTTGTCAGCGAACGAACGCGACCGCCTTCTGTCACTACGCTTTTCGGGATGAACGGCAGCCAGTCTGGCAGCGCATCAAAGCCGCCCATCAATTGCCATACGGCGTCGGCAGAAGCCGGAATTTCGATCGATACAGTTGTTTTAGCCATGATAATTTTCTCTTAATTTATAGGGTTACATTGTCAGGGTGTCGACGACGCCGCCATCGACGCGCAAGGCTGCCCCTGTGGTTGCCGAGGAAAGCGGTGACGCGAGATAAACCGCCAGATTCGCCACTTCTTCCACATCTGCCGCACGCTGGATGATGGAACTCGGACGCGAGGTTTTAACAAACTCATCGGCCTGTTCACGCGCACTGCGTCCCGATTGTGCAGCGGCATCCGCCAGCATCTCTTTCAGGCCATCGGTAAAGGTTGGCCCTGGCAGAATGGCGTTGACGGTCACACCGGTCCCCGCCAGTCGTTTCGCCAGACCATGAGAAACCGCCAGATTCGCGGCTTTGGTGACGCCGTAGTTGATCATGTCGCCAGGGATTGCCACGCCGGATTCGGACGAGACAAAGATAATCCGCCCCCAGCCCTGTTCCGTCATGCCTGGCGCATAGTGACGCGCCAGACGAACGCCGGAGAGGACGTTGACGTTATAGAAGTGCATCCACTCATCATCCGGAACGCTAAAGAAATCTTTATCGTTAAAAATGCCCAGATTATTGACCAGCACATCAGCCGTTGGGACTGCAGCGATCAGCGCAGCCACGCCGTCTTCGGTGCTGAGATCCGCCACCACGCCGCGCAGTGACGCTGTGGGAGTTTGTGCCGCAATCGCAGCCATGGCGTCATCAACGCCGCTCTGTTTACGGCCGACGACAACCACCGTTGCGCCTGCTTTTGCCAGTCCGGCGGCGATACCCTGCCCAATGCCGGAGGTTGAGCCGCTGACCACCGCGACTTTACCTGTCAGATCCAGTTTCATCGTTTTCTCACCAGGTTGATTAACGGGTCGGCAGCGGAGCGTTTTCCGCAACCAGATTTTGACGGCGCATTTCTGCCCAGAATTCAGCCGGAACAGGCGCATTCAGTGCAGCCAGATCTTCTGCCATACGGCCAGGACGGCTGGAGCCAGGAATAACCGCTGCAACGGCCGGGTTTGCCAGCGCGAACTGCAGCGCAGCCGCTTTAACGTTCACATTGAAACGTGTGGCAATGGCGTTAATTTGCGCCACTTTCTGCTGGATGGCCGCAGAGGCTTTCTGATATTCAAAGTGCTCGCCGCCTGCCAGTACGCCAGAGCTGTATGGACCGCCCACAACGATATCCACGTTCTGTTCCAGTGCTTCTGGCATCAGGCGTTGCAGCGCACGTTCGTGATCCAGCAGGGAATAACGCCCCGCCAGCAGGAACGCATCCGGCTTCGGTTCGTCCAGCGCCAGCGTCAGTTCGCAAGGTTCGACGCGGTTCACACCCAGTCCCCAGGCTTTAATCACACCTTCGTCACGCAAACGCGTCAGCGCACGAAATGCACCGGTACGGGCAATGTTGAACTGCTCCAGCCAGCTGTCACCGTAGAAGTCCTGCGCCGGGTCGTGGATCCAGACAATGTCCAGACGGTCTGTTTTCAGGCGTTTCAGGCTGTCTTCAATCGATCGCAGCGTGGCGTCAGCAGAGTAGTCATTCAGAATTTTGTTTTTCAGGCCGTGTTCGAACAGGCCACCTTTTTCACCGAAATCCCGTTTTGCCGGATCTTCCATTTCGTCCAGCATGATGCGAGCGACTTTGCTACTCAGAACGTATTCATCGCGTGGATACTGAGACAGCGCTTCACCCATGCGGATTTCAGAAAGGCCAGAGCCGTACAGCGGCGCGGTATCAAAGTAACGCACACCCAGGTTCCAGGCTTCGCTCACGGTGGCGTGGGCCTCTTCTTCCGGAATGGCACGGAACATGTTGCCAAGTGGTGCGCCGCCTAAGCCAATTTTGCCGGGGAGTAAATTTTTAATGCTCATAAGATGTCCTCAATTATTCGGTTTGGGTTAGGGCGTTTTTTTTGCTATCGCCCTGTGACGTGGATCACAATACCTTGCGATGTTGTGACTTGATAGGACATAATTCGTCTGACTTAAGTCCTTTGAGGTCTAACATGATTGATTTACGCCAACTGAAGTACTTCGTGGTGGTCGCAGAAGAAGAGCACGTGGGACGCGCAGCCGAGCGATTACATATCTCGCAATCGCCGCTGAGCCGCCAGATTGCACAACTGGAAGAACGACTGGGGCTGACGCTGTTTGAGCGTAATCAGCAGCGCATTCGCCTGACCGCTGATGGACAGACATTCCTTGCCGAAACACGTTCGTTGCTGACACACGCCAACCGCCTGGAGTCGTTAGGCAAACGCCTGGGACGGGGGGAAGATGGGGGCTTGTGTATTGGCTATATCGAAAACGCCATGCATTCCGGTGTACTTTCTACGGCGTTACGTACGTTACGTGTATCGCGTCCGAATGTGCATATCGCTCTTTACAGCCAACCACCGGCTACCCAGATTGAAGGCCTGCGCCAGCGCAGTCTCGATTTTTCTCTGGTCGATACGCCGCCCACCGACAGCGAGCAGGATCTGGAATATATTCAGGTTCTGGATGATCGAATGTTGTTGGCCTTACCGCAAAATCATCCTCTGGCGCAGGAGGAAAATCTTGTTGCGTCACAACTTGGCGATGAGCAGTGGATTGCGGTGATTCATAACGACGATGCGCATTCTCGCGATCATTTTGTCGCCGCCTGTGTTAACGCCGGGTTTAATCCTGATATTCGCCTGGAAGCGGGTGAACCCCTCACGGCATTAGGTCTGGTCGCTGCGGGATTAGGTCTGGCCTTAATTCAACATAGTCTGCGTCATAATGCGCCGGAAGGGGTGGTATTACGTGAATTGCCGTGGATGAATTATTCAACGCAATTATGGGCAGCCTGGCATAAAGCCAACCAACGTCCGCTGGTTTCCCATTTCCGCCAGATTCTGCGCGGTGAATAAAACGTTAAGCGGGAACCATGAGTTCCCGCTTGAGTTGAGATGTCAGTCCGCATCTGAGCTAATACACTTAAAGAGAATTCTGCCTTTTCGGGGACTCATCATTTAACTAATGCTGGATGCGATGCTGGCGCGCCGCACCCGGCATTTTACGCATTACTTCGCAATACGCTTGTACTTGATACGCTTCGGCTCCAGCGCGTCTGCGCCCAGCGTGCGTTTTTTGTACTCTTCGTATTCGGTAAAGTTACCTTCGAAGAACTCAACTTTACCTTCATCCTGGTAGTCCAGGATGTGCGTGGCGATACGGTCGAGGAACCAACGGTCGTGCGAGATAACCATCGCGCAGCCCGGGAACTCCAGCAGGGCGTTTTCCAGCGCGCGCAGGGTTTCGATATCCAGGTCGTTGGTTGGTTCGTCGAGCAGCAGCATGTTGCCGCCAACCTGCAGCAGCTTCGCCAGATGCAGACGACCGCGCTCACCACCGGAAAGTTCGCCAACGCGTTTACCCTGATCGACCCCTTTAAAGTTAAAGCGGCCAACGTAGGCGCGGCTTGGCATCTCGGTGTTACCGATCTTCATGATATCCAGACCGCCGGAAACTTCTTCCCAAACGGTTTTGCTGTTATCCATTGAATCACGGAACTGATCGACAGACGCCAGTTTCACCGTTTCACCTAAAGTGATGGTGCCGCTGTCTGGCTGTTCCTGACCAGAGATCATACGGAACAGCGTCGATTTACCCGCCCCGTTCGGACCGATGATCCCAACGATCGCCCCTTTCGGGATCGAGAAGCTCAGGGAGTCAATCAGCAGGCGATCGCCGTAGGATTTACGCAGGTTGCTGACTTCCAGCACTTTGTCGCCCAGACGCGGTCCAGGTGGAATAAACAGTTCGTTGGTTTCGTTACGTTTCTGGTATTCGGTATTGTTCAGCTCTTCAAAGCGTGCCAGACGCGCTTTACCTTTCGACTGACGGCCTTTAGTACCCTGACGTACCCACTCCAGCTCTTTCTCAATCGACTTACGACGCGCCGCTTCTTGTGAAGCTTCTTGCGCCAGACGCTGATCTTTTTGCTCCAGCCAGGAGGAGTAGTTACCTTCCCACGGAATACCTTCACCGCGGTCAAGTTCGAGGATCCAGCCTGCAACGTTATCGAGGAAGTAACGGTCGTGAGTAATCGCCACAACGGTGCCTTCGAAGTCGTGCAGGAAGCGTTCCAGCCAGGCCACGGATTCGGCATCCAGGTGGTTGGTCGGTTCGTCGAGCAGCAGCATGTCTGGTTTTTCCAGCAGCAGACGGCACAACGCCACGCGACGACGCTCACCACCGGAGAGGTTAGCGATTTTCGCGTCCCAGTCCGGCAGACGCAGCGCATCCGCCGCACGCTCCAGCTGAACGTTCAGGTTGTGACCGTCGTGAGCCTGAATGATCTCTTCCAGACGGCCTTGTTCCGCGGCCAGTTTGTCAAAATCGGCATCCGGATCGGCATACAGTGCGTACACTTCATCCAGACGTTTCAGGGCGTTAACCACTTCAGAAACGGCTTCTTCAATGGATTCACGCACGGTGTGTTCCGGGTTCAGCTGCGGCTCTTGCGGCAGGTAACCAATCTTGATGTCTGGCTGCGGACGCGCTTCACCTTCGATGTCTTTATCAATGCCCGCCATAATGCGCAGCAGGGTGGACTTACCGGCGCCGTTCAGGCCCAGGACACCAATTTTTGCCCCAGGGAAGAAACTCAGAGAGATGTTTTTCAAAATATGACGTTTCGGCGGAACAACTTTGCCGACACGATGCATGGTATAAACGAATTGAGCCACGTTGGACTTCGCCTCTATGTTTATCGTGATGATGAGTTTTCAAAGGCGAAGTGTAGCCTTTTTCCCCGCCTAATCCCAGTTGGTCGATCACCTTCGCAGTATACTCGTCATACTTCAAGTTGCATGTGCTGCGCTTACGCTCGCTCACCCCAGTCACTTACTTCTGTAAGCTCCTGGGGACTCACTCACTTATCGCCTTCCTGCAACTCGAATTATTTAGAGTATAAAAGTAAAAAAGTGTCCGTAACGTGGCGTAAACGGCAATGACTGGTTAGCATAAATCTATTACGCGGCATGATGCTGCATTGATGTATTTACACTTAGAGGGTGCGCTTGTGGAAAAAGCCAAACAAGTTACCTGGCGGCTGTTGGCTGCCGGTGTCTGTCTGCTGACGGTCAGCAGCGTGGCGCGAGCCGACTCACTGGATGAGCAGCGTAGCCGTTACGCGCAAATCAAGCAGGCCTGGGATAATCGACAAATGGATGTGGTCGAACAAATGATGCCATCCCTGAAGGATTACCCGTTATACCCCTACCTGGAATATCGCCAGATCACCGATGACCTGATGAATCAACCGGCGGTGACGGTCACTAACTTTGTTCGCGCTAACCCCACGCTTCCTCCCGCTCGCACGCTGCAATCTCGTTTCGTCAATGAACTGGCGCGGCGTGAAGACTGGCGTGGCTTGTTAGCCTTTAGCCCGGAAAAGCCAGGCACAACCGAAGCCCAGTGTAATTACTACTATGCAAAATGGAACACCGGGCAAAGTGAAGAAGCCTGGCAGGGGGCGAAAGAGCTGTGGCTAACCGGAAAGAGCCAGCCTAACGCTTGTGACAAGTTATTTAGCGTCTGGCGAGCGTCCGGCAAACAAGAACCCCTGGCTTATTTAGAGCGTATCCGCCTTGCGATGAAAGCAGGCAATACCGGGCTGGTGACGGTGCTGGCAGGGCAAATGCCTGCCGATTACCAGACTATTGCTTCGGCAATCATTTCGCTGGCGAATGATCCTAATATTGTGCTGACCTTCGCGCGTTCCACCGGCGCGACCGATTTTACCCGTCAGATGGCGGCGGTGGCATTTGCCAGCGTGGCGCGTCAGGATGCTGAAAACGCACGACTGATGATCCCTTCACTTGCCCAGGCACAGCAGCTTAATGAGGATCAGATTCAGGAGCTGCGTGATATCGTCGCCTGGCGTCTGATGGGCAACGATGTTACCGACGAACAGGCGAAATGGCGTGATGACGCGATTATGCGTTCGCAATCCACGTCGTTAATTGAACGCCGCGTGCGGATGGCGCTTGGCACTGGCGATCGTCGTGGTCTGAATACCTGGCTGGCGCGTCTGCCAATAGAGGCGAAAGATAAAGATGAATGGCGTTACTGGCAGGCGGATATACTGCTGGAACGCGGGCGTGAAGCTGAAGCAAAAGAGATTTTGCATCAACTCATGCAACAGCGTGGATTTTACCCGATGGTCGCTGCGCAACGTATTGGCGAAGAGTATCAACTAAAGATTGATAAAGCGCCGCAGAACGTTGACAGCGCCCTGATCCAGGGGCCGGAGATGGCGCGCGTGCGCGAGTTGATGTACTGGAATATGGATAACACCGCACGTAGCGAGTGGGCCAATCTGGTGAAGAGCAAGTCAAAAACAGAGCAGGCGCAATTGGCACGCTATGCCTTTAATAATCACTGGTGGGATCTCAGTGTTCAGGCGACGATCGCCGGGAAATTGTGGGATCATCTGGAAGAACGATTCCCCCTGGCCTACAACGATCTCTTCGAACGTTACACCAACGGCAAAGATATCCCACAAAGCTATGCAATGGCGATTGCCCGTCAGGAGAGCGCCTGGAATCCGAAAGTGAAATCACCGGTAGGAGCCAGCGGCCTGATGCAGATTATGCCCGGTACGGCGACTCAGACGGTGAAGATGTTCTCTATTCCTGGTTATAGCAGCCCTGGGCAATTGCTGGATCCGGAAACGAACATCAACATTGGCACCAGTTACCTGCAATATGTTTATCAGCAATTTGGCAATAACCGCATTTTCTCCTCGGCAGCTTATAACGCCGGTCCAGGGCGGGTGCGCACGTGGCTTGGTAACAGCGCCGGGCGTATCGACGCAGTGGCGTTTGTCGAGAGTATTCCGTTCTCCGAGACGCGCGGTTATGTGAAAAATGTGCTGGCTTATGACGCGTACTATCGCTATTTCATGGGCGATAAGCCCACGCTTTTGAGCGCTACGGAATGGGGACGTCGTTACTGATTTGAACCTTTATGATATGCTATCGTACTCTTTAGCGAGTACAACCGGGGGAGGCATTTTGCTTCCCCCGCTAACAATGGCGACATATTATGGCCCAACAATCACCCTATTCAGCAGCGATGGCAGAACAGCGTCACCAGGAGTGGTTACGTTTTGTCGACCTGCTTAAGAATGCCTACGAAAACGATCTCCATTTACCGTTGTTAAATCTGATGCTGACGCCAGATGAGCGCGAAGCATTGGGGACTCGCGTGCGTATCGTCGAAGAGTTGCTGCGTGGTGAAATGAGCCAGCGCGAGTTAAAAAATGAACTCGGCGCGGGCATCGCGACCATTACGCGTGGATCTAACAGTCTGAAAGCCGCCCCCGTCGAGCTGCGCCAGTGGCTGGAAGACGTGTTGCTGAAAAGCGATTGATTTTGTAGGCCTGATAAGACGCGGCAGCGTCGCATCAGGCATTGTGCACCGAATGCCGGATGCGGCGTGAACGCCTTATCCGTCCTACAAATACCAGCAATTTCAATATGTTTGGTAGGTCTGATAAGACGCGTCAGCGTCGCATCAGGCATTGTGTACCGAATGCCGGATGCGGCGTGAACGCCTTATCCGGTTTACAATGGCTGATACACGGCATTATGAAACGGACTTAGCGCCAGAATCACCGCCTGATGATAAACGCTGGCGCGAGTGAGTTTCCCGGCGGTAAACACGCCGATGGCTCCTTCCTTACGACCAATCTCATCAATACCGGTATAACGCGACATCACGGGGCCGAGCGCCTCGCCTTCACGCACTTTCTGCAGAATCACCGCAGGCAACGGCAAAGTAGCCGAACGCGCCTCGCCGCGCTGGCTGGCGTTTTCAATGACCACCCAACTGAAGGTACTGTCACCATCAATGCCCGCTTCAATCGCCACCCAAAAATCGGCCTCTGGATGTAAACGGCGGGCATTTTCTACCCGATTTCGTGCGCCAGCGCGCGTTTCCTCACTGCCAAAGGGTTGTTCCGGTACGCCGCTCTCGACGGCAACGGACTCAATGTGGCAGGATCCTTCGCCGAAGATCTCGTGAAATGCCTGCAGAATGGCCTGAATTTTAGCGGGATTGGTGGTCGCACAGACAACATGGTGCATAATCAGGATTACTCAAAAATTAACGTTACAGCAGTATACGGAAAAAAAGCATGTTACAGGTATACCTAGTCCGCCACGGTGAAACGCAGTGGAACGCCGAGCGACGTATTCAGGGTCAGTCTGATAGCCCACTGACTGCCAAAGGTGAGCAACAAGCAATGCAGGTGGCGGCACGTGCCAAAGAGCTTGGAATCACACATATCATCAGTAGCGATTTAGGTCGCACCCGGCGCACGGCGGAAATCATCGCTCAGGCTTGCGGCTGTGACATAATCTTTGATTCCCGCCTGCGTGAATTAAATATGGGCGTGCTGGAAAAAAGACATATCGACTCTCTGACCGAAGAAGAAGAGAACTGGCGTCGCCAACTGGTAAATGGCACTGTTGACGGGCGTATTCCTGAAGGCGAGTCAATGCAGGAACTGAGTGAGCGCGTCAATGCTGCACTGGAATCTTGTCGGGATTTGCCGCAGGGAAGTCGACCGCTACTGGTGAGCCACGGTATCGCGCTGGGATGCCTGGTGAGTACTATTCTGGGCCTACCTGCATGGGCAGAACGCCGCTTACGTCTGCGTAACTGTTCTATTTCGCGCGTGGATTATCAGGAAAGCCTGTGGCTGGCGTCTGGTTGGGTCGTTGAAACCGCAGGGGATATCTCGCATCTGGACGCCCCTGCATTAGACGAGCTGCAGCGTTAACGACGTACTGGAATCAGCAGTTCGCAGCGCAGATTAATTGGGCGATCTCCCGCTTTGGCATCTTCTGCCGGATAGTATCGCTCAATATCCTGACCTTTACGGCGCGTCAGGTTCAGCATCGGCATACAGGTTCCGTACACCGTCAGGATAAATTCCTGTACGCCGGTTCCCAGACCTTCATAGGTAAACATCACATATTCGCCGCCCTGCAACAGCACCGGATGCCCCGTCAGTACATAGCCGTCTGCTTGCTCCTGAGCCAACGCAGTCGTGTAGAACACCTCTTGCTCGTCGTCTTTATCTTGGCTTGGACGCGTTTCATTCAGGCCGTAAAGTACTGGCGGAATAGTCGGCGCATTACCGAGAAAATCGTGCCAGAACTGATAACGCATTTCATGGCGGAAATCAGAGATTTGCTCCAGTGAACAGGAGTAACTCTGAGTTACGCCAATCAGCGGCGTGTCTTCCAGCGTGACAAATTTGTGCTCTGGCATGGTGAATTCACCCAGACGCAGCGGTGGGCGAATACCAAAGGCGCTCCATTCAGGAGAACGGCGGTAAAGTGCGGGAGTCTGGGCAAACTGCTTCTTGAATGCACGAGTAAATGTCTGTTGAGAGTCGAAGCGGTATTGCAGCGCAATATCCAGAATTGGGCGCGCGGTCAGGCGTAGTGCAACCGCCGATTTCGACAAACGACGAGCACGAATATACGCGCCAATAGCATGGCCAGTGACATCTTTAAACATTCTCTGTAAGTGCCACTTGGAATAACCTGCTTTCGCCGCTACATTGTCGAGCGACAGTGGCTGATCCAGATGACCTTCCAACCAGATTAAAAGGTCGCGAATAATGCCGGCCTGATCCATAAAATATCCTCATCCTTTCACAACGAGCACCTGACATCAGGTAATTGGATAATAGCATTTTTTGCTGTTTTAGCATTCAGTGTTTTTTTCTTAGTAGAGTATGTTTTAGGTCTTGACGGAAATAAAAGTGTTGAGATTTTGTTCTTAATCAATATGTTATTTACCGTGACGAACTAATTGCTCTGTGTAACTTATAAAAATGGTAACAATATGAAATACAAGCATTTGATCCTGTCTTTAAGCCTGATAATGCTGGGGCCATTGGCACATGCGGAAGAAATTGGTTCGGTCGATACCGTATTTAAAATGATCGGCCCGGATCACAAAATTGTCGTAGAAGCCTTTGACGATCCCGATGTGAAAAATGTCACCTGTTATGTGAGTCGGGCAAAAACCGGCGGTATTAAAGGGGGATTGGGCCTGGCGGAAGATACTTCCGATGCGGCTATTTCCTGCCAGCAAGTCGGGCCGATTGAACTGTCAGAGCGCATTAAAAACGGCAAAGCTCAGGGCGAAGTGGTATTCAAAAAACGTACGTCTCTGGTCTTTAAGTCGTTACAGGTCGTACGCTTCTATGACGCCAAACGCAATGCGCTCGCTTACCTGGCCTACTCCGACAAAGTTGTAGATGGGTCGCCGAAAAACGCGATTAGTGCGGTGCCTGTCATGCCGTGGCGGCAATAACAGAGGCGATATATGCAACGGGAAACGGTCTGGTTAGTGGAAGACGAGCAAGGGATAGCCGACACGCTGGTCTACATGTTGCAGCAGGAAGGTTTTGCCGTCGAGGTCTTTGAGCGAGGCTTGCCGGTGCTGGATAAAGCACGCCAGCAGGTTCCCGACGTCATTATTCTCGATGTAGGTCTGCCGGATATCAGCGGCTTTGAATTGTGCCGTCAGTTGCTGGTGATCCATCCGGCGCTACCTGTACTGTTCCTGACAGCCCGTAGTGAAGAGGTGGATCGCCTGCTTGGACTGGAAATTGGCGCTGACGACTACGTGGCTAAACCGTTTTCACCCCGCGAAGTGTGCGCCAGAGTGCGCACTTTACTGCGTCGGGTGAAGAAGTTCTCAACGCCGTCTCCCGTCATCCGTATTGGTCATTTTGAATTGAATGAACCCGCGGCGCAGATCAGCTGGTTTGACACGCCATTAACGCTAACACGGTATGAGTTTTTGTTGCTGAAAACGTTACTCAAGTCGCCGGGCCGCGTCTGGTCCCGTCAGCAACTGATGGATAGCGTCTGGGAAGATGCGCAGGACACCTACGATCGCACTGTCGATACTCACATTAAAACGCTGCGTGCCAAACTGCGCGCTATTAATCCCGAGCTTTCGCCGATCAATACCCATCGCGGCATGGGATACAGCCTGAGGAGCCTGTAATGCGTATCGGCATGCGGCTGTTGCTGGGGTATTTTTTACTGGTGGCGGTAGCCGCCTGGTTCGTGCTGGCTATTTTTGTCAAAGAAGTTAAACCGGGCGTGCGAAGGGCGACGGAAGGGACGTTGATCGATACGGCAACGTTGCTGGCGGAGCTGGCGCGTGCCGATTTGCTCTCTGGTGACCCAACGCATGGGCAGTTGGCGCAGGCATTTAACCAGCTACAAAATCGCCCGTTTCGCGCCAATATCAGCGGCATCAACAAAGTGCGCAACGAATATCATGTCTATATGACTGATGCGCAGGGCAAAGTATTGTTTGATTCGGCCAATAAAGCCGTCGGGCAGGATTATTCGCGCTGGAATGACGTATGGCTAACGTTGCGTGGTCAGTATGGTGCGCGCAGTACGTTGCAAAATCCTGCCGATCCCGAAAGTTCTGTGATGTATGTTGCCGCACCTATTATGGACGGCACGCGGCTGGTTGGCGTTTTGAGCGTAGGCAAACCGAACGCGGCGATGGCGCCGGTGATTAAACGCAGCGAGCGGCGAATTTTATGGGCGAGCGCCATTTTGCTGGGAATTGCGCTGGTAATCGGCGCAGGAATGGTTTGGTGGATCAACCACTCCATTGCCCGACTCACTCGTTATGCTGATTCCGTTACCGACAATAAGCCCGTTCCGCTTCCTGAACTCGGCAGTAGCGAGCTGCGTAAGTTAGCGCAGGCGCTGGAAAGTATGCGCGTGAAGCTGGAAGGGAAAAACTATATTGAGCAGTATGTCTACGCGTTAACTCATGAGTTGAAAAGTCCGCTGGCGGCAATTCGTGGCGCGGCGGAAATTTTACGCGAAGGTCCGCCGCCGGAAGTGGTGGCTCGTTTTACTGACAACATTCTGACGCAAAATGCGCGAATGCAGGCGCTGGTGGAAACGCTATTACGCCAGGCAAGACTGGAGAATCGCCAGGAGGTCGTTCTTTCTGCGGTTGCTGTGGCGGCTTTATTTCGCCGCGTCAGCGAAGCGCGCACCGTGCAGTTGGCAGAAAAGAATATCACTCTTAATGTTATGCCCACCGAGGTTAACGTTGCTGCTGAACCTGCGTTGCTGGAACAGGCACTGGGGAATTTACTGGATAATGCTATCGATTTTACTCCCGAGAATGGCCGCATAACGCTTAGCGCTGGGGTGGAGCAGGAACACGTTACGCTTAATGTGCAGGATACCGGCAGCGGTATTCCTGACTACGCGCTGTCACGTATTTTTGAGCGTTTCTACTCTTTGCCGCGTGCGAATGGGCAAAAAAGCAGTGGTCTGGGGCTGGCGTTTGTCAGTGAAGTTGCCCGTTTGCTTAATGGCGAAGTCACGTTGCGCAACGTGCCGGAAGGCGGCGTATTGGCCTCGCTTCGACTTCACCGTCACTTCACATAACTTCAAATTCTTCCCACATAGCCTTCATATCCTGTCGCCATTGCAAAGGAGAAGACTATGTTGAAATCCCCCCTGTTCTGGAAAATGACCACCCTGTTTGGTGCAGTATTGCTGTTGTTGATTCCGATAATGCTGATTCGGCAGGTGATTGTCGAACGTGCCGATTACCGTAGCGATGTGGAAGATGCGATTCGCCAAAGTACCAGCGGGCCGCAAAAACTCGTTGGGCCGCTCATCGCTATTCCTGTGACCGAGCTTTATACGGTGCAGGAAGAGGATAAAACCGTGGAGCGGAAACGAAGTTTTATCCATTTCTGGTTACCTGAGTCGTTGATGGTTGATGGTAATCAGAATGTGGAAGAACGCAAGATTGGTATTTATACCGGTCAGGTCTGGCACAGTGATTTAACGCTAAAAGCCGATTTCGATGTTTCGCGTCTTAACGAACTCGACGCACCAAATATCACCTTAGGCAAGCCATTTATTGTGATTAGCGTCGGGGATGCGCGTGGTATTGGCGTGGTGAAAGCGCCTGAAGTTAACGGAACAGCGCTGACCATTGAACCCGGTACCGGGTTGGAGCAAGGCGGGCAGGGCGTGCATATCCCTTTACCCGAAGGGGACTGGCGGAAGAAGAACCTGAAGCTGAATATGGCACTGAATTTAAGCGGTACTGGTGATTTGTCCGTGGTGCCGACGGGACGTAATAGTGAGCTTGTCTTAACCAGCAACTGGCCCCATCCCAGTTTTTTAGGTGATTTTTTGCCAGCGAAACGAGAAATAAGTGCATCCGGTTTTCAGGCGCAATGGCAAAGTAGCTGGTTTGCCAATAATCTCGGTGAGCGTTTTGCTTCAGGCAATGATACCGGCTGGGAAAACTTCCCGGCGTTTAGCGTCGCAGTCACTACGCCTGCCGATCAGTATCAATTAACGGACCGGGCGACTAAGTACGCTATTTTGCTGATTGCCCTGACTTTTATGGCCTTCTTTGTTTTTGAAACGCTCACCGCGCAACGTTTGCACCCGATGCAATATTTGCTGGTGGGGCTGTCATTGGTGATGTTTTATTTGCTCTTGCTGGCGCTTTCTGAACACACCGGTTTTACCGTGGCATGGGTAATTGCCAGCTTGATAGGGGCATTAATGAACGGTATTTACTTGCAGGCGGTATTAAAAGGTTGGCGCAATAGCATGTTGTTTACCCTCGCGCTGTTGTTGCTGGATGGTGTGATGTGGGGACTGCTCAACTCTGCCGATAGCGCACTGTTGTTGGGAACCAGTGTGCTGGTGGTGGCGCTGGCAGGCATGATGTTTGTGACGCGGAATATCGACTGGTATGCATTTTCACTGCCAAAAATGAAAACCAGTAAAGAAGTCACAACGGACGATGAGTTACGTATCTGGAAATAAAAAAACGGCGCTAAAAAGCGCCGTTTTTTTTGACGGAGGTAAAGCCGATTAATCTTCCAGATCACCGCAGAAGCGATAACCTTCACCGTGAATGGTGGCGATGATTTCCGGCGTATCCGGCGTAGATTCGAAGTGTTTACGAATACGACGGATCGTCACGTCTACAGTACGGTCGTGCGGTTTCAGCTCACGGCCGGTCATTTTCTTCAGCAGTTCAGCACGAGACTGAATTTTGCCTGGGTTTTCACAGAAGTGAAGCATGGCGCGGAACTCGCTACGCGGCAGTTTGTACTGCTCGCCATCAGGGCCGATCAATGAACGGCTGTTGATGTCCAGTTCCCAACCATTGAACTTGTAGCTTTCAACGCTACGACGTTCTTCGCTGACAGTACCCAGATTCATGGTACGAGACAGCAGGTTGCGCGCACGGATAGTCAGTTCACGCGGGTTGAACGGTTTGGTGATGTAGTCATCTGCGCCAATTTCGAGGCCGAGAATTTTATCGACTTCGTTGTCACGGCCAGTCAGGAACATCAACGCAACATTTGCCTGCTCACGCAGTTCACGCGCTAACAGAAGACCGTTCTTACCCGGCAGATTGATATCCATGATCACCAGGTTGATGTCATATTCAGAGAGGATCTGATGCATTTCCGCGCCATCTGTCGCTTCGAAAACATCATAGCCTTCCGCTTCGAAAATACTTTTCAACGTGTTGCGTGTTACCAACTCGTCTTCAACGATAAGAATGTGCGGGGTCTGCATGTTTGCTACCTAAATTGCCAACTAAATCGAAACAGGAAGTACAAAAGTCCCTGACCTGCCTGATGCATGCTGCAAATTAACATGATCGGCGTAACATGACTAAAGTACGTAATTGCGTTCTTGATGCACTTTCCATCAACGTCAACAACATCATTAGCTTGGTCGTGGGTACTTTCCCTCAGGACCCGACAGTGTCAAAAACGGCTGCCATCCTAACCATTTTAACAGCAACATAACAGGCTAAGACGTGCCGGACACCCAATAAAACTACGCTTCGTTGACATATATCAAGTTCAATTGTAGCACGTTAACAGTTTGATGAAATCATCGTATCTAAATGCTAGCTTTCGTCACATTATTTTAATAATACAACTAGTTGCCTTATACAACTAATAAACGTGGTGAATCCAATTGTCGAGATTTATTTTTTATAAAATTATCCTAAGTAAACAGAAAGATATGTAGCAATTTTTAACAATTGCACCGTTAGTATAGTCAAGAAATAGTTTAGCTTTTTTTAAGTTAAGTGAAGGGCTTTTTCTGCGACTTACGTTACGAATTTGTAAATTCTCTCCGCGTAATAAGTTGACATTCATCACCCTATTCGCGGTTATTTGATCAAGAAGAGTGGCAACATGCGTATAACGATCATTCTGGTAGCACCTGCCAGAGCTGAAAATATTGGTGCAGCGGCTCGAGCGATGAAAACAATGGGATTTAGCGAGCTGCGCATTGTCGATAGCCTGGCACACCTGGAACCAGCTACCCGCTGGGTGGCACATGGTTCTGGTGATATTATTGATAATATTAAAGTTTTTCCAACGCTGGCTGAATCGCTACACGACGTTGATTTTACCGTTGCCACCACTGCGCGCAGTCGGGCGAAATACCATTACTACGCCACGCCGATAGAACTGGTGCCGCTACTGGAGGAAAAATCAACATGGATGAACCACGCGGCGCTGGTCTTTGGTCGCGAAGATTCCGGCTTGACTAACGAAGAGTTGGCGCTTGCTGATGTCCTCACCGGCGTGCCAATGGTGGCGGATTATCCATCACTGAATTTGGGACAGGCGGTGATGGTCTATTGCTATCAATTAGCAACATTAATACAACAACCGGTGGAATCTGCCGCAACGGCGGACCCATTTCAACTGCAGGCTTTACGTGAACGTGCCATGTCATTGTTAACGACTCTGGCGGTGGCAGATGACACCAAACTGGTCGACTGGTTACAACAACGCATCGGTCTGTTGGAGCAACGAGACACGGCCATGTTGCATCGTTTATTGCATGATATTGAAAAAAATATCACCAAATAAAAAACGACAAGGAAGAGCGTTTTCAGATTTTTATTCTGACTGCAATGGGCAATATGTCTCTGTGTGGATTAAAAAAAGAGCATCTACCAGCACTCTATGAACTGGTAACCTGCCGTGAGCAAATTAAAATTTTATTGACTTAGGTCACTAAATACTTTAACCAATATAGGCATAGCGCACAGACAGATAAAAATTACAGAGTACACAACATCCATGAAACGCATCAGCACCACCATTACCACCACCATCACCATTACCACAGGTAACGGTGCGGGCTGACGCGTACAGGAAACACAGAAAAAAGCCCGCACCTGACAGTGCGGGCTTTTTTTTCGACCAAAGGTAACGAGGTAACAACCATGCGAGTGTTGAAGTTCGGCGGTACATCAGTGGCAAATGCAGAACGTTTTCTGCGGGTTGCCGATATTCTGGAGAGCAATGCCAGGCAGGGGCAGGTGGCCACCGTCCTCTCTGCCCCCGCCAAAATTACCAACCATCTGGTCGCAATGATAGAAAAAACCATTAGCGGTCAGGATGCTTTACCCAATATCAGCGATGCCGAACGTATTTTTGCCGAACTTCTGACGGGACTCGCCGCCGCCCAGCCGGGATTCCCGTTGGCGCAATTGAAAGCGTTCGTTGATCAAGAATTTGCCCAAATCAAACATGTCCTGCATGGCATTAGCTTGTTGGGGCAATGCCCGGACAGCATCAACGCCGCGCTGATTTGCCGTGGTGAAAAAATGTCGATCGCCATTATGGCCGGGGTACTGGAAGCGCGTGGTCACAACGTTACCGTTATCGATCCGGTCGAAAAGCTGCTGGCAATCGGTCATTACCTCGAATCTACGGTCGATATTGCTGAGTCCACCCGACGTATTGCGGCAAGCCGCATTCCGGCTGACCACATGGTGCTGATGGCTGGTTTTACCGCCGGTAATGAAAAAGGTGAGCTGGTGGTGCTGGGACGTAACGGTTCTGACTACTCCGCCGCGGTACTGGCCGCCTGTTTACGCGCCGATTGTTGCGAGATCTGGACGGATGTCGACGGTGTCTATACCTGCGACCCGCGTCAGGTGCCCGATGCGAGGCTGTTGAAGTCGATGTCGTACCAGGAAGCGATGGAGCTTTCCTACTTCGGCGCTAAAGTTCTTCACCCTCGCACCATTACCCCTATCGCTCAGTTCCAGATCCCTTGCCTGATTAAAAATACCGGAAATCCTCAAGCACCAGGTACGCTCATTGGCGCCAGCCGTGATGAGGACGAATTACCGGTCAAGGGCATTTCCAATCTGAATAACATGGCAATGTTCAGCGTTTCTGGTCCGGGGATGAAAGGAATGGTCGGCATGGCGGCGCGCGTCTTTGCGGCAATGTCACGCGCCCGCATTTCAGTGGTGCTGATTACGCAATCATCTTCCGAATACAGTATCAGTTTCTGCGTACCACAAAGCGACTGTGCGCGTGCTGAACGCGCGATGCAGGAAGAGTTCTACCTGGAACTGAAAGAAGGTTTGCTGGAGCCGCTGGCGGTCACTGAACGGCTGGCCATTATCTCGGTGGTGGGCGATGGTATGCGTACCTTACGTGGGATCTCGGCGAAATTCTTTGCTGCGCTGGCCCGCGCCAATATCAACATTGTCGCCATTGCTCAAGGGTCTTCTGAACGCTCAATCTCTGTCGTGGTAAATAACGATGATGCGACCACTGGCGTACGCGTTACCCACCAGATGCTGTTCAATACCGATCAGGTTATCGAAGTGTTTGTGATTGGCGTCGGTGGCGTTGGCGGTGCGCTGCTGGAGCAACTGAAGCGTCAGCAAAGCTGGCTGAAGAACAAACACATCGATTTACGCGTTTGCGGCGTTGCTAACTCGAAGGCGCTGCTGACTAATGTGCATGGCCTTAACCTGGATAACTGGCAGGAAGAACTGGCCCAAGCCAAAGAGCCGTTCAACCTTGGGCGCTTAATTCGCCTGGTGAAAGAATATCATTTGCTGAATCCGGTGATTGTCGATTGCACTTCCAGCCAGGCGGTGGCGGATCAATATGCCGACTTCCTGCGCGAAGGTTTCCATGTGGTGACCCCGAACAAAAAGGCCAACACCTCGTCGATGGATTACTACCATCAGCTGCGTTACGCGGCGGAAAAATCACGGCGTAAATTCCTTTATGACACCAACGTCGGTGCGGGGTTGCCGGTCATTGAGAACTTGCAAAACCTGCTCAACGCGGGTGATGAATTGATGAAATTCTCTGGCATTCTTTCTGGTTCGCTTTCTTTCATCTTCGGTAAGTTAGACGAAGGGATGAGCTTCTCCGAGGCCACCACGCTGGCAAGAGAAATGGGCTATACCGAACCGGACCCGCGTGATGATCTTTCTGGTATGGATGTGGCGCGCAAGCTGTTGATTCTCGCTCGTGAAACAGGACGATCACTGGAACTGGCGGATATCGAAATCGAATCTGTGCTGCCCGCAGAGTTTAACGCGGAAGGCGATGTTGCGACTTTTATGGCGAATCTGTCACAGCTCGACGATCTCTTTGCCGCGCGCGTAGCGAAGGCCCGTGATGAAGGAAAAGTTTTGCGCTATGTTGGCAATATTGATGAAGATGGCGTCTGCCGCGTGAAGATTGCTGAAGTGGATGGCAACGATCCGCTGTTCAAAGTGAAAAACGGCGAAAACGCATTGGCCTTCTATAGCCACTATTATCAGCCACTGCCGCTGGTCCTGCGCGGATACGGTGCGGGTAATGACGTTACAGCTGCCGGTGTCTTTGCCGATCTGCTGCGCACCCTCTCATGGAAGTTAGGAGTCTAAAATGGTTAAGGTTTATGCTCCGGCTTCCAGTGCCAATATGAGCGTCGGGTTTGATGTGCTCGGGGCGGCGGTGGTGCCTGTTGATGGTTCCTTGCTGGGAGATGTAGTGACGGTTGAGTCAGCAGAGCGCTTCAGTCTCAACAATCTTGGACGGTTTGCAGGCAAGCTGCCGTCAGAACCGCAGGAAAATATCGTTTATCAGTGCTGGGAGCGTTTTTGCCAGGAAGTGGGTAAGCAAATTCCGGTGGCGATGACCCTGGAAAAGAATATGCCGATCGGTTCTGGCTTAGGTTCCAGCGCCTGTTCGGTGGTCGCGGCGCTGGTGGCGATGAATGAACACTGTGGTAAGCCGCTCAATGATACCCGCCTGCTGGCCTTGATGGGCGAACTGGAAGGGCGTATCTCCGGCAGCATTCATTACGACAACGTAGCACCGTGTTTTCTTGGCGGCATGCAGTTGATGATCGAAGAAAACGGCATCATCAGCCAGCAGGTACCAGGATTTGATGAGTGGTTATGGGTGTTAGCGTATCCGGGGATTAAAGTCTCGACGGCAGAAGCACGGGCTATTTTACCGGCGCAGTATCGCCGCCAGGATTGCATTGCTCACGGGCGACACCTGGCGGGCTTCATTCATGCCTGCTATTCCCGCCAGCCTGATCTGGCCGCAAAGCTGATGAAAGATGTTATCGCTGAACCCTACCGTGAACGTTTACTGCCAGGCTTCAGACAAGCACGTCAGGCGGTCGCGGAAATCGGCGCGCTAGCGAGCGGTATCTCCGGCTCGGGGCCGACCTTGTTCGCTCTGTGCGATAAACTGGATACCGCCCAGCGAGTTGCCGACTGGTTAGGTAAGAATTACCTGCAAAATCAGGAAGGTCTTGTTCATATTTGCCGGCTGGATACGGCGGGCGCACGAGTACTGGAAAACTAAATGAAACTCTACAATCTGAAAGATCACAACGAGCAGGTCAGTTTTGCGCAAGCCGTAACGCAGGGATTGGGCAAAAATCAGGGGTTGTTTTTCCCTCATGAGCTACCGGAATTCAGCCTGACCGAAATTGATGAGATGCTGAAACTGGATTTCGTCACTCGCAGCGCGAAGATCCTCTCGGCGTTTATTGGTGATGAGATCCCACAGGAAGTTCTGGAAGAGCGCGTGCGCGCGGCATTCGCTTTCCCGGCTCCGGTTGCCAAAGTTGAAAATGACGTCGGTTGTCTGGAGTTGTTCCACGGGCCAACGCTGGCATTTAAAGATTTCGGCGGTCGCTTTATGGCGCAAATGCTGACCCATATTGCGGGCGATAAGCCAGTGACTATTCTGACTGCGACTTCCGGCGACACCGGAGCGGCAGTGGCTCACGCTTTCTACGGTTTACCGAACGTTAAAGTGGTCATCCTTTACCCGCACGGCAAAATCAGTCCACTGCAAGAAAAACTGTTCTGTACGCTGGGTGGCAATATTGAAACCGTCGCCATCGACGGCGATTTTGATGCCTGCCAGGCTCTTGTTAAACAGGCATTCGATGATGAAGAACTAAAAGTGGCGTTGGGACTGAACTCTGCTAACTCTATTAACATCAGTCGTTTGCTGGCGCAGATTTGCTATTACTTTGAAGCCGTGGCGCAGTTGCCGCAGGAAGCGCGTAACCAGCTAGTTGTTTCAGTGCCGAGCGGAAACTTCGGCGATTTGACGGCAGGATTGCTGGCGAAATCACTCGGTCTGCCGGTGAAACGTTTTATCGCTGCTACTAACGTTAACGATACGGTGCCGCGTTTCCTGCACGACGGGCACTGGGTGCCTAAAGCTACCCAGGCGACATTATCTAATGCGATGGATGTCAGCCAGCCAAACAACTGGCCGCGAGTGGAAGAGTTGTTCCGCCGTAAAATCTGGCAACTGAAGGAGCTGGGTTATGCGGTGGTGGATGATGAAACCACCCGACAGACAATGCGTGAGTTAAAAGCACTGGGCTATACCTCGGAACCGCATGCTGCCGTGGCTTACCGTGCGCTGCGTGACCAGCTTCATCCGGGAGAATATGGTCTGTTCCTCGGCACCGCGCACCCGGCGAAGTTTAAAGAGAGCGTGGAAGTGATTCTTGGTGAAACGCTGGAACTGCCAAAAGAGCTGGCAGAACGTGCTGATTTGCCCTTACTTTCACATAGTTTGCCTGCCGATTTTGCTGCGCTGCGCAAACTCATGATGAATCATAATTAATATCTATTAAATTCCGAAAAAATAGCCGGGCTTGTGTTTATACAGCTCGGCTTTTTTGTGGAGAAAATATGAGAAAAATCGACAGAAAAAAAGGAGAAATTTTCAATAAATGCGGTGACTTAGATTGGATAATGACAACGAGGATTCTTTTACCGTAAGCTCCTTATATCGGCCCATAACTGGCAATGATAATAAGGAGTCACCTGTGAAAAAGATGCAATCTCTCTTACTCGCATTTTCCATGATTCTGGTTGCTCCTATGGCAGCGCAGGCTGAGGAAATAATGCTGGTGCCATCAGTAAAGTTACAGATTGGCGATCGTGATTATCGCGGTTTCTACTGGGATGGCGGTTACTGGCGTGACCACGACTGGTGGCACAGAAATTATGAATGGCGAGGCAATCGCTGGCACCCATACGGACTGCAGCCGCACTATAATAATCATCGCGATCATCGTGACGATCATCGTCATGATCACCGGGATGATCATTATCCGGGGCCTGGCAGACATCACCGCTAAATATAAATGCCGGATGACCTCCGGCATTTACCGCAAACTTAACGCAGTTCGTAGCGTTTAAACACCAGTTCGCCATTGCTGGAAGAGGCTTCATCGAAGAAGTAACCTTCACTGTTAAAACCTGTCAGTTGCTCTGGCTTGGTCAGGCGATTTTTAATGATAAACCGACTCATCAGGCCACGCGCTTTTTTAGCATGGAAGCTGATGACCTTAAACTTGCCATTCTTCTCATCGAGGAATACCGGCTTGATTATCTCGGCATTTAATTTCTTCGGTTTCACTGATTTAAAATACTCATCTGACGCCAGGTTAATCACCACCTGATCGCCTTGTGCTTCGAGCGCTTCGTTTAGCTTGTTGGTGATCACATCCCCCCAGAACTGGTACAGGTCTTTACCCCGCGCATTCTCAAGACGGATCCCCATCTCCAGACGGTATGGCTGCATTAAATCGAGCGGGCGCAGTACGCCGTACAAACCGGAAAGCATACGTAAATGCTGCTGGGCAAAAGCAAAATCTTCTTCACTAAAGGTTTCGGCTTGCAAGCCGGTATAGACATCGCCTTTAAATGCCAGAATTGCCTGCCGGGCATTCTCTGGCGTAAAGTCAGGCTGCCAGTCATGAAAGCGGGTAGCGTTGAGATCGGCCAGCTTGTCACTGATTTTCATCAGTTTGCCAATCTGCGGTGCCGTTAGTTTTCGCGCTTCATGGATAAGCTGTTGGGAGTTGTCTAACAGCTCCGGCAGCGTGTAGCGTGTGGTGGCCAAAGGGCTTTGATAATCAAGTGTTTTAGCAGGTGAAATCAGAATCAACATATCCAGTCCTTGCAGGAAATTTACTGCGACTGTAGCAAAAAAAGTGGATGAGTTGATCGATAGTTGTGATTACTCCTGCGACAAATCATCCCACGCGTCAGGGGAAAGTTGCTGACTGATATCCGGGTAGCGCAGCGGATCAAACACCGGACGTACGCCGAGTTTACGCTGGCGCAGATAATCGCTGGCAATGATATGCACCACAGGGGAAAGCAGCAAAATCGCTGTCAAATTGGTGATTGCCATGCAGGCCATAATAATATCGGCCAGTTGCCACATCATCGGAAGGCTCAGTAGGGTGCCGCCAATGACTGTAACAAAGATACAGATACGCAGACTCCAGATAGCTTTCCGGTTGTTCAGCCGTAAAAAGAAGAGATTATTTTCGGCATAAATGTAGTTGGCGACGATCGAGCTGAAGGCAAATAGAATCACTACTATCGTGACAAATTCTGCCCCCCAGGAACCCATTAATACACGCATCGCTTTCTGAATGAGTTGGATACCTTCCAGTGGCAAATAGGTGGTGCCGTTACCAGCCAGCAATATCAGCATGGCGCTTGCCGTACAAATCACCATCGTGTCGATAAAGATGCCGATCATCTGGACAATACCTTGCGCTGCCGGATGCGGTGGCCATGATGCCGCCGCCGCCGCTGCGTTCGGTGTTGATCCCATCCCCGCCTCATTGGAAAACATACTGCGCTGAAAGCCGTTAGTAATCGCCTGACTCAGGGTATAACCCGCCGCGCCGCCTGCCGCTTCCTGCCAGCCAAAGGCGCTTTCAAAAATAGACCAAATAACGTGTGGAAGTTGCCCGATATTCATTGCGCAAATGACCAGGCTGGCGAGTACCCAGATTAACGCCATAATAGGGACAAACCATTGCATTAACCGGGCGACGCCATGAATGCCGTGAGTTATCGCCAACAAGGTAAAAATGGCGAGAATGACACCCGTTACTAACGGAGGGAAATCAAATGCAAAACTCATCGCGCGAGCGACAGCATTTGCCTGAACACCGCTGAAAATCAGTCCGTAGGCGATGAGCAAAAAGACGGCGAACAGAACGCCCATCCAGCGCATCCCTAACCCACGCGCCATATACCATGCCGGTCCGCCGCGAAACTGCCCATTGACGTCACGTTCTTTATAAAGCTGGGCAAGGGAACATTCAGCAAAAGAGGTCGCCATGCCAATAAACGCGGCAACCCACATCCAGAAAACAGCACCCGGTCCACCGGCGGTGATAGCCAGCGCAACGCCTGCCAGGTTGCCGCTGCCGACGCGCGCGGCGAGACTGGTACACAATGATTGAAAAGAAGTTAAACCGCCTCGTTGCGGATGAATGCTATTTTTAAGACTTTTGCCAAACTGACGAATATAGCGAAATTGAACGAACCCAGAACGAAAAGTGAACCAACAGCCTGCGCCGAAGAGCAGGTAGATCATCACTGATCCCCATAGTACGTTGTTAATAAAAGAGAAAAAGTCAGGCATTCGTATCCCTCTTGTCGCCGGCGCGCGGTTACATTCCTGTGTAAACGTTACCAATTGATTAAGAATTATATACGATGTGCATTGGTTGATAACGTCTGTGTAGCATACATGAGGTTTTGTTTAAAAATGGCGGGTGATATCAACGCCATGTCAGAAATCCGAAACAGTCTTGCCTGGTGATAACCCTTTTGTCTGCGGTTGCGCTGTCGTTACGTCGTGATATCATCAGGGCAGACCGGTTACATCCCCCTAACAAGCTGTTTAAAGAGAAATACTATCATGACGGACAAATTGACCTCCCTTCGTCAGTACACCACCGTAGTGGCCGACACAGGGGACATCGCGGCAATGAAGCTGTATCAACCGCAGGATGCCACAACCAACCCTTCTCTCATTCTTAACGCAGCGCAAATTCCGGAATACCGTAAGTTGATTGATGATGCTGTCGCCTGGGCGAAACAGCAGAGCAACGATCGCGCGCAGCAGATCGTGGACGCGACCGACAAACTGGCAGTAAATATTGGTCTGGAAATCCTGAAACTGGTTCCGGGCCGTATCTCAACTGAAGTTGATGCGCGTCTTTCCTATGACACCGAAGCGTCAATTGCGAAAGCAAAACGCCTGATTAAGCTCTACAACGATGCAGGTATTAGCAACGATCGTATTCTGATCAAACTGGCTTCTACCTGGCAGGGTATCCGTGCTGCAGAACAGCTGGAAAAAGAAGGTATCAACTGTAACCTGACTCTGCTGTTCTCCTTCGCTCAGGCACGTGCTTGTGCGGAAGCGGGCGTGTTCCTGATTTCTCCGTTTGTTGGCCGTATTCTTGACTGGTACAAAGCCAATACAGATAAGAAAGAGTACGCTCCGGCAGAAGATCCGGGTGTCGTTTCTGTATCTGAAATCTACCAGTACTACAAAGAACACGGTTATGAAACCGTGGTTATGGGCGCAAGCTTCCGTAACATCGGCGAAATTCTGGAACTGGCAGGCTGCGACCGTCTGACCATCGCACCGGCACTGTTGAAAGAGCTGGCTGAGAGCGAAGGGGCTATCGAACGTAAACTGTCTTACACTGGTGAAGTGAAAGCGCGTCCGGCGCGTATCACCGAGTCTGAGTTCCTGTGGCAGCACAACCAGGACCCAATGGCAGTTGATAAACTGGCGGAAGGTATCCGTAAGTTTGCTGTTGACCAGGAAAAACTGGAAAAAATGATCGGCGATCTGCTGTAATCATTCTTAGCGTGACCGGGAAGTCGGTCACGCTACCTCTTCTGAAGCCTGTCTGTCACTCCCTTCGCAGTGTATCATTCTGTTTAACGAGACTGTTTAAACGGAAAAATCTTGATGAATACTTTACGTATCGGCTTAGTTTCCATCTCTGATCGCGCGTCCAGCGGCGTTTATCAGGATAAAGGCATCCCTGCGCTGGAAGAATGGCTGACATCGGCGCTAACCACGCCGTTTGAACTGGAAACTCGCTTAATCCCCGATGAGCAGGCGATCATTGAGCAAACGTTGTGTGAGCTGGTGGATGAAATGAGTTGCCATCTGGTGCTGACAACCGGCGGTACTGGCCCGGCGCGCCGTGACGTTACGCCCGATGCGACGCTGGCAGTAGCGGACCGCGAGATGCCAGGCTTTGGTGAACAGATGCGCCAGATTAGCCTGCATTTTGTGCCAACTGCGATCCTTTCGCGCCAGGTGGGGGTGATTCGTAAGCAGGCACTGATCCTTAACTTACCCGGTCAGCCGAAGTCCATCAAAGAGACACTAGAAGGCGTGAAGGATGCCGAGGGTAAGGTCGTGGTACATGGCATTTTCGCCAGCGTACCGTACTGCATTCAGTTGCTGGAAGGACCATACGTTGAAACTGCACCGGAAGTGGTGGCAGCATTCAGACCGAAGAGTGCAAGACGCGAAGTTAGCGAATAAAAAAATCCCCCCAGGCGGGGGATGAGACTGATGACAAACGCAAAACTGCCTGATGCGCTACGCTTATCAGGCCTACGAGTTTCCTGCAATATATTGAATTTGCACGATTTTGTAGACCAGATAAGGCGTTCACGCCGCATCCGGCATGAATAAAGCGCACGTTGTCAACAAACTGATATCCCCCGAGCGGGGGATATCAAGCAATTAGTGGGATTCACCAATCGGCAGAACGGTGCGACCAAACTGCTCGTTCAGCACTTCACCCATTGCCAGATAAATTGCGCTGGCACCGCAGATCAGGCCAATCCAGCCTGCGAAGTGGATGATTGCTTCGTTACCGGCAATGTTACCGATCGCCAGCAGGGCAAACAGCACGGTCAGGCTAAAGAAAACGAATTGCAGAACGCGTGCGCCTTTCAGCGTGCCGAAGAACATAAACAGCGTAAACACGCCCCACAGACCCAGGTAGACACCAAGGAACTGTGCATTTGGCGCATCGGTCAGGCCCAGTTTCGGCATCAGCAGAATCGCAACCAGCGTCAGCCAGAAAGAACCGTAAGAGGTGAAGGCAGTTAAACCGAAAGTGTTGCCTTTTTTATACTCCAGCAGACCGGCAAAAATTTGCGCGATACCGCCGTAGAAGATGCCCATAGCGAGAATAATACCGTCCAGAGCGAAATAACCCACGTTGTGCAGGTTAAGCAGAATGGTGGTCATGCCGAAGCCCATCAGGCCCAGCGGTGCCGGATTAGCCAACTTAGTGTTGCCCATAATTCCTCAAAAATCATCATTGAATGAATGGTGAAATAATTTCCCTGAATAACTGTAGTGTTTTCAGGGCGCGGCATAATAATCAGCCAATGGAGTAGTGTCCATGATCTTTTGAGGGGAAAATGAAAATTTTCCCCGATGTGAGGGATTAGGCCTGAGTGACGCTGACAATTCGACGCAGGCAGGCAATTTGCAGGACCGCCGGAATAGTAACGCGATAGGCGCTACCGCTGACGGCTTTAACTCCGTTTAATGCCGCGCCCACCGGGCCACCAAGCCCCGCACCACGTAGTAGGCCATGCCCGAGAACGCTCATTGCTGCGTGAGTACGTAAAATGCGGGTAAGCTGGCTGGAAAGCAGATGCGACACGCCTTTTGCCAATAATTTGTCTTTCATCAGCAGCGGTAATAGCTCTTCCAGCTCGTTGACTCTGGCATCGACCGCCTTGAGAAATTCCTGCTTATGTTCCTCGTCCATTTTCTTCCAGGTATTACGCAGAAATTGTTCCAGTAATTGTTGCTCAATTTCAAACGTAGACATCTCTTTGTCGGCTTTTAGCTTCAGCCGTTTTGAGACGTCGAGCAAAATGGCCCGGTACAGTTTACCGTGTCCGCGAAGTTTGTTAGCGATACTATCGCCGCCAAAATGCTGTAATTCTCCGGCAATTAGCTGCCAGTTGCGGCGATGTTGCTCGGGATGCCCTTCCATCGATTTGAACAGTTCATTACGCATCAGAACGCTGGAGAGGCGAGTTTTGCCTTTTTCGTTATGGGTGAGCAAACGGGCGAAATTGGTCAGTTGCTCCTCACTACAATGCTGGAGAAAATCCAGATCTGAATCATTCAGGTAATTAACATTCATTTATTGTGGCTTCTCTGTTCAAGCGTTAATCGTCGCCGATAATTTTCAGCGTGGCCATATCGGACGAGTTCACTGTATGACCGGAAAAGGTGATTTTTGACACGCAGCGTTTGTTGTCGTTATCGCTGTTAATGTTGATCCAGCTGGTGGTTTGCCCTTCTTTAATTTCGGCGGGAACATTCAGGCTTTGACTGGCGCTACGGGCGGCTTTGAAATAAACCGACGCGCTGCTCAACTGTAAATCGCCGTGGTCGGCGGTGAGTTGGATACGTTTTACGATGCGGCAAACGGGGAGTTTCAGTGCCAGATCGTTGGTTTCGTTACGCGGCATCGCAATGACGCCGAGGATTTTATGGTCGTTAGCTTGCGCCGTGCAGCACAGCATAAGGCTAAGTACCAGGCTGGCGGAAATCGTAAAAACGGATTTCATAAAGATTCTCTTAGCGGGGGAGCAGTAGGGGATGAATAGCCACTAGTTTACTGCTGGCGAAAAGAAGATTCAGGTATGTAATCTTTTCTTTTTATTACAATTTTTTGGTGAATCTCTTGTGTTGGATTCATTCTTTATATGAATGAAATTGCCGTCTGTTTCATGTCTTCTTACGGCATATCACGAAATTTCTGCGCAAAAGCACAAAAAATTTTTGCATCTCCCCCTTGATGACGTGGGTTACGACCCCATTTAGTAGTCAACCGCAGTGAGTGAGTCTGCAAAAAAATGAAATTGGGCAGTTGAAACCAGACGTTTCGCCCCTATTACAGACTCATACCACATGATGACCGAATATATAGTGGAGACGTTTAGATGGGTAAAATTATTGGTATCGACCTGGGTACTACCAACTCTTGTGTAGCGATTATGGATGGCACCACTCCTCGTGTGCTGGAGAACGCCGAAGGCGATCGCACCACGCCTTCTATCATTGCCTATACCCAGGATGGTGAAACTCTGGTTGGTCAGCCGGCTAAACGTCAGGCAGTGACGAACCCGCAAAACACCCTGTTTGCGATTAAACGCCTGATTGGCCGCCGCTTCCAGGACGAAGAAGTACAGCGTGATGTTTCCATCATGCCGTTCAAAATTATTGCTGCTGATAACGGCGACGCATGGGTCGAAGTTAAAGGCCAGAAAATGGCACCGCCGCAGATTTCTGCTGAAGTGCTGAAAAAAATGAAGAAAACCGCGGAAGATTACCTGGGCGAACCGGTAACTGAAGCTGTTATCACCGTACCGGCATACTTTAACGATGCTCAGCGTCAGGCAACCAAAGACGCAGGCCGTATCGCTGGTCTGGAAGTAAAACGTATCATCAACGAACCGACCGCAGCTGCGCTGGCTTACGGTCTGGACAAAGGTACTGGCAACCGTACTATCGCGGTTTATGACCTGGGTGGTGGTACTTTTGATATTTCCATTATCGAAATCGACGAAGTTGACGGCGAAAAAACCTTCGAAGTTCTGGCTACCAACGGTGATACCCACCTGGGTGGTGAAGACTTTGATAGCCGCCTGATCAACTACCTGGTTGAAGAATTCAAGAAAGATCAGGGCATTGACCTGCGCAACGACCCGCTGGCAATGCAGCGTCTGAAAGAAGCGGCAGAAAAAGCGAAAATCGAGCTGTCTTCCGCTCAGCAGACCGACGTTAACCTGCCGTACATCACTGCAGACGCGACCGGTCCGAAACACATGAACATCAAAGTGACTCGTGCGAAACTGGAAAGCCTGGTTGAAGACCTGGTAAACCGTTCCATCGAGCCGCTGAAAGTTGCACTGCAGGACGCTGGCCTGTCCGTATCTGATATCGACGACGTTATCCTCGTTGGTGGTCAGACTCGTATGCCAATGGTTCAGAAGAAAGTTGCTGAATTCTTTGGTAAAGAACCGCGTAAAGACGTTAACCCGGACGAAGCTGTAGCAATCGGTGCTGCTGTTCAGGGTGGTGTTCTGACTGGTGACGTAAAAGACGTACTGCTGCTGGACGTTACCCCGCTGTCTCTGGGTATCGAAACCATGGGCGGTGTGATGACGACGCTGATCGCGAAAAACACCACTATCCCGACCAAGCACAGCCAGGTGTTCTCTACCGCTGAAGACAACCAGTCTGCGGTAACCATCCACGTGCTGCAGGGTGAACGTAAACGTGCGGCTGATAACAAATCTCTGGGGCAGTTCAACCTGGATGGTATCAACCCGGCACCGCGCGGTATGCCGCAGATCGAAGTTACCTTCGATATCGATGCTGACGGTATCCTGCACGTTTCCGCGAAAGATAAAAATAGCGGTAAAGAGCAGAAGATCACCATCAAGGCTTCTTCTGGTCTGAACGAAGATGAAATCCAGAAAATGGTACGCGACGCAGAAGCGAACGCCGAAGCTGACCGTAAGTTTGAAGAGCTGGTACAGACCCGCAACCAGGGCGACCATCTGCTGCACAGCACCCGTAAGCAGGTTGAAGAAGCAGGCGACAAACTGCCGGCTGACGACAAAACTGCTATCGAGTCTGCGCTGACTGCACTGGAAACTGCTCTGAAAGGTGAAGACAAAGCCGCTATCGAAGCGAAAATGCAGGAGCTGGCACAGGTTTCCCAGAAACTGATGGAAATCGCCCAGCAGCAACATGCCCAGCAGCAGACTGCCGGTGCTGATGCTTCTGCAAACAACGCGAAAGATGACGATGTTGTCGACGCTGAATTTGAAGAAGTCAAAGACAAAAAATAATCGCCCTATAAACGGGTAATTATACTGACACGGGCGAAGGGGAATTTCCTCTCCGCCCGTGCATTCATCTAGGGGCAAATCAAAAAAGATGGCTAAGCAAGATTATTACGAGATTTTAGGCGTTTCCAAAACAGCGGAAGAGCGTGAAATCAAAAAGGCCTACAAACGCCTGGCCATGAAATACCACCCGGACCGTAACCAGGGTGACAAAGAGGCCGAAGCGAAATTTAAAGAGATCAAGGAAGCTTATGAAGTTCTGACCGACTCGCAAAAACGTGCGGCATACGATCAGTATGGTCATGCGGCGTTTGAGCAAGGCGGCATGGGCGGCGGCGGTTTTGGCGGCGGCGCAGACTTCAGCGATATTTTTGGTGACGTTTTCGGCGATATTTTTGGCGGCGGACGTGGTCGTCAACGTGCGGCGCGTGGTGCTGATTTACGCTATAACATGGAGCTCACCCTCGAAGAAGCTGTACGTGGCGTGACCAAAGAGATCCGCATTCCGACTCTGGAAGAGTGTGACGTTTGCCACGGTAGCGGTGCAAAACCAGGTACACAGCCGCAAACCTGTCCGACCTGTCATGGTTCTGGTCAGGTGCAGATGCGCCAGGGCTTCTTCGCCGTACAACAGACCTGTCCACACTGTCAGGGCCGCGGTACGCTGATCAAAGATCCGTGCAACAAATGTCATGGTCATGGTCGTGTTGAGCGCAGCAAAACGCTGTCCGTTAAAATCCCGGCAGGGGTGGATACCGGGGACCGCATCCGTCTTGCGGGCGAAGGTGAAGCGGGCGAACACGGCGCACCGGCAGGCGATCTGTACGTTCAGGTTCAGGTTAAACAGCACCCGATTTTCGAGCGTGAAGGCAACAACCTGTATTGCGAAGTCCCGATCAACTTCGCTATGGCGGCGCTGGGCGGTGAAATCGAAGTGCCGACCCTCGATGGTCGCGTCAAACTGAAAGTGCCTGGCGAAACCCAGACCGGTAAGCTGTTCCGTATGCGCGGTAAAGGCGTCAAGTCTGTCCGCGGCGGTGCGCAAGGTGACTTGCTGTGCCGCGTAGTGGTCGAAACACCGGTAGGTCTGAACGAGAAGCAGAAACAACTACTGCAAGAGCTGCAGGAAAGCTTCGGTGGCCCAACCGGCGAGCACAACAGTCCGCGTTCGAAGAGTTTCTTTGATGGCGTGAAGAAGTTTTTCGACGACCTGACTCGCTAACCTCCCCAAAAGCCTGCCCGTGGGCAGGCCTGGGTAAAAACCAGGGTGCGTTGAAGATATGCGAGCACCTGTAAAGTGGCGGGGATCGCTCCCCGCCGTTGCTCTTACTCGGATTCGTAAGCCGTGAAAACAGCAACCTCCGTCTGGCCAGTTCGGATGTGAACCTCACAGAGGTCTTTTCTCGTTACCAGCGCCGCCACTACGGCGGTGATACAGATGACGATCAGGGCGACAATCATCGCCTTATGCTGCTTCATTGCTCTCTTCTCCTTGACCTTACGGTCAGTAAGAGGCACTCTACATGTGTTCAGCATATAGGGGGCCTCGGGTTGATGGTAAAATATCACTCGGGGCTTTTCTCTATCTGCCATCCAGCTAATGCCTGAGACAGATAGCCTCAAGCACCCGCCGCTATTATACCGCTCTCTTTAACCCACTCAGTTTTATCGATTCTAATCCTGAAGACGCCTCGCATTTTTATGGCGTAATTTTTTAAGGATTTAATTATTTAACTTTAATTTATCTCTTTATCGCAATTATTGACGACAAGCTGGATTATTTTTGAAATATTGTCCTAACAAACGACGCCGACTGACAACAAATTAATTATTATTTTTCCGAATTAATCCCTCAGAAATCCAGACCTTAAGCTATGATTATCAGGGCTTGAGGTCATCAGCCACCGCTTTCGAGCGCCAAAAACACTTCCTCTGCTGGTGACTTAATCTTCTTTATAGATCGTAAAAAACGAATTATTCCTACACTATAATCTGATTTTAACGATGATTCGTGCAGGGTAAAATAGTAAAAACGATCTATTCACCTGAAAGAGAAATAAAAAGTGAAACATCTGCATCGATTCTTTAGCAGTGATGCCTCGGGAGGCATTATTCTCATCATTGCCGCTGTTCTGGCGATGATTATGGCCAACAGCGGCGCAACCAGTGGATGGTATCACGACTTTCTTGAGACGCCGGTTCAGCTCCGGGTTGGTTCTCTTGAAATCAATAAAAACATGCTGTTATGGATAAATGACGCGTTAATGGCGGTATTTTTCCTGTTGGTTGGTCTGGAAGTTAAACGCGAGCTGATGCAAGGATCGCTGGCCAGTTTGCGCCAGGCGGCATTTCCAGTTATTGCCGCAATCGGCGGGATGATTGTCCCGGCATTGCTCTATTTGGCCTTTAACTACGCCGATCCTGTTACTCGTGAAGGGTGGGCGATCCCGGCGGCAACTGACATTGCTTTTGCGCTGGGGGTTCTGGCGTTATTG
This sequence comes from Escherichia sp. E14S1, assembly GCF_004211995.1. Taxonomy (NCBI): domain Bacteria; kingdom Pseudomonadati; phylum Pseudomonadota; class Gammaproteobacteria; order Enterobacterales; family Enterobacteriaceae; genus Escherichia; species Escherichia sp. E14S1. Next base: position 146,415 of record NZ_RHJQ01000002.1, read on the forward strand.
GGAAGTCGTGTACCGTTGGCGCTGAAGATCTTTTTGATGGCGCTGGCTATTATCGATGATCTTGGGGCCATCATAATCATTGCCTTGTTTTACACTAATGATTTGTCGATGACCTCTCTTGGCGTTGCAGCCGTAGCAATTGCGGTGCTCGCGGTGCTGAACATTTGTGGTGTTCGCCGCACGGGAGTTTATATTCTGGTCGGCGTGGTGCTGTGGACCGCAGTGTTGAAATCAGGTGTCCACGCAACGCTGGCAGGTGTCATTGTCGGTTTCTTTATTCCATTGAAAGAGAAGCATGGCCGTTCTCCGGCGAAGCGCCTGGAGCATGTTCTGCATCCATGGGTGGCTTATCTGATTTTGCCGCTGTTTGCTTTTGCCAATGCCGGCGTTTCTCTGCAAGGCGTGACGTTGGATGGCCTGACCTCCATCTTGCCATTAGGGATCATCGCCGGTTTGCTGATTGGCAAGCCGTTGGGTATTAGTTTGTTCTGCTGGTTGGCGCTGCGTTTGAAACTGGCTCATTTGCCAGAGGGAACCACTTATCAGCAAATTATGGCGGTTGGGATCTTGTGCGGTATCGGTTTTACTATGTCTATCTTTATTGCCAGCCTGGCTTTTGGTAGCGTAGATCCAGAACTGATTAACTGGGCGAAATTGGGCATTCTGGTTGGCTCAATCTCTTCGGCGGTAATTGGATATAGCTGGTTACGCATTCGTTTACGTCCATCAGTTTGACAGGGCGATGTACCGGGGAGCCATAAATGGCTCCCTTTTCATTCTTATCAGGGAGAGAAATGAGCATGTCTCATATCAATTACAACCACTTGTATTACTTCTGGCATGTCTACAAAGAAGGTTCTGTGGTTGGCGCAGCGGAGGCGCTTTATTTAACACCACAAACCATTACTGGGCAGATCCGGGCGCTGGAAGAGCGCCTGCAAGGGAAACTATTTAAGCGTAAAGGACGTGGTCTGGAACCCAGCGAACTGGGTGAACTGGTCTATCGCTATGCCGATAAAATGTTCACCTTAAGCCAGGAAATGCTGGACATTGTGAACTATCGCAAAGAGTCCAACTTGTTGTTTGATGTTGGCGTGGCAGATGCTCTTTCCAAACGCCTGGTCAGTAGTGTATTGAATGCCGCAGTGGTGGAAGACGAGCAGATCCATTTACGCTGTTTTGAATCGACGCACGAGATGCTGTTGGAGCAACTGAGTCAGCATAAGCTGGATATGATCATCTCTGACTGCCCGATAGACTCCACCCAGCAGGAAGGGCTGTTTTCCATAAAAATTGGCGAGTGTGGTGTCAGTTTCTGGTGCACTAACCCGCTGCCAGAAAAGCCGTTTCCTGCCTGTCTGGAAGAGCGTCGCTTACTTATTCCGGGGCGTCGCTCAATGTTGGGACGCAAGCTATTAAACTGGTTTAACTCTCAGGGCTTAAACGTTGAAATTCTGGGGGAGTTTGATGATGCTGCGTTGATGAAAGCTTTTGGAGCGACGCATAACGCTATTTTCGTTGCACCTTCGCTTTACGCTAATGATTTCTATAACGATGACTCGGTTATGGAGATAGGCCGCGTTGAGAACGTGATGGAAGAGTACCACGCGATTTTCGCCGAAAGGATGATTCAACATCCTGCGGTACAGCGTATTTGCAACACAGATTACTCTGCGTTGTTTACTTCAGCTTCAAAATAACCATTTGTACTCTGCAGGCTGTAGTTTTGGCCTGCAGATGGGCATAAAAAAACCCGCTTGCGCGGGCTTTTTTACAAAGCTGACAACAAAAGGCGATTAAGCCAGTTTGTTGATCTGTGCAGTCAGGTTAGCCTTATGACGTGCAGCTTTGTTTTTGTGGATCAGACCTTTAGCAGCCTGACGGTCCACGATCGGTTGCATTTCGTTAAATGCTTTCAGTGCAGCAGCTTTGTCGCCAGCTTCGATAGCTGCGTATACTTTCTTGATGAAAGTACGCATCATAGAGCGACGGCTTGCGTTGTGCTTACGAGCCTTTTCAGACTGAATGGCGCGCTTCTTAGCTGATTTGATATTAGCCAAGGTCCAACTCCCAAATGTGTTCTATATGGACAATTCAAAGGCCGAGGAATATGCCCTTTTAGCCTTCTTTTGTCAATGGATTTGTGCAAATAAGCGCCGTTAATGTGCCGGCGCTCGTTACGTAGTGATGGCGCAGGATTCTACCAGCTTGCGGGGTGTGAATACAGCTTTTCCGCGATAAAAATTGCATCAGGCCGTGAGTTTCTGCCCGTGATTTGCGCCATGGCAATGAAAAGCCACTTCTTTCTGATTTCGGTACTCAATCGCCGGTTAACCTTGACCGCTGTACAAGGTATACTCGGACGATTTTCACTGTTTTGAGCCAGACATGAAGCTGATACGCGGCATACATAATCTCAGCCAGGCCCCGCAAGAAGGGTGTGTGCTGACTATTGGTAATTTCGACGGCGTGCATCGCGGTCATCGCGCGCTGTTGCAGGGCTTGCAGGAAGAAGGGCGCAGGCGAAACTTACCGGTGATGGTGATGCTTTTTGAACCTCAACCACTGGAACTGTTTGCTACCGATAAAGCCCCGGCAAGACTGACCCGACTGCGGGAAAAACTGCGTTACCTTGCAGAGTGTGGCGTAGATTACGTGCTGTGCGTGCGTTTCGACAGGCGCTTTGCGGCGCTGACTGCGCAAAACTTCATCAGCGATCTACTGGTGAAGCATTTGCGGGTAAAATTCCTCGCCGTGGGTGATGATTTCCGCTTTGGCGCTGGTCGTGAAGGCGATTTCTTGTTATTACAGAAAGCTGGCGTGGAATACGGCTTTGACATTACCAGTACGCAAACTTTTTGCGAAGGTGGCGTGCGTATCAGCAGCACCGCTGTGCGTCAGGCACTTGCAGACGATAATCTGGCTCTGGCAGAAAGTTTACTGGGGCACCCGTTTGCCATCTCCGGGCGTGTGGTCCACGGTGATGAATTAGGGCGCACGATAGGTTTCCCGACGGCGAATGTACCGCTACGCCGTCAGGTTTCCCCGGTGAAAGGGGTTTACGCGGTGGAAGTGCTGGGCCTCGGCGAAAAGCCGTTACCCGGTGTGGCAAACATCGGAACACGTCCAACGGTTGCCGGTATTCGCCAGCAGTTGGAAGTGCATTTGTTAGATGTTGCAATGGACCTTTACGGTCGCCATATACAAGTAGTGCTGCGTAAAAAAATACGCAATGAGCAGCGATTTGCGTCGCTGGACGAACTGAAAGCGCAGATTGCGCGTGATGAATTAACCGCCCGCGAATTTTTTGGGCTAACAAAACCGGCTTAAGCCTGTTATGTAATCAAACCGAAATACGGAACCGAGAATCTGATGAGTGACTATAAATCAACCCTGAATTTGCCGGAAACAGGGTTCCCGATGCGTGGCGATCTCGCCAAACGCGAACCGGGAATGCTGGCGCGTTGGACTGATGATGACCTGTACGGCATCATTCGTGCGGCTAAAAAAGGCAAAAAAACCTTCATTCTGCATGATGGCCCTCCTTATGCGAATGGCAGCATTCATATTGGTCACTCGGTTAACAAGATTCTGAAAGACATTATCGTGAAGTCCAAAGGGCTTTCCGGTTATGACTCGCCGTATGTGCCTGGCTGGGACTGCCACGGTCTGCCGATCGAGCTGAAAGTAGAGCAAGAATACGGTAAGCCGGGTGAGAAATTCACTGCGGCCGAGTTCCGCGCCAAGTGCCGCGAATACGCTGCGACCCAGGTTGACGGTCAGCGCAAAGACTTTATCCGTCTGGGCGTGCTGGGCGACTGGTCGCACCCGTACCTGACCATGGACTTCAAAACTGAAGCCAACATCATCCGCGCGCTGGGCAAAATCATCGGCAACGGTCACCTGCACAAAGGCGCGAAGCCAGTGCACTGGTGCGTTGACTGCCGTTCTGCACTGGCAGAAGCGGAAGTTGAGTATTACGACAAAACTTCTCCGTCCATCGACGTCGCTTTCCAGGCGGTCGATCAGGATGCGCTGAAAGCAAAATTTGGCGTCAGCAACGTTAACGGCCCAATCTCGCTGGTAATCTGGACCACTACGCCGTGGACTCTGCCTGCAAACCGCGCAATCTCTATTGCACCGGATTTCGACTATGCGCTGGTGCAGATCGACGGTCAGGCCGTTATTCTGGCGAAAGATCTGGTTGAAAGCGTAATGCAGCGTATCGGCGTGACCGATTACACCATTCTCGGCACGGTAAAAGGTGCGGAGCTTGAACTGCTGCGCTTTACCCATCCGTTTATGGGCTTCGACGTTCCGGCAATCCTCGGCGATCACGTTACCCTGGATGCTGGTACCGGTGCCGTTCACACCGCGCCTGGCCACGGTCCGGACGACTATGTGATTGGCCAGAAATACGGTCTGGAAACCGCTAACCCGGTTGGCCCGGACGGCACTTATCTGCCGGGTACTTACCCGACGCTGGATGGCGTGAACGTCTTCAAAGCGAACGACATCGTCGTTGCGCTGCTGCAGGAAAAAGGCGCGCTGCTGCACGTTGAGAAAATGCAGCACAGCTATCCGTGCTGCTGGCGTCACAAAACGCCGATCATCTTCCGCGCGACGCCGCAGTGGTTCGTCAGCATGGATCAGAAAGGTCTGCGTGCGCAGTCACTGAAAGAGATCAAAGGCGTGCAGTGGATCCCTGACTGGGGCCAGGCGCGTATCGAGTCGATGGTCGCTAACCGTCCTGACTGGTGTATCTCCCGTCAGCGCACCTGGGGCGTACCGATGTCACTGTTCGTGCATAAAGACACGGAAGAACTGCATCCGCGTACCCTCGAACTTATGGAAGAAGTGGCTAAACGCGTTGAAGTTGATGGCATCCAGGCGTGGTGGGATCTCGATGCGAAAGAGATTCTCGGCGACGAAGCTGACCAGTATGTGAAAGTGCCGGATACTCTCGACGTATGGTTTGACTCCGGATCTACCCACTCTTCCGTTGTTGACGTGCGTCCGGAATTTGCCGGTCACGCTGCAGACATGTATCTGGAAGGTTCTGACCAACACCGCGGCTGGTTCATGTCCTCTCTGATGATCTCTACCGCGATGAAGGGCAAAGCGCCGTATCGTCAGGTGCTGACCCACGGCTTTACCGTGGATGGTCAGGGTCGCAAGATGTCCAAATCCATCGGCAACACCGTTTCGCCGCAGGATGTGATGAACAAACTGGGCGCGGATATTCTGCGTCTGTGGGTGGCATCTACCGACTACACTGGCGAAATGGCCGTTTCTGACGAGATCCTGAAACGTGCTGCCGACAGCTATCGTCGTATCCGTAACACCGCACGCTTCCTGCTGGCAAACCTCAATGGTTTTGATCCGGCAAAAGATATGGTGAAACCGGAAGAGATGGTGGTACTGGATCGCTGGGCCGTAGGTTGTGCGAAAGCGGCACAGGAAGACATCCTCAAGGCGTACGAAGCATACGATTTCCACGAAGTGGTACAGCGTCTGATGCGCTTCTGTTCCGTTGAGATGGGTTCCTTCTACCTCGACATCATCAAAGACCGTCAGTACACCGCCAAAGCGGACAGTGTGGCGCGTCGTAGCTGCCAGACTGCGCTGTATCACATCGCAGAAGCGCTGGTTCGCTGGATGGCACCTATCCTCTCCTTCACCGCTGATGAAGTGTGGGGCTACCTGCCGGGCGAGCGTGAAAAATACGTCTTCACCGGCGAGTGGTACGAAGGCCTGTTTGGTCTGGCAGACAGCGAAGCGATGAACGATGCGTTCTGGGACGAGCTGCTGAAAGTGCGTGGCGAAGTGAACAAAGTCATTGAGCAAGCGCGTGCCGACAAGAAAGTGGGCGGCTCGCTGGAAGCGGCAGTGACGCTGTATGCTGAACCGGAACTGGCGGCGAAACTGACTGCGCTGGGCGATGAATTACGATTTGTCCTGTTGACCTCCGGCGCTACCGTTGCAGACTATAACGACGCACCTGCTGATGCTCAGCAGAGCGAAGTACTCAAAGGGCTGAAAGTCGCGTTGAGTAAAGCCGAAGGTGAGAAGTGTCCACGCTGCTGGCACTACACCCTGGATGTCGGCAAGGTGGCGGAACACGCAGAAATCTGCGGCCGCTGTGTCAGCAACGTCGCCGGTGACGGTGAAAAACGTAAGTTTGCCTGATGAGTCAATCGATCTGTTCAACAGGGCTACGCTGGCTGTGGCTGGTGGTAGTCGTGCTGATTATCGATCTGGGCAGCAAATACCTGATCCTCCAGAACTTTGCTCTGGGGGATACGGTCCCGCTGTTCCCGTCGCTTAATCTGCATTATGCGCGTAACTATGGCGCGGCGTTTAGTTTCCTTGCCGATAGCGGCGGCTGGCAGCGTTGGTTCTTTGCCGGTATAGCGATTGGTATTAGCGTTACCCTGGTGGTGATGATGTATCGCTCAAAAGCCACGCAGAAGCTAAACAATATCGCTTACGCGCTGATTATTGGCGGCGCGCTGGGCAATCTGTTCGACCGCCTGTGGCATGGCTTCGTTGTCGATATGATCGACTTCTACGTCGGCGACTGGCACTTCGCCACCTTCAACCTTGCCGATACTGCAATCTGTGTCGGTGCGGCACTGATTGTGCTGGAAGGTTTTTTGCCTTCTAAAGCGAAAAAACAATAATAAACCCTGCCGGATGCGATGCTGACGCATCTTATCCGGCCTACAGATTGCTGCGTAATCGTAGGCCGCATCCGGCAAAAATCCTCAAAATATAAGAGCAAACCTGCATGTCTGAATCTGTACAGAGCAATAGCGCCGTCCTGGTGCATTTCACGCTAAAACTCGACGATGGCACTACCGCCGAGTCTACCCGCAACAACGGTAAACCGGCGCTGTTCCGCCTGGGTGATGCTTCTCTTTCCGAAGGTCTGGAGCAACACCTTCTGGGGCTGAAAGTGGGCGATAAAACCACCTTCTCGCTGGAGCCAGATGCGGCGTTTGGCGTGCCGTCACCGGACCTGATTCAGTACTTCTCCCGCCGTGAGTTTATGGATGCAGGCGAGCCAGAAATTGGCGCAATCATGCTTTTTACCGCAATGGATGGCAGTGAGATGCCTGGCGTGATCCGCGAAATTAACGGCGACTCCATTACCGTTGATTTCAACCATCCGCTGGCCGGGCAGACCGTTCATTTTGATATTGAAGTGCTGGAAATCGATCCGGCGCTGGAGGCGTAACATGCAGATCCTGTTGGCCAACCCACGTGGTTTTTGTGCCGGGGTAGACCGCGCTATCAGCATTGTTGAAAACGCGCTGGCCATTTACGGCGCACCGATTTATGTCCGTCACGAAGTGGTGCATAACCGCTACGTGGTCGATAGCCTGCGCGAGCGCGGGGCTATCTTTATTGAGCAGATCAGCGAAGTGCCGGACGGCGCGATCCTGATTTTTTCCGCACACGGTGTTTCTCAGGCAGTCCGCAACGAAGCGAAAAGTCGCGATTTGACGGTATTTGACGCGACCTGTCCGCTGGTGACCAAAGTGCATATGGAAGTCGCGCGCGCCAGCCGTCGTGGCGAAGAGTCGATTCTCATCGGCCACGCCGGGCATCCGGAAGTGGAAGGTACGATGGGCCAGTACAGTAACCCGGAAGGGGGAATGTATCTGGTCGAGTCGCCGGACGACGTGTGGAAACTGACGGTCAAAAACGAAGAGAAACTCTCCTTTATGACCCAGACCACGCTATCGGTGGATGACACGTCTGATGTCATCGACGCGCTGCGTAAACGCTTCCCGAAAATTGTCGGGCCGCGCAAAGATGATATCTGCTACGCCACCACCAACCGTCAGGAAGCGGTACGCGCCCTGGCAGAGCAGGCAGAAGTGGTGTTGGTGGTCGGTTCGAAAAACTCCTCCAACTCCAACCGTCTGGCGGAACTGGCCCAGCGCATGGGCAAACGGGCGTTTTTGATTGACGATGCGACAGATATCCAGGAAGAGTGGGTAAAAGAGGTGAAATGCGTCGGTGTGACTGCTGGCGCGTCGGCTCCGGATATTCTGGTACAGAACGTAGTCGCACGTTTACAGCAGCTTGGCGGTGGCGAAGCCATTCCGCTGGAAGGCCGCGAAGAAAATATCGTTTTCGAAGTGCCGAAAGAGTTGCGTGTCGATATTCGTGAAGTTGATTAAGTCATTAGCAGCCTAAGTTATGCGAAAATGCCGGTCTTGTTACCGGCATTTTTTATGGAGAAAACATGCGTTTACCTATTTTCCTCGATACAGACCCCGGCATTGACGATGCCGTCGCCATTGCCGCCGCGATTTTTGCCCCCGAGCTCGACCTGCAACTGATGACCACCGTCGCAGGTAATGTCTCGGTTGAGAAAACTACCCGCAACGCCCTGCAACTGCTGCATTTCTGGAATGCGGAGATTCCGCTTGCCCAGGGAGCTGCCGTGCCGCTGGTACGCGCACCGCGTAATGCAGCATCTGTGCACGGTGAATCGGGAATGGCTGGCTACGACTTTGTCGAGCACAACAGAAGCCCACTGGACAAACCCGCATTTCTGGCTATTCGGGATGCCCTGCTGCGTGCGCCTGAGCCTGTTACTCTGGTAGCCATCGGCCCGTTAACCAATATTGCGCTGTTACTTTCACAATGCCCGGAATGCAAACCGCATATTCGCCGTCTGGTGATCATGGGTGGTTCTGCCGGACGCGGCAACTGCACACCAAACGCCGAGTTTAATATCGCTGCCGATCCAGAAGCGGCTGCGTGCGTCTTCCGTAGCGGCATCGAAATCGTCATGTGCGGTCTGGATGTCACCAATCAGGCGGTGTTAGCTCCTGATTATCTTGCTACATTGCCGGAGTTGAATCGTACCGGAAAAATGCTGCACGCCTTGTTTAGTCACTACCGTAGCGGCAGTATGCAAAGCGGCCTGCGTATGCACGATCTCTGCGCCATCGCCTGGCTGGTGCGCCCGGACTTATTCACTCTCAAGCCGTGTTTTGTGGCAGTGGAAACGCAGGGCGAATTTACCTCAGGTACTACGGTTGTTGATATCGACGGTTGCCTGAGTAAACCTGCAAACGTGCAGGTGGCGCTGGATCTGGATGTGAAAGGCTTTCAGCAGTGGGTGGCGGAAGTGCTGGCCCTGGCGAACTAATCAGAAAACAAGGAAGTGTTCTATGACGTATGGAGAAGCGTATTTGGAAGGGTGGAAAAACATCTTTAATTATGAAGGTGTCGCCACCCGTTTTGAGTTCTGGTCGTTTATGATCGGTAGTGTCGTTATCTGTCTGCTACCGCTTTTATGCTGGTGGTTTGCGGAAACAATGAACAATGACTATGGTGTTTTCATTTTTTTTGCGCTGCCCGCGTCATTTATTTTAACGTTGATTTTTGCCGTACCGGCGATGGCGCTAGCCGTCAGAAGGATGCACGATATCGGATATCCAGGGTGGTGGGTCATTATTGTCGTGTTGATCCCTGTTACGGGCGTAATTCTGCTTATACTTTGCTGCCTGCCGTCAAAGTCACAAGACCAGGCATAATGACAGATGGTATGACGCATCACTTTCTGCGTCATGCCTTTCACTGATATCCCTCCCTGTTTATCATTAATTTCTAATTATCAGCGTTTTTGGCTGGCGGCGTAGCGATGCGCTGGTTACTCTGAAAACGGTCTATGCAAATTAACAAAAGAGAATAGCTATGCATAATGCAAACATCCGCGTTGCCATCGCGGGAGCCGGGGGGCGTATGGGCCGCCAGTTGATTCAGGCGGCGCTGGCATTAGAAGGCGTGCAGCTGGGCGCGGCGCTGGAGCGCGAAGGATCTTCTTTACTGGGCAGCGACGCTGGTGAACTGGCCGGAGTCGGAAAAACAGGCGTTACCGTGCAAAGCAGCCTCGACGCGGTAAAAGATGATTTTGATGTGTTTATCGATTTTACCCGTCCGGAAGGTACGCTGAACCATCTCGCTTTTTGTCGCCAGCATGGTAAAGGGATGGTGATTGGTACAACGGGTTTTGATGACGCTGGCAAACAAGCGATTCGTGACGCTGCCACAGATATTGCGATTGTCTTTGCCGCCAATTTTAGCGTTGGCGTTAACGTCATGCTTAAGCTGCTGGAGAAAGCCACTCAGGTAATGGGTGACTACACCGATATTGAAATTATCGAAGCACATCATAGACATAAAGTCGATGCGCCGTCAGGCACTGCGCTGGCGATGGGGGAGGCGATTGCTCATGCACTGGACAAAGACCTGAAAGATTGCGCGGTCTACAGTCGTGAGGGCCATACCGGTGAACGTGTTCCTGGCACCATTGGTTTTGCCACTGTACGAGCGGGTGACATCGTGGGTGAACATACCGCCATGTTCGCCGATATCGGCGAACGTCTGGAGATTACCCATAAGGCGTCCAGCCGCATGACATTTGCTAACGGTGCGGTAAGATCGGCATTGTGGCTAAATGGCAAGAAAAATGGTCTTTTTGATATGCGAGATGTGCTGGATCTCAATAAATTATAACCACAAAACATTTGTATTGATGCAAAAATAACATATCTAATTCGTTGATTATAAAGGGCTTTGATTTTTGGCCCTTTTATTTTGTGTTTTTTTCTTAATTGTTGATGCAAATTGCTAAAAATATAAAGTTTTGTCTGTGGTTTTTGTTGTTTTAATGTAAATTTTGACCATCTGGTCCACTTTTTTCCGAGTGAATTTTGTTTTTACATTCTTCTCGCTGTGCAAGCGTTTTCCTGACTACGTTAGGTGATCTTTTTGTCGCTTAATGCCATAAAAATATGCATGACGCATAAAATCATATAATAAATACCGCGATTGAGTTGACTTTTAGCGCCCATATCTCCAGAATGCCGCCGTTTGCCAGAAATTCGTCGGTAGGCAGATTTGCATTGATTTGCGTCATCATTGCGAATTAATATGCAAATAAAGTGAGTGAATATTCTCTGGAGGGTGTTTTGATTAAGTCAGCGCTATTGGTTCTGGAAGACGGAACCCAGTTTCACGGTCGGGCCATAGGGGCAACAGGTTCGGCGGTTGGGGAAGTCGTTTTCAATACTTCAATGACCGGTTATCAAGAAATCCTCACTGATCCTTCCTATTCTCGTCAAATCGTTACTCTTACTTATCCCCATATTGGCAATGTCGGCACTAATGACGCCGATGAAGAATCTTCTCAGGTACATGCACAAGGTCTGGTGATTCGCGACCTGCCGCTGATTGCCAGCAACTTCCGCAACACCGAAGACCTCTCTTCTTACCTGAAACGCCATAACATCGTGGCGATTGCCGATATCGATACCCGTAAGCTGACGCGTTTACTGCGCGAGAAAGGCGCACAGAATGGCTGCATTATCGCGGGCGATAACCCGGATGCGGCGCTGGCATTAGAAAAAGCCCGCGCGTTCCCAGGTCTGAACGGCATGGATCTGGCAAAAGAAGTGACCACCGCAGAAGCCTATAGCTGGACACAAGGGAGCTGGACGCTGACCGGCGGCCTGCCAGAAGCGAAAAAAGAAGACGAGCTGCCGTTCCACGTCGTGGCCTACGATTTCGGTGCCAAGCGCAACATCCTGCGGATGCTGGTGGACAGAGGCTGCCGCCTGACCATCGTTCCGGCGCAAACTTCTGCGGAAGATGTGCTGAAAATGAATCCAGACGGTATCTTCCTCTCCAACGGTCCTGGCGACCCGGCCCCGTGCGATTACGCTATTACTGCCATCCAGAAATTCCTCGAAACCGACATCCCGGTATTCGGCATCTGCCTCGGCCATCAGTTGCTGGCGCTGGCGAGCGGTGCGAAGACTGTCAAAATGAAATTTGGTCACCACGGCGGCAACCATCCGGTGAAAGATGTTGAGAAAAACGTGGTGATGATCACCGCCCAGAACCACGGTTTTGCGGTGGATGAAGCAACATTACCTGCAAACCTGCGTGTCACGCATAAATCCCTGTTCGACGGTACATTACAGGGGATTCATCGCACCGATAAACCGGCGTTTAGCTTCCAGGGGCACCCGGAAGCCAGCCCTGGTCCACACGACGCCGCGCCGTTGTTCGACCACTTTATCGAGTTAATTGAGCAGTACCGTAAAACCGCTAAGTAATCAGGAGTAAAAGAGTCATGCCAAAACGTACAGATATAAAAAGTATCCTGATTCTGGGTGCGGGCCCGATTGTTATCGGTCAGGCGTGTGAGTTTGACTACTCTGGCGCGCAAGCATGTAAAGCCCTGCGCGAAGAAGGTTACCGCGTCATTCTGGTGAACTCCAACCCGGCGACCATCATGACCGACCCGGAAATGGCTGATGCGACCTACATCGAGCCGATTCACTGGGAAGTGGTACGCAAGATTATTGAAAAAGAGCGCCCGGATGCAGTGCTGCCAACGATGGGCGGTCAGACGGCGTTGAACTGCGCGCTGGAGCTGGAGCGTCAGGGTGTGCTGGAAGAGTTCGGCGTCACCATGATTGGTGCTACCGCCGATGCGATTGATAAAGCAGAAGACCGCCGCCGTTTCGACGTAGCGATGAAGAAAATCGGTCTGGAAACTGCGCGTTCCGGTATTGCACACACGATGGAAGAAGCGCTGGCGGTTGCCGCTGACGTGGGCTTCCCGTGCATTATTCGCCCATCCTTTACCATGGGCGGTAGCGGTGGCGGTATCGCTTATAACCGCGAAGAGTTTGAAGAAATCTGCGCCCGCGGTCTGGATCTCTCCCCGACCAAAGAGCTGCTGATTGATGAGTCGCTGATTGGCTGGAAAGAGTACGAGATGGAAGTGGTGCGTGATAAAAACGACAACTGCATCATCGTCTGCTCTATCGAAAACTTCGATGCAATGGGCATCCACACCGGTGACTCCATCACTGTCGCGCCAGCGCAAACGCTGACCGACAAAGAATATCAAATCATGCGTAACGCCTCGATGGCAGTGCTGCGTGAAATCGGTGTTGAAACCGGTGGTTCCAACGTCCAGTTTGCGGTGAACCCGAAAAACGGTCGCCTGATTGTTATCGAAATGAACCCGCGCGTGTCCCGTTCTTCGGCGCTGGCGTCGAAAGCCACTGGTTTCCCGATTGCCAAAGTGGCAGCGAAACTGGCGGTGGGTTACACCCTCGACGAACTGATGAACGACATCACCGGCGGACGTACTCCGGCCTCCTTTGAGCCGTCCATCGACTACGTGGTGACTAAAATTCCTCGCTTCAACTTCGAGAAATTCGCTGGTGCGAACGACCGTCTGACCACTCAGATGAAATCGGTTGGCGAAGTGATGGCGATTGGTCGCACGCAGCAGGAGTCCCTGCAAAAAGCGCTGCGCGGCCTGGAAGTGGGCGCAACTGGCTTCGACCCGAAAGTGAGCCTGGATGACCCGGAAGCGTTAACCAAAATCCGTCGCGAACTGAAAGACGCAGGCGCAGAGCGTATCTGGTATATCGCCGATGCTTTCCGTGCGGGCCTGTCTGTAGACGGTGTCTTCAACCTGACCAACATTGACCGCTGGTTCCTGGTACAGATTGAAGAGCTGGTTCGTCTGGAAGAGAAAGTGGCAGAAGTGGGCATCACTGGCCTGAACGCTGACTTCCTGCGCCAGCTGAAACGCAAAGGCTTTGCCGATGCGCGTCTGGCTAAACTGGCGGGCGTTCGCGAAGCGGAAATCCGCAAGCTGCGCGACCAGTATGATCTGCACCCGGTTTATAAGCGCGTGGATACCTGTGCGGCAGAATTTGCCACCGACACCGCTTATATGTACTCCACTTATGAAGAAGAGTGCGAATCGAATCCGTCTACCGACCGTGAAAAAATCATGGTGCTTGGCGGCGGCCCGAACCGTATCGGTCAGGGTATCGAATTCGACTACTGCTGCGTACACGCCTCGCTGGCGCTGCGCGAAGACGGTTACGAAACCATTATGGTGAACTGTAACCCGGAAACCGTCTCCACCGACTACGACACTTCCGACCGCCTCTACTTCGAGCCGGTAACCCTGGAAGATGTACTGGAAATCGTGCGTATCGAGAAGCCGAAAGGCGTTATCGTCCAGTACGGTGGTCAGACTCCGCTGAAACTGGCACGTGCGCTGGAAGCCGCTGGCGTCCCGGTTATCGGTACCAGCCCGGATGCTATCGACCGTGCGGAAGACCGTGAACGCTTCCAGCATGCGGTTGACCGTCTGAAACTGAAACAACCGGCGAACGCCACCGTTACCGCTATTGAAATGGCGGTTGAGAAGGCAAAAGAGATTGGCTACCCGCTGGTGGTACGTCCGTCTTACGTTCTCGGCGGTCGGGCGATGGAAATCGTCTATGACGAAGCTGACCTGCGTCGCTACTTCCAGACGGCGGTCAGCGTGTCTAACGATGCGCCAGTGTTGCTGGACCACTTCCTCGATGACGCGGTAGAAGTTGACGTGGACGCCATCTGCGATGGCGAAATGGTGCTGATTGGCGGCATCATGGAGCATATTGAGCAGGCGGGCGTGCATTCCGGTGACTCCGCATGTTCTCTGCCAGCCTACACCTTAAGTCAGGAAATTCAGGATGTGATGCGCCAACAGGTGCAGAAACTGGCCTTCGAATTGCAGGTGCGCGGCCTGATGAACGTGCAGTTTGCGGTGAAAAACAACGAAGTCTACCTGATTGAAGTTAACCCGCGTGCGGCGCGTACCGTTCCGTTCGTCTCCAAAGCCACCGGCGTGCCGCTGGCAAAAGTGGCGGCGCGCGTGATGGCAGGCAAATCGCTGGCTGAGCAGGGCGTGACTAAAGAAGTTATCCCGCCGTACTACTCGGTGAAAGAAGTGGTGCTGCCGTTCAACAAATTCCCGGGCGTTGACCCGCTGTTAGGGCCAGAAATGCGCTCCACCGGGGAAGTGATGGGCGTGGGTCGCACCTTCGCTGAAGCGTTCGCCAAAGCGCAGCTGGGCAGTAACTCCACCATGAAGAAACAGGGCCGTGCGCTGCTCTCCGTGCGTGAAGGCGACAAAGAACGCGTGGTGGACCTGGCGGCAAAACTGCTGAAACAGGGCTTCGAGCTGGATGCAACCCACGGCACGGCGATTGTGCTGGGCGAAGCGGGTATCAACCCGCGTCTGGTAAACAAGGTGCATGAAGGTCGTCCGCACATTCAGGACCGTATCAAGAATGGCGAATACACCTACATCATCAACACCACCTCAGGTCGTCGCGCGATTGAAGACTCCCGCGTGATTCGTCGCAGTGCGCTGCAATATAAAGTGCATTATGACACCACCCTGAACGGTGGTTTCGCTACCGCGATGGCGCTGAATGCCGATGCGACCGAAAAAGTTATTTCGGTGCAGGAAATGCACGCACAGATCAAATAATAGCGTGTGATGGCGGATATGTTTTATTCGCCAATTTGATCGAATAACTAATACGGTTCTCGAAAGAGGACCGTTTTTTTATCTGTAAGACAAAACTTTGTTGGAATTCATATTTTTGATGGCGTAAGCAGGATTTTGCTCACACTAATCCTTCGTTAGGTTGCATACTATCGATATATCCACAATTTTAATATGGCCTTGTTTAATTGCTGCAAAACGAGTCATAGCCAGTCTTTTAATTTGTGAAACTGGAGTTCGTATGTGTGAAGGATGTGTTGAAAAACCACTCTATTTGTTAATCGCCGAATGGATGATGGCTGAAAACCGATGGGTGATAGCAAGAGAGATCTCTATTCATTTCGATATTGAACACAGCAAGGCGGTTAATACCCTGACTTATATTCTGTCGGAAGTCGCAGAAATAAGCTGCGAAGTTAAGATGATCCCTAATAAGCTGGAAGGGCGGGGATGCCAGTGCCAGCGACTGGTAAAAGTGGTCGATATCGATGAGCAAATTTACGCGCGCCTGCGCAATAACAGCCGGGATAAATTAGTCGGCGTAAGAAAGACGCCGCGTATTCCTGCCGTTCCGCTCACGGAACTTAACCGCGAGCAGAAGTGGCAGATGATGTTGTCAAAGAGTATGCGTCGTTAATGTCATTTCGTTGATACCGTGCGACCTGGTCGCCGGATGCGATGCTGGCGCATCTTATCCGGCCTACGGTTGCTCTCCAGCAGGGTTGGATAAGGCGTTTATGCCGCATCCGACAGCTATCGCCGGATGCGATGCTGGCGCATCTTATCCGGCCTACGGTTGCTCTTCAGCCGGGTTGGATAAGGCGTTTATGCCGCATCCGACGATGTTACCGTTTCGGCGCCACATCCGTCGTCCCCTGCAAACGGGGGCGATTTTCCTCCATTTGCCTCAACGGCTGCGTTTCATGTAACGATGCATGACAGCGCCCGACAAGATCCTGATACTCTTTGGTATTCAACCGTTTCCAGTGTAACTCGTCGTCACTAACACTGCGTACAGCGCGGGCTGGCGTGCCCATCAACAACTGGCGTTTCTCGCCACTAAAGCCCGCTTTGACAAAGCTCATAGCGGCAACAATGCTCTCTTCGCCAATGAACGCGCCATCCATAATCACGCTGTTCATCCCAACCAGTGCATCGCGACCAATCACACAACCATGCAGGATTGCGCCATGACCAATATGGCCGTTTTCCCCCACAATGGTGTCAGTATCACAGTAGCCGTGCATGATGCAGCCATCCTGAATATTGGCTCCCGCTTGCACGATCAACCGCCCGTAGTCACCACGCAGTGAGGCGAGTGGGCCGATGTAGACACCGGCTCCCACAATCACATCGCCAATCAATACAGCACTGGGATGGACAAACGCCGTCGGGTGAACCACCGGAATTAACCCCTCAAAGGCGTAATAGCTCACGGTTGTTAACGTCCTTTCCACACCGGATCGCGCTTCTCGGCAAACGCCAGCGGCCCTTCAATGGCATCTTCCGAATGCAGAACCGATGGATAGTGTTTCAACACGCCGCTGCGAATATAGCGATACGCTTCTTCTACCGGCATTTCGCTGGTGGTGCGGTAGATCTCTTTCAGCGCCGCGATCGCCAGCGGGGCGCTGTCAACCAGTTGCTGCGCCAGTTCGCGGGCGTTATCCATCAGTTCCGCCTGGCTAACCACGCGGTTGACGATCCCCCAACGCTGCGCCTCTTCTGCGCCCATTCTTCTGCCAGTCATTACCATTTCATTGACGATGGCAGGCGGCAGGATCTTCGGCAGACGCAGCACGCCGCCGCTGTCAGGTACGATGCCCAGTTTAGCTTCCGGCAGAGCGAAGCTGGCGTTATCGGCACAGACAATAAAATCTGCCGCCAGTGCCAGTTCAAAGCCGCCGCCAAAGGCATAGCCGTTCACAGCTGCGATAACCGGCTTGTCGAGATTGAAAATTTCGGTTAAGCCCGCAAAACCACCCGGACCAAAGTCAGCATCCGGTGCTTCGCCTTCTGCTGCCGCTTTTAAATCCCAGCCTGCGGAAAAGAATTTCTCTCCGGCACCAGTAATAATGGCGACGCGTAATTGCGGATCGTCACGGAAATTTAGAAATACTTCGCCCATTTCAAAGCTGGTTTTTGCATCAATAGCATTCGCTTTTGGGCGATCAAGGGTAATTTCCAGAATTGATCCATTGCGGGTCAGATGTAATGATTCACTCATTCCTTTTCTCCATTTTGCTTTTTCAGGGACGACAACGCCCCTGCAAAAAAATGCATATTATTTTTAAACGTGATTATTACCAGACAGGGTAGTACCCTGCTGTAGTGTTTATTTCAGCGCCTTTCTGATTATTTTCCCCGAGCAATTACGTGGCAGATCTTTTCTTATCTCCAGATAAGAGGGCACTTTAAATTTCGCCATATTCTGTTCGCAAAAGTAGAAGAACTCCTCTTCGCTCAATATTTCACCTTCATTCAGCACCACAAACGCTTTGATGGCTTCATCGCGAATCGAATCTTTAATACCAACAACCACGATGTCCTGAATTTTCGGGTGCGCGGCGATAATATTTTCCAGCTCTACGCAAGAGACATTCTCCCCACCGCGTTTGATCATATTGCAGCGACGATCGACGAAATAAAAAAAGCCCTCTTCGTCGCAGTATCCGGTATCGCCAGTATGCAGCCAGCCATCAGCTTCCAGGACTTTAGCGGTGGCCTCAGGGTTGAGAAAGTACTCTTTGAAGATGGTTTTTCCCGGTACGCCTTTAATGCAGATTTCACCGATCTCACCAGCCGGGAGCGGACGATTGTGATCGTCGCGAATCTCCGCTTCGTAGCAAAACCCCGCCCGACCAATCGACGGCCAGCGTCGTTTATCGCCAGGGCGATCGCCGATAATGCCAACAATGGTTTCCGTCATCCCATAAGAGGTCAGCAAGCGAACGCCGAAGCGTTCACAAAACGCATCTTTTTCCTGCTCCGACAGGTTGAGATAAAACATTACTTCCCGCAGATGGTGTTGCTGATCGCTCGCTGAAGGCGGTCGCACCATCAACGTACGGATCATCATCGGAATACATTCGGTAACGGTGGCGCGATACTTCTGTACCTGTCCCCAGAAGGCGCGGGCGCTGTATTTCTCGACCAGCACAAAGGTGGCTCCGGCAGAAAACGCCGCCATCGCCGCAGTACACTGGCAATCGATATGAAACGCAGGCATTACCGTCAGGTAGACGTCATCGTCACGCAGTGCGCACTGCCAGGCAGAGTAATATCCAGCGAAGCGCAGGTTGTAATGGGTAATCACCACCCCTTTCGGTCGGGAAGTGGTACCGGAGGTAAAGAGAATTTCCGCCGTATCGTCGGTCGTTAGCGGCGGTGCATAGCACAAGGTGGCAGGTTGTTGATTTTTCAGTTGAGTAAACGAACTCACACCATTATCAGCGGGAAGCGCCACATCTGTCAGGCAAATGTGCCGCAACTGCGTGGCATCTTCCTGCTGAATCTGTTGATACATAGGATAGAATTGCGCACTGGTCACCAGCAGGCACGCCTGGCTATTTTGCAGGATCCACGCGCTTTCCTCGCGCAACAGGCGGGCGTTAATCGGCACCATAATCGCGCCAATTTTTGCCAGCCCGAACCAGCAAAAGATAAATTCCGGGCAGTTGTCGAGATGTAGAGCAACCTTGTCGCCTTTGCGAATCCCCAGCGTATAAAACAGGTTTGCCGTGCGGTTAATCTCCTGATTTAACTCAAGATAACTATACCGGTTAACGACTCCGCCGCTGGATTCACAAATCAGCGCCGTTTTATGACCGTAAACGTCCGCCAGATCGTCCCACATTTGACGTAGATGTTGTCCGCCAATGATATCCATTGCACCTCTATCCATTTTGTTCGTTTGTTATTGGGCGGGCGCTAGTCAGGCAAGCCGACTGGCGCCACGCGTTTAGTCCTCAACTTTGGCCAGACCTTTGCTGACCAACTCCTGAATGTCGTTTTCGCTGTAGCCGATAGTTTTCAAAATGGCAGCCGTATCCATGCCATGTGATGGCATTCCGCGCCAGATTTGGCCTGGGTTATTTTTGAATTTCGGCATCACGTTTGGCCCTTTGCAGGTGCGACCATCCATCGTTTGCCACTGGGTGATTGATTCACGAGCCACATACTGTGGATTGCTTTCCAGTTCCGGTACGGTCAGCACTTTGGCGCAGGCGATATTCAGTTCAGCAAAGCGTTCTTTAACTTCCGCGATGGTGTGCGCCGCCAGCCAGGCATCGAGTTTCTCTTCTACCAGTGGTCCGTAAGGGCATTCGATACGGTGGATAAGCTGGGTGCCTTCCGGGATTTCCGGCGTGCCGAGCAGATGTGCGAGGCCGATATCTTTAAAGCATTCTGCAATCTGAGTAATGCCCACCAGTTCCATCACAATGTAGCCGTCGGCGCATTTGTACAGACCGCAACCGGCGTAGTAGGGATCTTTACCTTTGGTCATGCGCGGGCACATTTCGCCGCCATTGAAGTAATCCATCATGAAGTACTGGCCCATACGCAGCATCACTTCATACATGGCGATGTCGATGCTTTCGCCTTTACCGGTTTCACGCACTTTATGCAGTGCTGCCAGCGCCGCCGTGGTGGCGGTCAGGCCAGAAAAGTAATCGGCGGTATACGGGAAGGCAGGCATTGGCTGGTCAACATCACCGTTCTGAATCAGGTAACCACTGAAGGCCTGGGCGATGGTGTTATAGGCCGGAAGATTGGTGTACTCCTCGGTGCCGTACTGACCAAAACCGGACAGGTGAGCGATAACCAGTTTCGGGTTGTGCTGCCACAGGACTTCATCGGTAATGCCACGACGGGCAAAGGCCGGACCTTTACTGGCTTCGATGAAGATATCGGTGGTTTCCATTAATTTCAGAAACGCTTCGCGGCCTTCATCTTTGAAAATATTTAACGACAGCGCGTGCAAATTGCGACGAGAGAGCTGCGGGTAGTTAGGTTGAACGCGAATGGTGTCGGCCCAGGCGACGTTCTCGATCCAGATAACTTCCGCCCCCCATTCTGCGAACATTTGCCCGGCGAACGGCCCGGCGATTTCGATACCGGAGAAGACAACGCGCAATCCGGCCAGCGGCCCGAATTTCGGCATGGGTAGATGATCCATTATTAGCTCCTGAAAAATTGTGTAGCGCATGACTGCCGGATGCGGCGTAAACGCCTTATCCGGCCGACATTCGTGCTTCCGTAGACCTGATAAAACGCATCAGCGTCGCATCAGGCAGTGCACGGACTTAGCGGTATTGCTTCAGCACCGCACGACCCAGCGTCAGGATCTGCATTTCGTCAGATCCCCCGGAGACGCGGTCTACACGCAGATCACGCCAGAAGCGGCTGATGCGGTGGTTGCCCGCAATCCCGACACCGCCCAGCACCTGCATTGCGCTATCCACCACTTCAAATGCCGCATTAGCGCAGAAGTATTTGCACATCGCTGCATCACCAGAGGTGATGGTGCCGTTGTCTGCTTTCCACGCAGCTTCATACAGCATGTTTTTCATGGAGTTTAATTTGATCGCCATGTGGGCGAATTTTTCCTGAATCAACTGGAAACGACCAATCGCCTCGCCAAACTGCACGCGCTGGTTGGCGTAGCGCGCCGCATCTTCAAAGGCGCACATCGCCGTACCGTAGTTGGTCAGGGCTACCAGGAAACGTTCATGGTCGAACTCTTCTTTGACGCGGTTAAAGCCGTTACCTTCCCGACCGAACATGTCTTTCTCGTCCAGTTCCACGTCGTCAAAGGTGATTTCACAGCAGCTATCCATACGCAAACCGAGCTTCTCAAGTTTGGTCACTTTGATGCCTGGTTTGCTCATATCAACAAACCATTCGGTGTAGACAGGTTTGTCCGGAGAAGCCCCGTCGCGCGCCATCACCACGATGTACGGGGTGTAGGCGCTGCTGGTAATAAAACACTTACTACCATTAAGATAAATCTTACCATTTCTACGGGTATAAGTCGTTTTCAGGCTACCCACGTCGGAGCCCGCGCCCGGTTCGGTAATCGCTGAGTTCCACATCTGCTTACCGGTGCCGCGGAAAGCCATAATCTTGTCGATCTGCTCTTGTGTGCCTTCACGCAGGATGGTGTTAAACCCGCCAGGCAACTGATACAACACGTAGGTTGGCGCCCCCAAACGACCCAGTTCCATCCACACGGCGGCGAGGGTAACAAACCCCGCATCCAGACCACCGTGCTCTTCCGGGATCAGCAGGCTGTCGATATCCATATCCGCCAGTGCTTTGACAAAACGTTCCGGGTAGACGCTGTCACGGTCGCACTCGGCAAAATAGGCCTCCCAGTTTTCGCTGGCCATCAGTTCGCGGATACCGGCGACAAACAGTTCCTGCTCATCATTTAAATTAAAATCCATCTTTCAACCTCTTGATATTTTGGGGGTTAATTAATCTTTCCAGTTCTGTTTCGCGTCTTTAATAAAGGAGAGCGTCACCATAATGTTGACGAAGAACAGCGGGCATCCTCCGGCGATGATGGCGGTTTGAATCGGTTTCAGGCCGCCGAGCGCCAGCAGAACAATGCCGATAACACCAACCAACACTGACCAGCCGATACGCACCAGCAGCGGTGGTTCTTCACCGTCGCGCACTTCGCGGCAGGTGGACATCGCCAGGGTGTAAGAGCAGGCGTTAATCAGGGTAACGGTGGCAATAAAGCAGAGAATGAAGAAGCCCCACATGGTGGCAGTGCTGAGCGGCAGAGCGGCCCAGGTTTCGATGATGGCGCGCGCCACACCATACTGTTCGATCAGGTTTGGAATGTTGATGATATTTTTATCCATCAACAGCAGAGTGTTACTACCGAGTATGGTCCACAGGATCCAGGTGGATGCTGTCAGCCCCATCACCATACCGAAGCACAGTTCACGCACGGTACGACCACGGGAAATACGCGCGAGGAAGATACTCATCTGGATGGCATAAATTACCCACCATGCCCAGTAGAACACGGTCCAGCCCTGCGGGAAGCCGCCTTTGCCAACGGCATCGGTATAGAACAACATGCGCGGCAGATACATCAGCAACATCCCCACCGAGTCGGTGAAGTAGTTCATGATGAAGCTGGCGCCGCTGACGATGAATACCCAGCCAAGCATCAGGAAACTCAGATAGCTGCGCACATCGCTGGCGATTTTTACCCCTTTTTGCAGACCACAGGCTACGCAGATAGCGTTGAGGATGATCCAGCAGGTAATGATAATAGCGTCCAGTTGCAGGGTATGCGGAATACCAAACAGATACTGCATACACTCGGTCACCAGCGGCGTGGCAAGACCCAGACTGGTGCCCATTGCGAAGATCAGCGCCACCAGATAGAAGTTATCGACGATAGTGCCAAACAAGCCTTTGGCATGTTTTTCACCGACCAGCGGCACCAGAGTGGAGCTGGGGCGAATTACATCCATTTTGCGGACAAAGAAGAAGTACGCGAAGGCGACGGAAAGGAAGCTGTAAGTGGCCCACGGTAGCGGTCCCCAGTGGAACAAACTGTAGGCCAGCCCCAGCTCTTTCGCACCAGTGGAGTTTGGCGCTAAAGCAAACGGCGGCGTGGAGATGTAGTAGTAGATCTCAATCGATCCCCAGAACAGTACGGCAGCTGACGTACAGGAGGCGAACATCATAAAGATCCAACTGGCGGTACTAAATTCTGGTGGTTCGTTACCTAAACGCTTTTTGGCATACGGGCCAAACACCAGCCAGAACCAACCGAAAAGCATCACCACCATATACCATTCAAATGCCCATCCCCATACATTGGTGACGTAACTGAATACAGCATTAATAACGACATTCGCCGCATCCAGATCCCTTACGGTAAGCCAACAAAGTATGCCAACGATTATTAATGGCGGAAAGAACACCTTCGGTTCTATTCCCGTTTTACTCTTTTCTTTTGTCATGAGTTAATTCCACTGTGAAAACGAATATTTATTTTGCGTTCCCGTTTGTTTTATTTTTGTTAACATTTAATATAATTATTATTAACCTCGTGGACGCGTTAATGGCTAACTCATAATGGGTATTCAATTGGCTGCATTCTGTGATGTAAGTCACGGTTTTTCATCGGGTAAAAACAGAGTGTCTTTGTGTAAATATCCATTATTAATCAATATGATGGATTTGATTTTGAGTAAAAAAATAGCATCTGACTTTCAATATTGGTGATCCATAAAACAATATTGAAAATTTCTCTTTGCTACGCCATGTTTTCAATATTGGTGAGGAGCTTAACAATATTGAAAGTTGGATTTATCTGCGTGTGACATTTTCAATATTGGTGATTAAAGTTTTATTCCCGAATTAAAGGACGTGATATCTGTAATTAACACCACCGATATGAACGACGTTTCCTTCATGATTTCTGGAGATGCAATGAAGATTATTACTTGCTATAAGTGCGTGCCTGATGAACAGGATATTGCGGTCAATAATGCTGATGGTTCGTTAGACTTCAGTAAAGCCGATGCGAAAATAAGCCAATACGATTTGAACGCTATTGAATCGGCTTGCCAGTTAAAACAGCAGGCGGCAGAGGCGCAGGTGACGGCCTTAAGTGTGGGCGGTAAAGCCCTGACCAACGCCAAAGGGCGTAAAGATGTGCTATCGCGCGGCCCGGATGAACTGATTGTGGTGATTGATGACCAGTTCGAGCAGGCACTGCCGCAACAAACGGCGACTGCATTGGCTGCCGCGGCACAGAAAGCTGGCTTTGATCTGATCCTGTGCGGCGACGGTTCTTCCGACCTTTATGCCCAGCAGGTTGGTCTGCTGGTGGGCGAAATCCTCAATATTCCGGCAGTTAACGGCGTCAGCAAAATTATCTCCCTGACGGCAGATACCCTCACCGTTGAGCGCGAACTGGAAGATGAAACAGAAACCTTAAGCATTCCGCTGCCTGCGGTTGTTGCTGTTTCCACTGATATCAACTCCCCACAAATTCCTTCGATGAAATCCATTCTCGGCGCGGCGAAAAAGCCAGTCCAGGTATGGTCGGCGGCGGATATCGGTTTTAACGCGGAGGTTGCGTGGTCTGAACAACAGGTTGCCGCGCCGAAACAGCGCGAGCGTCAGCGCATCGTGATTGAAGGCGACGGCGAAGAACAGATCGCCGCATTTGCTGAAAATCTTCGCAAAGTCATTTAATTACAGGGGATGCTATGAACACGTTTTCTCAAGTCTGGGTATTCAGCGATACCCCTTCTCGTCTGCCGGAACTGATGAACGGTGCGCAGGCTTTAGCTAATCAAATCAACACCTTTGTCCTCAATGATGCCGATGGCGCACAGGCAATCCAGCTCGGCGCTAATCATGTCTGGAAATTAAGCGGCAAACCGGACGATCGGATGATCGAAGATTACGCCAGTGTCATGGCTGACACTATTCGCCAGCACGGCGCAGACGGCCTGGTACTGCTGCCAAACACCCGTCGCGGCAAATTACTGGCGGCAAAACTGGGTTATCGCCTCAAAGCGGCAGTTTCTAACGATGCCAGCACCGTCAGCGTACAGGACGGTAAAGCGACGGTGAAACACATGGTTTACGGCGGCCTGGCAATTGGCGAAGAACGCATTGCCACGCCGTATGCGGTACTGACCATCAGCAGCGGCACGTTTGATGCGGCTCAGCCAGACGCGTCACGCACTGGCGAAACGCACACCGTGGAGTGGCAGGCTCCGGCTGTGGCGATTACCCGCACGGCAACCCAGTCGCGCCAGAGCAACAGCGTCGATCTCGACAAAGCCCGTCTGGTGGTCAGCGTCGGTCGCGGCATTGGCAGCAAAGAGAACATTGCGCTGGCAGAACAGCTTTGCAAGGCGATAGGTGCGGAGCTGGCCTGTTCTCGTCCGGTGGCGGAAAACGAAAAATGGATGGAGCACGAACGCTATGTCGGTATCTCCAACCTGATGCTGAAACCTGAACTGTATCTGGCGGTGGGGATCTCCGGGCAGATCCAGCACATGGTTGGCGCTAACGCGTCGCAAACCATTTTCGCCATCAATAAAGATAAAAATGCGCCGATCTTCCAGTATGCGGATTACGGCATTGTTGGCGACGCCGTGAAGATCCTTCCGGCGCTGACCGCAGCTTTAGCGCGTTGATCCACTCTGGCAGGGCTGCATTTCGGCCCTGCCGCTGACAGGGAGCTCTTATGTCCGAAGATATCTTTGACGCCATCATCGTCGGTGCTGGGCTTGCCGGTTCGGTTGCCGCACTGGTGCTCGCCCGCGAAGGGGCGCAAGTGTTAGTTATCGAGCGTGGCAATTCCGCGGGTGCCAAGAACGTCACCGGCGGGCGTCTCTATGCCCACAGTCTGGAACACATTATTCCTGGTTTCGCCGAATCCGCCCCCGTAGAACGCCTGATCACCCATGAAAAACTCGCGTTTATGACGGAAAAGTCAGCGATGACCATGGACTACTGCAATGGTGATGAAACCTCGCCATCCCAGCGTTCTTACTCCGTTTTGCGCAGTAAATTTGATGCCTGGTTGATGGAGCAGGCCGAAGACGCGGGCGCGCAGTTAATTACCGGGATTCGCGTCGATAACCTCGTACAGCGCGATGACAAAGTTGTCGGTGTAGAAGCCGATGGCGATGTGATTGAAGCGAAAACAGTGATCCTTGCTGATGGGGTGAATTCCATCCTTGCCGAAAAGCTGGGGATGGCAAAACGCGTTAAACCGACGGATGTGGCGGTTGGCGTGAAGGAACTGATCGAGTTACCGAAGTCGGTTATCGAAGACCGTTTTCAGTTGCAGGGTAATCAGGGTGCGGCTTGCCTGTTTGCGGGTTCCCCCACAGATGGCCTGATGGGCGGCGGCTTCCTTTATACCAATGAAAATACCCTGTCGCTGGGGCTGGTTTGTGGTCTGCATCATCTGCATGACGCAAAAAAATCGGTGCCGCAAATGCTGGAAGATTTCAAACAACATCCGGCCGTTGCACCGCTGATCGCGGGCGGCAAGCTGGTGGAATATTCCGCTCACGTAGTGCCGGAAGCAGGTATCAACATGCTGCCGGAGTTGGTTGGTGACGGCGTATTGATTGCCGGTGATGCCGCCGGAATGTGTATGAACCTCGGTTTTACCATTCGCGGTATGGATCTGGCGATTGCCGCCGGGGAAGCCGCAGCAAAAACCGTGCTTTCAGCGATGAAAAACGACGATTTTAGTAAGCAGAAACTGGCGGAATATCGTCAGCATCTGGAGAGTGGCCCGCTGCGCGATATGCGCATGTACCAGAAACTACCGGCGTTCCTTGATAATCCACGCATGTTTAGCGGCTACCCGGAACTGGCGGTGGGCGTGGCGCGTGACCTGTTCACCATTGACGGCAGCGCGCCGGAACTGATGCGCAAGAAAATCCTCCGCCACGGCAAGAAGGTGGGCTTCATCAATCTAATCAAGGATGGCATGAAAGGAGTGACCGTTTTATGACTTCTCCCGTCAATGTGGACGTCAAACTGGGCGTTAATAAATTCAATGTCGATGAAGAGCATCCGCACATTGTTGTGAAGGCCGATGCCGATAAACAGGCGCTGGAGCTGCTGGTGAAAGCGTGCCCCGCAGGTCTGTACAAGAAGCAGGATGACGGCAGTGTGCGCTTCGATTACGCCGGATGTCTGGAGTGCGGCACCTGTCGCATTCTGGGGCTGGGGTCGGCGCTGGAACAGTGGGAATACCCGCGCGGCACCTTTGGTGTGGAGTTTCGTTACGGCTGATGTTGGTTTGATACGTAACGCCGTACTGACTCTCATTGCAAAAAAACAGGAATAACCCATGCAACCGTCCAGAAACTTTGACGATCTTAAATTTTCCTCTATTCACCGCCGCATTTTGCTGTGGGGAAGCGGGGGGCCGTTTCTGGATGGTTATGTACTGGTAATGATTGGCGTGGCACTGGAGCAACTGACGCCGGCGCTGAAACTGGACGCTGACTGGATTGGCTTGCTGGGCGCGGGAACGCTCGCCGGGCTGTTCGTTGGCACATCGCTGTTTGGCTATATTTCCGATAAAGTCGGACGGCGCAAAATGTTCCTCATTGATATCATCGCCATCGGCGTGATATCGGTGGCGACGATGTTTGTCTCATCCCCCGTCGAACTGTTGGTGATGCGGGTACTCATCGGCATTGTTATCGGCGCGGATTATCCTATCGCCACCTCAATGATCACCGAGTTCTCCAGTACCCGTCAGCGGGCGTTTTCCATCAGCTTTATCGCCGCCATGTGGTATGTCGGCGCGACCTGCGCCGATCTGGTCGGCTACTGGCTTTATGATGTGGAAGGCGGCTGGCGCTGGATGCTGGGCAGCGCAGCGATCCCCTGTTTGTTGATTTTGATTGGTCGATTCGAACTGCCTGAATCTCCCCGCTGGTTGTTACGCAAAGGGCGAGTGAAAGAGTGCGAAGAGATGATGATCAAACTGTTTGGCGAACCGGTGGCTTTCGAGGAAGAGCAGCCGCAGCAAACCCGTTTTCGCGATCTGTTTAATCGCCGCCATTTTCCTTTTGTTCTGTTTGTTGCCGCCATCTGGACCTGCCAGGTGATCCCAATGTTCGCCATTTACACCTTTGGCCCGCAAATCGTTGGTTTGTTGGGATTGGGTGTTGGCAAAAACGCGGCGCTGGGGAATGTGGTGATTAGCCTGTTCTTTATGCTCGGCTGTATTCCGCCGATGCTGTGGCTAAACACTGCCGGACGGCGTCCATTGTTGATTGGCAGCTTTGCCATGATGACGCTGGCGCTGGCAGTTTTGGGGCTGATCCCGGATATGGGGATCTGGCTGGTAGTAATGGCTTTTGCGGTGTATGCCTTTTTCTCTGGCGGGCCAGGTAATTTGCAGTGGCTCTATCCTAATGAACTCTTCCCGACGGATATTCGTGCTTCAGCCGTGGGCGTGATTATGTCCTTAAGCCGTATTGGCACCATTGTATCGACCTGGGCGCTGCCAATCTTTATCAATAATTACGGCATCAGTAGCACCATGCTAATGGGGGCGGGGATCTCGCTATTTGGCTTGTTGATTTCCGTAGCGTTTGCTCCCGAGACGCGTGGAATGTCACTGGCGCAGACCAGCAATATGACGATCCGCAGGCAGCGAGCGGGGTAATTTATTCAGATTTCTCTCTTTTCTGAATCAATATTATTGACTATAAGCCGCGTGAATATGTGACTACACTTTGTGGGAAAACAAAGGCGTAAACACGCGGGCTAATAACTATGATTCTTATAATTTATGCGCATCCGTATCCGCATCATTCCCATGCGAATAAACGGATGCTTGAACAGGCAAGGACGCTGGAAGGCGTTGAAATTCGCTCTCTTTATCAACTCTATCCTGACTTCAATATCGACATTGCCGCCGAGCAGGAGGCGCTGTCTCGCGCCGATCTGATCGTCTGGCAGCACCCGATGCAGTGGTACAGCATTCCACCGCTCCTTAAACTTTGGATCGATAAAGTCTTCTCGCACGGCTGGGCTTACGGTCACGGCGGCACGGCGCTGCATGGCAAACATTTGCTGTGGGCGGTGACGACCGGCGGCGGGGAAAGCCATTTTGAAATTGGTGCGCATCCAGGCTTTGATGTGCTGTCGCAGCCGCTACAGGCGACGGCGATCTATTGTGGGCTGAACTGGCTGCCGCCGTTTGCCATGCACTGCACCTTTATTTGTGACGACGAAACCCTCGAAGGGCAGGCGCGTTACTATAAGCAACGTCTGCTGGAATGGCAGGAGGCACATCATGGATAGTCATACGCTGATTCAGGCGCTGATCTATCTTGGATCGGCGGCGCTGATTGTACCCATTGCGGTACGTCTTGGTCTGGGATCGGTACTTGGCTATCTGATCGCCGGCTGCATTATTGGCCCGTGGGGGCTGCGACTGGTGACCGATGCCGAATCTATTCTGCACTTTGCTGAAATCGGCGTGGTGCTGATGCTGTTTATTATCGGCCTCGAACTCGATCCACAAAGGCTGTGGAAACTGCGTGCGACGGTGTTCGGCGGTGGCGCATTGCAGATGGTGATTTGCGGCGGCCTGCTGGGGCTGTTCTGCATGTTACTTGGGCTGCGCTGGCAGGTAGCGGAACTGATCGGCATGACGCTGGCGCTCTCCTCTACGGCGATTGCCATGCAGGCGATGAATGAGCGCAATCTGATGATGACGCAGATGGGCCGCAGTGCCTTTGCGGTGCTGCTGTTCCAGGATATCGCGGCGATCCCGCTGGTGGCGATGATCCCGCTACTGGCGGCGAGCAGTGCCTCGACGACGATGGGCGCATTTGCCCTGTCGGCGTTAAAAGTGGCGGGCGCGCTGGTGCTGGTGGTACTGCTGGGGCGCTATGTCACGCGTCCGGCGCTGCGTTTTGTTGCCCGCTCTGGCTTGCGGGAAGTGTTTAGTGCCGTGGCGTTATTCCTCGTGTTTGGCTTTGGTTTGCTGCTGGAAGAGGTCGGCTTGTCGATGGCGATGGGCGCGTTTCTGGCGGGCGTACTGCTGGCAAGCTCGGAATATCGTCATGCGCTGGAAAGCGATATCGAACCGTTTAAAGGTTTGCTGCTGGGGCTGTTTTTTATCGGTGTTGGCATGTCGATAGACTTTGGCACGCTGCTTGAAAATCCGTTGCGCATTGTTATTTTGCTGCTTGGTTTCCTCATCATCAAAATTGCCATGCTGTGGCTGATTGCCCGACCGTTGCAGGTGCCAAATAAACAGCGTCGCTGGTTTGCGGTGCTGTTAGGGCAGGGCAGTGAGTTTGCCTTTGTGGTATTTGGTGCAGCGCAAATGGCGAATGTGCTGGAGCCGGAGTGGGCGAAATCGCTGACCCTTGCGGTGGCGCTGTCGATGGCGGCAACGCCGATTCTGCTGGTGATCCTCAATCGCCTTGAGCAATCTTCTACTGAAGAGGCGCGTGAAGCCGATGAGATCGACGAAGAACAGCCGCGGGTAATCATTGCCGGATTCGGTCGTTTTGGGCAGATCACCGGACGTTTACTGCTCTCCAGCGGGGTGAAAATGGTGGTGCTCGATCACGACCCGGACCATATCGAAACGCTGCGTAAATTCGGCATGAAAGTGTTTTACGGCGACGCCACGCGGATGGATTTACTGGAATCTGCCGGAGCGGCGAAAGCGGAAGTGCTGATTAACGCTATTGATGATCCGCAAACCAACCTGCAACTGACGGAGATGGTGAAAGAACATTTCCCGCATTTGCAGATTATTGCCCGCGCCCGTGATGTCGACCACTACATTCGTTTGCGTCAGGCAGGCGTTGAAAAGCCGGAGCGTGAAACCTTCGAAGGTGCGCTGAAAACCGGGCGTCTGGCGCTGGAAAGTTTAGGTCTGGGGCCGTATGAAGCGCGAGAACGCGCCGATGTGTTCCGCCGCTTTAATATTGAAATGGTGGAAGAGATGGCTATGGGCGAAAACGATACCAAAGCCCGCGCGGCGGTCTATAAACGCACCAGCGCGATGTTAAGCGAGATCATCACCGAGGACCGGGAACATCTGTCACTCATCCAACGGCATGGCTGGCAGGGTACTGAAGAGGGGAAACATACCGGTAATATGGCGGATGAACCGGAAACGAAACCCTTATCCTAATAAAGAGTGACGTAAATCACGCTTTACAGCTAACTATTTGTTTTTATTTCATTGTATTGCGGCGAGTCCACGAACAGATTATGGACTCGCCAGCAAAATAAAAATTTTCCTCAACATCATCCTCTCGCCAGTCGACGAAGGTTTACGCTTTACGTATAGTGACGACAATTTTTTTTATCGGGAAATTTCAATGATCAGTTTGATTGCGGCGCTAGCGGTAGATCGCGTTATTGGCATGGAAAACGCCATGCCGTGGAATCTGCCTGCCGATCTCGCCTGGTTTAAACGCAACACCTTAAATAAACCTGTGATTATGGGCCGCCATACCTGGGAATCCATCGGTCGCCCGCTACCTGGACGCAAAAATATTGTCATCAGCAGCCAGCCGGGTACGGACGATCGCGTAACGTGGGTGAAGTCGGTGGATGAAGCCATTGCGGCGTGTGGTGACGTACCAGAAATTATGGTGATTGGCGGCGGTCGCGTTTATGAGCAGTTCTTGCCGAAAGCGCAGAAACTGTATTTGACGCATATCGACGCAGAAGTGGAAGGCGACACCCATTTCCCGGATTATGAGCCGGATGACTGGGAATCGGTGTTCAGCGAATTCCACGACGCTGATGCGCAGAACTCTCACAGCTATTGCTTTGAGATTCTGGAGCGGCGGTAAGTTTGTATAGAATTTACGGCTAGTGCCGGATTTGACGCCGGTCGCGTCTTATCCGGCCTTCCTGTATCAGGCTGTGTTTAAGACGCCGCCGCTTCGCCCAAATCCTTATGCCGGTTCGACGGCTGGACAAAATACTGTTTATCTTCCCAGCGCAGGCAGGTTAATGTACCACCCCAGCAGCAGCCGGTATCCAGCGCGTAAATACCTTCCGGCGTACCTTTGCCTTCCAGCGATGCCCAGTGACCAAAGGCGATGCTGTACTCTTCAGCGACAGGGCCAGGAATCGCAAACCACGGTTTCAGCGGGGCAGGGGCTTCTTCCGGCGATTCTTTGCTGTACATATCCAGTTGACCGTTTGGAAAGCAAAAGCGCATACGGGTAAAGGCGTTGGTGATAAAACGTAATCGCGCCAGACCACGCAAATCTGGTGACCAGTTGTTCGGCATATCGCCGTACATGGCATCGAGGAAGAAGGGGTAAGAGTCGCTTGACAGTACCGCTTCTACGTCACGTGCGCACTCTTTCGCGGTCGGTAAGTCCCACTGCGGCGTGATCCCCGCGTGGGCCATCACCAGCTTTTTCTCTTCATCGATTTGCAACAAAGGCTGACGACGTAGCCAGTTAAGCAGTTCATCGGCATCAGGCGCTTCCAGTAGCGGCGTGAGACGATCTTTTGGTTTGTTGCGGCTTATGCCTGAAAACACGGCCAGCAGATGCAGATCGTGATTGCCCAGCACCAGACGTACGCTGTCGCCTAAGGATTTCACATAGCGCAGAACATCAAGCGAACCAGGACCGCGCGCAACCAGATCGCCCGTCAGCCAGAGAGTATCTTTCCCAGGGGTAAATTCCACTTTATGCAGCAATGCGATCAGTTCATCGTAACAGCCATGAACATCGCCAATAAGGTATGTCGCCATAATTTTTTAATGAATGAATATTGGAACGGCGAGTCGGAATACGGGAATGTCGATGATAAAGGGAACGCCGTTCTCATCAATCATTTCGTAGTGACCCTGCATGGTGCCTAGCGGCGTTTCGATAATCGCGCCGCTGGTATACTGGTACTCTTCGCCAGGCGCGATATGCGGTTGGACGCCCACCACACCTTCGCCCTGGACTTCTGTTTCACGGCCATTGCCGTTAGTGATCAGCCAGTAACGCCCCAACAACTGCACTGGCGCTCGCCCCAGGTTGCGTATGGTTACGGTATAAGAAAAAACGTAACGTTCATTATCAGGTGAAGATTGTGCCTCAATATAGACGCTTTGAACCTGAATACACACTCGGGGCGAATTGATCATCGTTAACTCTCCTGCAAAGGCGCGTTCTCCGCCAGATAGTTCGCCATCTGGCAATATTGCGCGACAGAGATATTTTCCGCTCGCATCGCTGGGTCGATCCCCATTCCCGTTAACACATCGGCGCTAAACAAGTTGCCGAGGCTATTACGAATGGTTTTACGACGCTGGTTAAAGGCTTCAGTGGTGATACGACTCAGCACGCGAATATCTTTAACCGGATAAGGCATCGTCGTGTGCGGAACCAGACGTACGACGGCGGAATCCACTTTGGGTGGTGGTGTAAAGGCTGATGGCGGCACTTCCAGCACCGGGATCACGTTGCAATAGTATTGCGCCATGACGCTTAATCGACCATACGCCTTGCTGTTCGGTCCTGCAACCAGACGATTCACCACCTCTTTTTGCAACATAAAGTGCATGTCGGCAATGGCATCAGTATAGCTAAACAGATGGAACATTAACGGCGTGGAAATGTTATACGGCAGGTTGCCGAAAACACGCAGCGGCTGGCCCATTTTCTCTGCCAGTTCACCGAAGTTGAAGGTCATCGCATCCTGCTGATAAATCGTCAGTTTCGGGCCTAAGAACGGATGCGTTTGCAGGCGCGCTGCCAGATCACGGTCAAGTTCGATGACTGTCAGCTGGTCCAGTCGTTCGCCAACCGGTTCGGTTAAAGCTGCCAGACCGGGGCCGATTTCGACCATTGCCTGGCCCTTTTGCGGGTTAATGGCAGAAACAATACTGTCGATCACGAACTGATCGTTGAGAAAGTTTTGCCCGAAGCGTTTACGGGCTAAATGGCCCTGGTGGACTCGATTATTCATTGGGTATTAACAATCATTTTGATGGCGAGATTAAGCGCCGTAATAAAACTGCCGACATCGGCTTTGCCACGTCCCGCCAGTTCAAGCGCGGTGCCGTGGTCCACTGATGTGCGAATAAAGGGCAGGCCCAGCGTAATGTTCACACCGCGCCCGAAGCCCTGGTATTTTAGCACGGGAAGACCCTGATCGTGGTACATCGCCAGCACGGCGTCGGCGTTGTCGAGATATTTCGGCTGAAACAGGGTATCGGCAGGCAACGGCCCGTTGAGTTTCATCCCCTGCGACCGCAGTTCGTCGAGAACGGGAATGATGGTGTCTATCTCTTCCGTGCCTATATGACCGCCTTCGCCCGCGTGCGGATTCAGGCCACAGATCAGAATGCGCGGTTCGGCAATACCAAATTTGGTTCGCAAATCGTGATGCAAAATAGCAATCACTTCGTGCAGAAGCGCAGGGGTGATGGCGTCAGCAATATCGCGCAGCGGTAAATGCGTTGTTGCCAGCGCCACGCGAAGTTCTTCGGTTGCCAGCATCATCACCACTTTTTTCGCCTGCGAACGCTCTTCGAAAAACTCGGTATGACCGCTAAACGGAATGCCTGCGTCGTTGATAACGCCTTTATGCACCGGACCTGTGATCAGCGCGGCAAATTCGCCGTTAAGGCAACCGTCGCACGCGCGTGCCAGCGTCTCCACCACATAATGCCCATTCTCAACTGCTAATTGTCCCGCTGTGGCAGGTACACGTAGTGCAATGGGAAGTAGCGTCAGCGTTCCCGCAGTTTGCGGTTGCGCAGGGGAGTTGGGGGAATAAGGGCGGAGGTTAAGCGGCAAACCGAGCATCGCTGCCCGGTCGGTAAGGAGAGTGGCATCGGCACAAACAACCAGTTCTACCGGCCACTCTCGTTGTGCAAGCTGGACAACTAAGTCCGGGCCAATCCCGGCGGGTTCGCCGGGAGTGATCACAACACGTTGGGGTTTAACCATTAGTTGCTCAAAATTTTCACATAAGCGCTGGCGCGTTGTTCCTGCATCCAGCTTGCTGCTTCTTCCGAGAACTTACGGTTCATCAGCATGCGGTATGCACGATCTTTTTGCGCCGCATCGGTTTTATCGACGTTACGGGTGTCCAGCAGTTCGATTAAATGCCAGCCGAATGAAGAGTGAACCGGTGCACTCATTTGACCTTTATTCATGCGGGTCAACGCATCACGGAAGGCTGGATCGAAAATATCTGGCGTAGCCCAACCGAGATCGCCGCCCTGATTTGCAGAGCCAGGATCCTGAGAGAACTCTTTTGCTGCGGCAGCAAATGTGGTTTTACCGCTCTTGATATCCGCAGCAATTTGTTCCAGTTTCACGCGGGCCTGTTCGTCAGTCATGATAGGCGACGGTTTCAGCAGAATATGGCGAGCATGAACTTCGGTCACCGAGATATTTTTGCTTTCGCCGCGCAGGTCGTTAACTTTTAGAATGTGGAAGCCAACGCCGGAACGAATAGGGCCAACAATGTCGCCTTTCTTCGCGGTGCTTAATGCCTGGGCGAAGATCCCCGGCAGCTCCTGAATGCGACCCCAGCCCATTTGGCCGCCGTTCAGCGCTTGCTGATCGGCAGAGTGAGCGATAGCCAGTTTGCCGAAGTCTGCACCGTTACGTGCCTGATCGACAATGGCACGCGCCTGAGTTTCCGCCTCATTCACTTGTTCAGAAGACGGGTTTTCCGGCAGTGGGATCAGGATGTGGCTTAAGTTCAGTTCAGTGCTGGCATCATTTTGATTACCGACTTGCTGCGCCAGAGCTTCAACTTCCTGTGGCAGGATAGTGATGCGACGACGCACTTCGTTGTTGCGCACTTCCGAGATAATCATCTCTTTGCGGATCTGATTACGATAGGTGTTGTAGTTCAAACCATCGTAAGCCAGACGGCTGCGCATCTGATCCAGCGTCATGTTGTTCTGTTTGGCAATGTTGGCAATCGCCTGATCAAGCTGCTCATCGGAGATTTTAACCCCCATTTTCTGCCCCATCTGCAGGAGGATTTGATCCATGATCAAACGTTCCATGATTTGGTGGCGCAGCGTAGCGTCATCAGGAAGTTGCTGCCTTGCCTGGGCAGCGTTCATTTTTACCGACTGCATTAATCCATCAACGTCGCTTTCCAGCACGACGCCGTTATTGACGACGGCTGCGACTTTATCGACTACCTGGGGGGCAGCGAAACTGGTATTCGCAATCATGGCGATACCGAGAAGCAGCGTTTTCCAGTTCTTCATACTTTTTCCATTTCAATTAACCGCACTGCGGATTACGTGGTAAATCAACAAATCACAAAGAGTTTTGATACGGCAGAATGTTCGAACGCAGCATCTCTTGCGTACCCAGACCGTAGTTGGAACTCAGGCCGCGAAGTTCGATGTTAAAGCCGATTGCGTTGTCATATATCGCATGTTGTTTATCGTTATCCCAACCGTTCAGCTTACGCTCATAACCGACGCGGATCGCATAGCAGCAGGAGCTGTATTGCACACCTAACATTGAGTCGGCTTGCTTGTTCGCGTTGGTGTCGTAGTAGTACGCCCCGACAATCGACCAACGATCGGCGATTGGCCAGCTAGCGACTGCACCCACCTGCGAAATGCCATTCTTATACTGCTCGGCAGTGGAATAGTATTTAGGCAGCGTAGCCTGAATATATTCCGGGCTGGCGTAGCGGTAGTTCAGCTGTACCAGACGGTCTTCATCCCGACGGTATTCAATGCTGGTGTTGCTGGTGGCTACGTTATCCAGACGAGTATCGTACTGAATGCCGCCACGCAATCCCCAGCGTTCGGAGATGCGCCAGTAGGTATCGCCTGCCCATACCAGTGAGCCCGTTTTGTCGTCATTCTCCCATGTTATGTTGTCATCGCCGGTGCGAGACTCCGTGAAATAGTAGATTTGACCAACGGAAATATTAAAACGTTCAACGGCTGCATCATCATATACGCGAGTTGTGATACCGGTCGTGACCTGGTTCGCGGAAGCAATACGGTCAAGACCGCCATAAGTCCGGTCCCGGAACAGGCCCGAGTAGTCGGATTGCAGCAATGAGGAGTCATAGTTATAGATGTCGCTCTGATCGCGATACGGCACATACAGGTATTGTGCGCGCGGCTCCAGCGTCTGGGTGTAACCCGGCGCCAGCATTTCCATATCACGTTCGAAGACCATTTTGCCGTCAACTTTAAATTGCGGCATTACGCGGTTAACAGAATCTGCCAACTTATTGTTTTGTGGGTTGCTGTTATACCAGTCGAGATTGGTCTGCTGATAATGGGTAGCCAGCAGCTTCGCTTCGGTATTGATACTGCCCCAGGTGTTAGATAACGGCAGGTTGATCGTCGGCTCCAGATGAACGCGAGTAGCCTCCGGCATATTGCTGTTTGTATTAACAAAATGCACTGCCTGACCATAAATACGGGTATCAAACGGGCCGAGATCGTTATGGTAGTAGTTGACGTCTAACTGTGGTTCAGCGGCATAGCTGTTGCCACTGGTATCATCAAAAACCTGGAATTGTTTCGTCGAAAGCGTGGCGTCAAAGTTCTGCACCGCATAGCCCACGCTGAATTTTTGCGTGGCGTAACCATCGGTACTGGAACCATATTTATTATCAAAATCATTGAAATAGGTCGGGTCGCTGACTTTGGTGTAGTCGATGTTAAAGCGCCAAACTTGGTCCATCACTCCGGAGTGTTGCCAGTAGAACAACCAACGGCGTGAATTGCTATCTTCTGGATGTTCATCTTCATAGACTTTATCCGAAGGCAGATAGTCCAGCTCCATCAAGCCTGCGCCGGCCTGGGTGAGATAACGGAATTCGTTTTCCCACATAATGTTGCCACGACGATGCATATAATGCGGCGTGATGGTGGCATCCATATTTGGCGCGATGTTCCAGTAATACGGCAGGTAGAACTCAAAGTAGTTGGTGGTGGTGTACTTGGCGTTCGGGATCAAGAAACCAGAACGGCGTTTGTCACCCACCGGCAACTGTAAATAGGGGCTGTAAAAGATCGGAACCGGACCCACTTTAAAACGGGCGTTCCAGATCTCCGCGACTTGTTCTTCGCGGTCATGAATAATTTCGCTACCCACCACGCTCCAGGTATCAGAACCCGGCAGACAGGAGGTAAAAGTACCGTTATCCAGGATGGTGTAGCGGTTTTCGCCACGCTGTTTCATCAGGTCTGCTTTACCGCGCCCCTGACGCCCCACCATCTGATAATCACCTTCCCAGACGTTGGTGTCTTTGGTGTTCAGATTCGTCCAGCCTTTTGGCCCTTTGAGGATCACCTGGTTATCGTCGTAATGGACATTACCGAGCGCATCGACGGTACGTATCGGCTCCGGTTGTCCTGGCGCCTCTTTTTGATGAAGCTGTACTTCATCGGCCTGCAGACGGCTGTTACCCTGCATGATATCCACGCTGCCGCTAAACACGGCGTCATCGGGGTAGTTCCCCTTTGCATGGTCAGCATTAATCGTCACGGGTAGGTCATTGGTATCGCCCTGTACCAGAGGACGGTCATAGCTTGGCACGCCCAACATGCACTGTGAGGCGAGGTCGGCTGCCAGTCCCTGTTGACTATAAAGGGCGGTGGCAATCATGGTGGCCAGGAGAGTGGGGATACGTTTTTTCATACGTTGATTTTATTGTTCCATCATCGGTAACGTTGCGCGTGACAAACGGTCAGAGACTAACGTACTCGTCATCTCTACGCTAGTGTTAATCCTGTCCGAATAGCGTCTGTGGTGTTAGGCACGGCATTGAATGACAGGTATGATAATGCAAATTATAGGCGATGTCCCACAATTGACCGCAGCCGGAAAACGGTAAAAGCACCTTTATATTGTGGGAGATAGCGCTGGTTTCCGTAAGTCCATTTGGGGAATATATGCAGTATTGGGGAAAAATCATTGGCGTGGCCGTGGCCTTACTGATGGGCGGCGGCTTTTGGGGCGTAGTGTTAGGCCTGTTAATTGGCCATATGTTTGATAAAGCCCGTAGCCGCAAGATGGCGTGGTTCGCCAACCAGCGCGAGCGTCAGGCGCTGTTTTTTGCCACCACTTTTGAAGTGATGGGGCATTTAACCAAATCCAAAGGTCGCGTTACCGAGGCTGATATTCATATCGCCAGCCAGCTGATGGAGCGAATGAATCTGCATGGTGCTTCCCGTACTGCGGCGCAAAATGCGTTCCGGGTGGGAAAATCAGACAATTACCCACTGCGCGAAAAGATGCGTCAGTTCCGCAGTGTCTGCTTTGGTCGTTTTGACTTAATTCGCATGTTTCTGGAGATCCAGATTCAGGCGGCGTTTGCTGATGGTTCGCTGCATCCAAATGAGCGAGCGGTGCTGTATGTCATTGCTGAAGAATTAGGGATCTCCCGCGCCCAGTTTGATCAGTTTCTGCGCATGATGCAGGGCGGTGCACAGTTTGGCGGCGGTTATCAGCAGCAGTCCGGCGGTGGTAACTGGCAGCAAGCGCAGCGTGGCCCGACGCTGGAAGATGCCTGTAATGTGCTGGGCGTGAAGCCAACGGATGAGGCGACCACCATTAAACGCGCCTACCGCAAGCTGATGAGTGAACACCATCCAGATAAGCTGGTGGCGAAAGGTTTGCCGCCTGAGATGATGGAGATGGCGAAGCAGAAAGCACAGGAAATTCAGCAGGCGTATGAGCTGATTAAGCAGCAGAAAGGATTTAAATAAGTTTCAAAGTGTAGACCTGATAAGACGCGGCCCGCGTCGCATCAGGCAATCGGCGCAAAATTGCCGGATGTGGCGTGAGCGCCTTCTCCGGCCTACCGAACTTCGCCAGCGTGACGATTAAAAATCCGCTGGCGCTTTAAACGTCATACTATTGCCATATGCCGGATGGGTAATCGTCAACATCTCTGCATGTAGCAACAAACGCGGTGCCATTGCTCTCGCTTCTGGTGAAGCATAAAAACGATCGCCGAGAATCGGATGACCCAGCGCCAGCATATGCACACGCAATTGATGTGAACGCCCGGTAATCGGCTTTAACACCACTCTTGCCGTGTTATCCGCCGCATACTCCACCACTTCATACTCCGTCTGCGCAGGTTTACCCGTTTCGTAACAGACTTTCTGTTTCGGGCGGTTTGGCCAGTCGCAAATCAGCGGCAGATCCACCAGACCTTCTGCGGGGGATGGATGCCCCCAGACGCGGGCCACATACTGCTTTTTCGGCTCGCGCTCGCGGAACTGGCGTTTTAATTCCCGCTCCGCGGCTTTGGTCAGCGCCACTACAATCACCCCGCTGGTAGCCATATCCAGACGATGCACCGATTCTGCCTGCGGATAATCACGCTGAATGCGCGTCATCACGCTGTCTTTGTGCTCTTCCAGACGACCCGGTACAGACAACAAACCGCTCGGCTTGTTGACCACCATAATGTGGTCATCCTGATACAGGATAACCAGCCAGGGTTCCTGCGGTGGATTGTAGTTTTCCATCCCCATTTTCGGCTCCGTTACTGATGCGTCACAACGATCAAACGCAGGGCATCCAGACGCCAGCCTGCCTGATCCAGGCTTTCCATTACCTGCTGACGGTTGCTTTCAATGGCGGTCAGTTCGTCGTCACGAATGTTCGGGTTCACCGCACGCAGCGCTTCCAGACGAGACAGCTCGGCAGACAGTTTTTCGTCGGCTTCGTTACGCGCCGCATCAATCAATGCACGGGCAGATTTCTCGATCTGCGCTTCACCCAGCTGAAGGATAGCGTGAACATCCTGCTGCACGGCGTTAACCAGTTTGCTGCCGGTGTGACGGTTAACCGCGTTAAGCTGACGGTTAAAGGTTTCAAACTCAACCTGCGCTGCCAGGTTGTTGCCGTTTTTATCCAGCAGCATACGTACCGGTGTCGGCGGCAGGAAGCGGTTAAGCTGCAACTGCTTCGGCGCCTGGGCTTCAACCACGTAAATCAGCTCTACCAACAGTGTACCTACCGGCAATGCTTTGTTTTTCAACAGTGAAATCGTGCTGCTACCAGTATCGCCAGAGAGGATCAGATCCAGACCGTTGCGGATCAGCGGATGCTCCCAGGTAATAAACTGTGCATCTTCACGCGCCAGCGCCACTTCACGATCAAAGGTGATGGTGATGCCATCTTCCGACAGACCAGGGAAGTCCGGCACCAGCATATGATCGGACGGCGTCAGCACGATCATGTTGTCGCCGCGATCGTCCTGATTGATACCGATAATATCGAACAGGTTCATGGCGAAGGCGATCAGGTTGGTATCGTCATCCTGCTCTTCAATGCTTTCTGCCAGGGCCTGGGCTTTTTCGCCACCGTTGGAATGGATCTCGAGCAGGCGGTCACGACCCTGTTCCAGCTGTGCTTTCAGCGCTTCATGCTGCTCGCGGCAGTTTTTGATCAGATCGTCAAAGCCTTCGGTTTGATCCGGTGAAGCCAGATAGTTAATCAGATCGTTATATACGCTATCGTAAATAGTGCGTCCGGTCGGGCAGGTGTGCTCGAACGCATCCAGACCTTCGTGATACCAGCGCACCAGCACTGACTGAGCGGTTTTTTCCAGATAAGGCACATGGATCTGAATATCGTGTGCCTGACCGATACGATCCAGACGACCAATACGCTGCTCCAGCAGATCCGGGTTGAACGGCAGATCGAACATTACCATGTGGCTGGCGAACTGGAAGTTACGTCCTTCAGAACCGATTTCCGAGCACAGCAGTACCTGCGCACCGGTGTCTTCTTCAGCAAACCAGGCGGCAGCGCGGTCACGTTCGATAATCGACATGCCTTCGTGGAACACCGCGGCGCGAATACCTTCACGTTCGCGCAGTACCTGCTCCAGTTGCAGCGCAGTGGCCGCTTTGGCGCAGATCACCAGCACTTTCTGAGAGCGATGGCTGGTCAGGTAGCCCATCAGCCACTCAACGCGCGGATCGAAGTTCCACCAGGTGGCGTTATCACCTTCAAATTCCTGATAAATACGCTCCGGGTAGAGCATATCGCGAGCGCGATCTTCCGCACTTTTACGTGCGCCCATAATGCCGGAGACTTTAATAGCCGTCTGATACTGCGTCGGCAGCGGCAGCTTAATAGTGTGCAGCTCGCGTTTCGGGAAGCCTTTCACACCGTTACGCGTGTTACGGAACAGCACGCGGCTGGTGCCGTGGCGATCCATCAGCATCGAAACCAGTTCCTGACGGGCGCTCTGTGCATCTTCGCTGTCGCTGTTTGCTGCTTGCAACAGCGGCTCGATATCCTGCTCGCCGATCATCTCGCCAAGCATGTTCAGTTCGTCATTGCTCAGTTTGTTACCTGCCAGCAGCATGGCAACGGCGTCTGCAACCGGACGATAATTTTTCTGCTCTTCAACGAACTGCGCGAAATCGTGGAAACGGTTCGGGTCCAGCAGACGCAGACGGGCGAAGTGGCTTTCCATTCCCAGCTGTTCCGGGGTTGCGGTCAGCAGCAGAACGCCCGGCACGTGCTCTGCCAGTTGTTCAATAGCCTGATATTCGCGGCTCGGCGCGTCTTCGCTCCACACCAGGTGATGCGCTTCATCGACCACCAGCAGGTCCCATTCGGCTTCACAGAGGTGTTCCAGACGCTGTTTGCTACGACGGGCAAAATCCAGCGAGCAAATCACCAGCTGTTCGGTGTCGAACGGGTTGTAAGCATCGTGCTGAGCTTCGGCATAACGCTCATCATCAAATAGCGCAAAGCGCAGGTTGAAACGGCGCAGCATTTCCACCAGCCACTGATGCTGTAAAGTTTCCGGTACGATAATCAGCACACGTTCAGCAGCGCCAGAGAGCAACTGCTGATGCAGGATCATCCCGGCTTCAATGGTTTTCCCTAAACCCACTTCGTCAGCCAGCAGAACGCGCGGCGCATGGCGGCGACCAACATCATGAGCGATGTTGAGCTGGTGCGGGATCAGACTGGTACGCTGACCGCGCAGGCCGCTGTACGGCATACGGAACTGTTCGCTGGAATACTTACGCGCGCGATAACGCAGCGCAAAGCGGTCCATACGGTCAATCTGCCCGGCAAACAGACGGTCCTGCGGTTTGCTGAACACCAGTTTGCTATCAAGGAAAACTTCACGCAGGGCCACGCCGGACTCTTCAGTATCCAGGCGAGTACCGATATAGGTCAGCAAGCCATTTTCTTCTTTTACTTCTTCGACTTGCATCTGCCAGCCGTCATGGCTGGTAATGGTATCACCAGGGTTGAACATCACGCGGGTCACGGGGGAATCACTGCGTGCGTACAGACGGTTTTCACCAGTAGATGGGAAAAGTAATGTGACAGTTCGCGCATCCACCGCGACAACGGTTCCAAGTCCTAATTCGCTTTCTGTATCGCTGATCCAGCGTTGACCAAGTGTAAAAGGCATATGTGTTTGGCTCTATATCTTTAATTGCAGGCAATAACTACCCGCTACCAGGCTAATGTGGTAGTAGTGTTATTCAGGTCCAGGAATGGAAAGGGCGCTATGGTACTGGATGGCAAGGCATTCGTCACGCATCAAAATGGTATCTGACGAACTCTTTTTTTGCTCAAAATAGCCCAAGTTGCCCGGTCATAAGTGTAGCAAAATTATCCTCAATAAAGGGGAGTATTCCTTCCGCCACAGGTTGAAGCTGGCGGGTCAGATAGTGTTCGTAATCCAGCGGTGAACGTCGATAGTCCAGCGGCTCCGGGCCGTTGGTGGTCCATACGTACTTAATGGTGCCACGGTTCTGGTATTGCAAGGGGCGACCGCGTTTTTGGTTTTCTTCATCGGCAAGGCGTGCAGCGCGTACATGTGGCGGTACATTACGCTGATATTCGCTCAGCGGACGGCGAAGCCGTTTACGGTAAACCAGTTGCGCATCCAGTTCGCCCGCCATCAGTTTGTCGATAGTTTCACGCACGTACTCCTGATATGGCTCGTTGCGAAAGATGCGCAAGTACAGCTCCTGCTGAAACTGCTGGGCCAGCGGCGTCCAGTCAGTACGCACGGTTTCCAGCCCTTTAAATACCATCCGCTGTTTGTCGCCCTCCTGAATCAGCCCGGCATAACGCTTTTTACTGCCGGTATCGGCTCCACGAATGGTAGGCATCAGAAAACGGCAGTAATGGGTTTCATACTCCAGTTCCAGCGCGCTGGTCAGCCGTTGTTTTTGCAGCGTTTCCGCCCACCAGGCGTTAACGTGCTGCACCAGTGCACGACCGATTTTCGCCGCCTCTTCTTCCGAATGTGCGCCTTTCAGCCAAACAAACGTTGAGTCGGTATCGCCGTAGATCACGTCGTAGCCCTGCGCTTCAATCAATGCTTTGGTTTGCCGCATGATCTGATGACCACGCATGGTGATCGACGACGCCAGGCGCGGATCGAAGAAGCGGCAGGCAGTGGTGCCAAGCACGCCATAAAAG
Organism: Escherichia sp. E14S1; assembly: GCF_004211995.1. Taxonomy (NCBI): domain Bacteria; kingdom Pseudomonadati; phylum Pseudomonadota; class Gammaproteobacteria; order Enterobacterales; family Enterobacteriaceae; genus Escherichia; species Escherichia sp. E14S1. Next base: position 190,785 of record NZ_RHJQ01000002.1, read on the forward strand.
GCATTCATAATGATCTTCAGCGCCTGTGACAGCGGCTTGTTGCCCTGACGTTTGGCTTCATCGCGCCCGTGCCAGATGTTAGTCACAATCTCCGGCAGGCAATGTTTCTCCCGCGAGAACCAGGCATCGAGAAAACCTTCGGTGCTGTGCTCTGGATCAGGCTGTGCCATGCCTTCTACCAGCCCGACGGGATCAATCAGAAAAGTGCGGATGATTGACGGGTACAGGCTTTTGTAGTCCAGTACCAGCACCGAATCATAAAGCCCTGGCCGCGAATCCATCACGTAGCCGCCAGGGCTGGCGTGCGGCGGCACTTCGCCGAGATTAGGCGCGACATAACCAGCGCGGTGCATACGGGGAAAATAGAGATGACCAAACGCCGCTACCGATCCCCCGTGCCGATCTACTGGCAGGCCGTTCACCGTTGCTCGTTCGAGCAAAAACGGCATGATTTCTGTTTTATGGAAAATCTGCGTCACCAGTTCGCAATCTTTCAGGTTATAAGTCGCCAGCGCGGGTTTATCTTCGGCGAAACGGCGGTCAATTTCGTCCATCCGATCCCACGGGTTATCGATAGATTTTCCTTCGCCTAATAGCTCCTGAGCGACAGTTTCCAGCGAGAATGAAGAGAAATTCCAGAACGCGGATTTCAGCGCCTCGATACCGTCGATAATTAGCCGACCTTTGGCCTGGGCGAAAAAGACGCCGTCTTTAAAGCCGTGCTCGCGCCACTCCAGCTCGCTGTTATCGCGCCCCAGACGCAGTGGAATACGGTAACGCTCGGCATGTTTTTGCAGCATTCGCAGATCGAACTGCACCACGTTCCAGCCGATGATCACATCGGGATCGTGATTTGCAAACCAGGCGTTAAGTTTTTCCAGCAGCTGCGGGCGGCTGGCGACGTATTCCAGTTCGAAATCGAGCGCGGAGGCATCGCCATTCTCTGGCCCCAGCATATAAACGATGCGCTGCCCGCAACCTTCCAGGCCGATGCAGTACAGCTCACCGTGGCGGGTAGTTTCAATATCAATAGAAACCCACTTGAGTGGCGGACGATAGTCGGGATTCGGTTTCAGACGGGCATTAACGATAGCGCCATTGCGCATATCTCCCTCGACCCACACCGGAGCGGTGATGAAGCGCTCCATCAGATAGCGTTCTGGCGGGCGCACATCGGCCTCGTAGATGGTAACGCCACCTTCACGCAGGCGCTTTTCGTAACTCATCAACTGGCGATGGGCGCGACAGTAAAGGCCATACACCGGCTGACGGTGAAAATCCTTTAACGCCAGCGGTGTCAGGCGAAAGCCTTGCTCACCCTGCAAAATATGCTGAGCGCGGGGAACCTGATCGGCGGGAATAAACGCCACGGACTCTTGCGGCGCAAGCGTAACGTGCAACGGCCCGTTGTCCGTTGCCAGCCAGAAAGAAACTTCGGTCCCTTGAGGGGTATCCCGCCAGTGTCGGGTTAAGATAAAACCTGCCTGCGCCACGCTGAAAATCCAATAAAAAACCAGGCTTGAGTATAGCCTGGTTTCGTTTGACTGGCTGTGGTTTTATACAGTCGTTACTGCCCGTAATACGCCTTTGCACCATGCTTACGCAGATAGTGTTTATCCAGCAAGGTTTGCTGCATATCAGGGAGCTGCGGGGCCAGCTGGCGGCAGAAAATCCCCATATAAGCGACCTCTTCCAGCACGATAGCGTTATGCACCGCATCTTCGGCGTTTTTACCCCACGCAAACGGACCGTGAGAATGGACCAGAACGCCGGGCATTTGCGCCGCATCGATACCCTGTTTTTCAAAGGTTTCTACGATGACGTTACCGGTTTCCCACTCATATTCGCCGTTGATTTCTGCGTCGGTCATTTTGCGGGTGCAGGGAATGGGACCGTAGAAATAGTCGGCGTGGGTGGTACCGGTTGCCGGAATTGACTGGCCCGCCTGCGCCCAGATGGTGGCGTGGCGCGAGTGCGTGTGCACAATGCCGCCAATGGACGGGAATGCCTGATAGAGCAGTCGGTGAGTTGGCGTGTCAGAGGAGGGCTTTTTCGTACCTTCAACCACTTCACCGGTTTCGATGCTGACCACGACCATATCGTCGGCGGTCATGATGTTGTAATCGACGCCGGAAGGTTTGATCACAAAGACGCCGCGCTCGCGATCAACGGCGCTGACGTTGCCCCAGGTCAGAGTGACCAGGTTGTGTTTTGGGAGCGCCAGGTTGGCTTCTAAAACCTGACGCTTGAGATCTTCTAACATGTTGACTCCTTCGTGCCGGATGCGCTTTGGCTTATCCGGTCTACAAAATCGCAGCGCGTAGGCCTGATAAGACGCGCCAGCGTCGCATCAGGCGTTACATACCTGATGCGGCTACTTAGCGACGAAATCCGTAATACACTTCGTTCCAGCGCAGTGCGTCTTTAAACGCTGGCAGGCGGGTGTCGTTATCAATCACCGTGATTTCAATGTCGTGCATCTCGGCGAACTGGCGCATATCGTTAAGGTTCAGCGCATGGCTGAAGACGGTGTGGTGCGCACCACCAGCAAGGATCCACGCTTCGGAAGCGGTTGGCAGATCCGGTTGCGCTTTCCACAGCGCATTCGCCACCGGCAGTTTTGGCAGGGAGTGCGGTGTTTTCACCGTGTCGATGCAGTTAACCAGCAGACGATAACGATCGCCGAGATCAATCAGGCTGGCGACAATCGCCGGACCGGTTTGGGTATTGAAGATCAGGCGGGCAGGATCATCTTTACCACCAATACCGAGGTGCTGAACGTCGAGGATCGGTTTCTCTTCTACGGCGATCGACGGGCAGACTTCCAGCATGTGGGAGCCGAGCACCAGGTCATTACCTTTCTCGAAGTGATAGGTGTAGTCCTCCATAAAGGAGGTGCCGCCCTGCAGACCGGTTGACATCACCTTCATGATGCGAAGCAGGGCGGCAGTTTTCCAGTCGCCTTCGCCCGCAAAGCCGTAGCCTTGCTGCATCAGACGCTGTACGGCCAGGCCAGGAAGCTGTTTCAGACCGTGTAAATCTTCAAAAGTGGTGGTGAACGCGTGGAAGCCACCTTGTTCCAGGAAACGCTTCATCCCCAGCTCAATACGCGCCGCTTCCAGCACGTTCTGTCGTTTTTCGCCGTGGATTTGTGTGGCAGGTGTCATGGTGTAGCTGCTTTCGTACTCATCGACCAGCGCGTTAACATCGCCGTCGCTGATGGAGTTCACCACCTGCACCAGATCGCCAACTGCCCAGGTATTGACGGAGAAACCGAACTTGATCTGTGCGGCAACTTTATCGCCGTCAGTGACCGCCACTTCACGCATGTTATCGCCAAAACGGCAGACTTTCAGATGACGGGTATCCTGTTTAGATACCGCCTGACGCATCCAGGAGCCGATACGCTCATGTGCTTGTTTATCCTGCCAGTGACCGGTAACGACGGCATGTTGCTGACGCATACGCGCGCCGATGAAACCGAACTCGCGACCGCCATGTGCAGTCTGGTTCAGGTTCATAAAGTCCATGTCGATGCTGTCCCACGGTAGCGCCGCGTTAAACTGGGTGTGGAATTGCAGCAACGGTTTGTTGAGCATGGTCAGGCCGTTGATCCACATTTTGGCCGGGGAGAAGGTGTGCAGCCATACCACCAGACCCGCGCAACGATCGTCGTAATTGGCATCGCGGCAAATTGCGGTGATTTCGTCCGGCGTGGTACCCAGCGGTTTCAGCACCAGTTTGCAGGGCAGTTTCGCTTCCGTATTCAGCGCATTAACGACGTGCTCGGCATGTTGGGTGACCTGACGCAGGGTTTCCGGGCCATACAAATGCTGGCTGCCAATTACAAACCACACTTCATAATTATCAAAAATCGTCATTGTCGTGTCCTTATAGAGTCGGAACGGCCTGGGCAGCCTGTGCCGGGGCGGAAGTTGGAAGATAATGTTGTTCGGCGCTTATCGCCCACTGCTGATAGCGGCGATAAAGCTGTTCAAAGCGTTGTGCCTGTTCGGTACGTGGTTGCAGGGTTTTCTCTACCGCACTGGCCATTTTTTGCTGGGCTGATGGGATGTCGGCATGCACTTTCGCGGCGACGGCAGCGAAAATCGCCGCACCGAGCGCGCAACACTGATCAGAGGCAACAATTTGCAGCGGGCGATTCAGCACGTCGCAGCAGGCTTGCATAATCACCTGGTTTTTCCGCGCGATGCCGCCCAGCGCCATCACGTTGTTTACGGCGATCCCCTGGTTAGTGAAGCACTCCTGAATAGCGCGCGCGCCAAAAGCGGTAGCGGCAATTAAACCGCCGAACAGTAGCGGAGCGTCGGTAGCGAGGTTCAGGTCGGTAATCACCCCTTTCAGGCGTTGGTTAGCGTTTGGCGTGCGACGACCATTAAACCAGTCGAGTACCACTGGCAGGTGATCCAGAGACGGATTTTTGGCCCATGCTTCGGTCAGCGCCGGAAGCAGTTGTTTCTGGCTGGCTTTGATTTGCTCTTTTAGTTCCGGATGCTGGGCGGCAAGCTGTTCCAGCGGCCAGCCGAGTACGCGACCAAACCAGGCGTAGATATCACCAAACGCCGACTGACCTGCTTCCAGACCGATAAATCCAGGAACCACGCTGCCATCAACCTGACCGCAAATGCCTTTAACTGCACGCTCGCCAACGCTCTGTTTGTCGGCAATCAGAATGTCGCAGGTGGAAGTACCGATAACTTTTACCAGCGCGTTAGGCTGTGCGCCCGCGCCGACTGCGCCCATATGGCAGTCAAACGCGCCGCCGGAAATCACCACGCTTTCAGGCAGACCGAGACGCTGCGCCCATTCCGGGCATAAGGTGCCCACCGGAATATCGGCAGTCCAGGTGTCAGTGAACAGCGGGGAAGGCAAATGGCGATTGAGGATCGGGTCCAGTTCGTCAAAGAAACTGGCTGGAGGTAAACCGCCCCAGCTTTCGTGCCACAGAGATTTATGCCCGGCGCTACAGCGTCCGCGGCGAATATCCTGCGGGCGTGTGGTGCCGGAGAGTAGGGCGGGTACCCAGTCGCACAGTTCAATCCACGATGCGGCAGATTGCGCCACGGCGCTATCCTGGCGAGTCACATGCAGGATTTTTGCCCAGAACCATTCGCTGGAATAAATACCGCCAATATAGCGAGAGTAGTCAGTTTTGCCCGGTGTATGACACAAGCGGGTGATCTCTTCCGCTTCTTCAACCGCCGTGTGGTCTTTCCACAAAACGAACATCGCGTTCGGGTTTTCGGCAAACTCCGGGCGCAGCGCAAGCACGTTGCCGTCGGCGTCGATTGGTGCAGGCGTGGAGCCGGTGGTGTCCACGCCAATCCCGACCACCGCTGCGCGCTGTTCGGCGCTAAGTTCTGCCAGCACGGTTTTCAGCGCCGCTTCCATTGACTCAATGTAGTCACGCGGGTGATGACGGAACTGGTTATTCGGGGCGTCACAAAATTGCCCTTCCTGCCAACGGGGATACCACTCTACGCTGGTGGCGATCTCTTCACCGGTGGCGCATTCCACCGCCAAAGCTCGCACAGAATCACTGCCAAAATCGAGGCCAATTGCAATCGCCATCGTTTCACTCCATCCAAAAAAACGGGTATGGAGAAACAGTAGAGAGTTGCGAAAAAAAGCGTCAGGCAGGAACCGCTAATCTTATGGATAAAAATGCTATTGCATAGCAAAGTGTGACGCCGTGCAAATAATCAATGTGGACTTTTCTGCCGTGATTATAGACACTTTTGTTACGCGTTTTTGTTATGGCTATTGCCCCCCTTTGTTACAAAATGCTTTTCACAAGCGGGGTTGCCGGTTGGATTAGCGAGAAGAGCCAGTAAAAGACGCAGTGACGGCAATGTCTGATGCAATATGGACAATTGGTTTCTTCTCTGAATGGCGGGAGTATGAAAAGTATGGCTGAAGCGCAAAATGATCCCTTGCTGCCGGGTTACTCGTTCAACGCCCATCTGGTGGCGGGTTTAACGCCGATTGAGGCCAACGGTTATCTCGATTTTTTTATCGACCGACCGCTGGGAATGAAAGGCTATATTCTCAATCTCACCATTCGCGGACAGGGCATAGTGAAAAACCAGGGGCGAGAATTTGTCTGCCGACCAGGCGATATTTTGCTATTCCCGCCGGGAGAAATTCATCACTACGGTCGTCATCCGGAGGCCCGCGAATGGTATCACCAGTGGGTTTACTTTCGCCCCCGCGCTTACTGGCACGAATGGCTTAACTGGCCGTCGATATTTGCCAATACCGGTTTCTTTCGCCCGAACGAAGCGCATCAGCCGCATTTCAGCGATTTGTTCGGGCAAATTATCAATGCCGGACAAGTGGAAGGGCGCTATTCGGAGTTGCTGGCGATAAATCTTCTTGAGCAATTGTTACTGCGGCGCATGGAAGTCATTAATGAGTCGCTACATCCGCCAATGGATAATCGGGTACGCGAGGCTTGTCAGTACATCAGCGATCACCTTGCGGACAGCAATTTTGATATCGCCAGTGTCGCACAGCATGTCTGCTTGTCTCCGTCGCGTCTGTCGCATCTGTTCCGCCAGCAATTAGGGATTAGTGTCTTAAGCTGGCGCGAAGATCAACGCATCAGTCAGGCGAAGCTGCTATTGAGCACGACTCGTATGCCTATCGCCACCGTCGGGCGCAATGTTGGCTTTGATGATCAACTCTATTTCTCACGGGTATTTAAAAAATGCACAGGTGCCAGCCCGAGCGAGTTTCGTGCCGGTTGTGAAGAAAAAGTGAATGATGTAGCTCTCAGGTTGTCATAATTGGTAACGAATCAGACGATTGACGGCTTGACGGAGTAGCATTGGGTTTGCAGAATCCCTGCTTCGTCCATTTGACAGGCACATTATGCAAGCATTGCTGGAACACTTTATTACCCAATCCACTGTGTATTCATTGATGGCGGTGGTGTTGGTGGCCTTTCTGGAGTCACTGGCGCTGGTCGGTTTGATTCTGCCCGGTACGGTGCTGATGGCGGGGCTGGGGGCGCTGATAGGTAGCGGCGAGTTAAGTTTCTGGCACGCCTGGCTGGCGGGGATTGTTGGCTGCCTGATGGGCGACTGGATCTCCTTCTGGCTGGGCTGGCGGTTTAAAAAGCCGCTGCATCGCTGGTCATTTCTGAAGAAAAACAAAGCGTTACTCGATAAAACCGAGCATGCGCTGCATCAACACAGCATGTTTACCATTCTGGTCGGGCGCTTTATCGGGCCGACGCGCCCGCTAGTGCCAATGGTGGCGGGGATGCTGGATCTGCCTGTGGCGAAATTTATCACGCCAAATATTATCGGCTGCCTGTTATGGCCTCCGTTTTACTTCCTGCCGGGGATTCTGGCAGGCGCGGCGATCGATATTCCTGCCGGAATGCAGAGTGGCGAGTTTAAATGGTTGCTGCTGGCGACGGCGGTGTTTTTGTGGGTTGGCGGTTGGTTGTGCTGGCGATTATGGCGCAGCGGCAAGGTAACCGATCGTTTAAGTCATTATTTGTCGCGTGGTCATTTGTTGTGGCTGGCGCCGTTGATTTCTGCCATTGGCGTGGTGGCGCTGGTGGTGTTAATTCGCCATCCGTTGATGCCGGTGTATATCGATATATTGCGTAAAGTGGTTGGGGTTTAGAGGATAGTCTTGTGCGGGGCGCCTGATGCGGACAAAACGTCGGATAAGGCGTTCACGCCGCATCCGACAGTGCATATTAACCTGTAATTCCCAACAGCGCCGAAGCACTCGCCTTACCACTCAACAACTCATCGGTCATACCCTGCCAGGCGATGCGCCCGTCGGCGACCACCACCGAGCGCGTGGCTATCCGCGCCGCATCTTCCACACTGTGCGACACCATCAATAACGTCATTTTTTGCTGCTGACAGCTTGTACTGACCAGCGTCAGCATCTCCTGACGCAGCGCCGGGTCGAGCGCCGAGAACGGTTCATCGAGCAATAAAATCGGCTGTTCGCGCACCAGGCAACGCGCCAGAGCCACGCGCTGCCGCTGACCGCCGGAAAGCTCGCCCGGTAACCGCGTTATTAAATTATCAATCCCCATCTGGCGTGCGATAGCATGCATTTTCTCCTGCTGTGCCGCGTTCAGCTTCAGTCCTGGATTAAGCCCCAGCCCGATGTTCTGCGCGACCGTCAGGTGACTGAACAGGTTGTTCTCCTGAAACAGCATCGATACCGGACGGCGTGACGGCGGCGTCGTGGTGTGATCAACGCCGTCGATAGTCAGCGAACCGCTGGCTGGCGTCAGAAAACCGGCGATCAAATTCAGTAGGGTACTTTTACCCGCGCCGCTTGGCCCGAGGATCGCCACCTGCTCGCCGCGCTCCACCGTTAAGCTAAAACGCATCGGCAAATGGTGGTAAAGCCAGGTGATATCAGTCAGTTTTAACATTTCGCCCCGGTAGTTTTTCAATCACGGTAAACAGCAGAAAACAGAGCAGCAGCAGAATTAACGCGGTGACCGCGCCGTCCTGGCTGCGATAAGAGCCAATTTGCTGGTAGAGATAAAACGGCAGGGTGCGGAAATCATCGTTACCGAACAACGCCACCACGCCAAAATCACCAATCGACAACACGCAGGCAAAGGCCAGCGCCTGCGCCAGCGGACGTTTCAGAGCGCGCAGCTCCACCACTTTTAAGCGCGACCAGCCTTCAATACCCAGCGACTGACACAACATGCTGTAGCGGGCGGTGATATCGCGCATTGGGTTTTCCAGCACCTTCAGCGCGTAAGGGATCGCCATTAACGCATTGGTGAAAATCACAATGCCGTCAGCAGATTGTGGCAGGCCAATAGTGTTGTTGAGCAGCAAAAAGAAGCCCGTTGCCAGCACAATCCCCGGCATGGCGAGGATCAACATGCCGCTCATCTCCAGCGCCTGACCCGCCAGCATTTTTTGCCGCGCCCGCAGTTCGCGACTGCTCCATAGCAGCATCATGGTCAGCACTACGCACAATACGCCTGCCGCCAGCGCAATACGCAACGAGGTCCACAGCGCCTGCCACAGCACCGGTTGTGCCAGCACTTCCGGCAACTGGCGATTTACCCCATCGACAATCACCGCCAGTAACGGTGGCAGCAACAGCAGCAGCGCCAGCACGATCAATACCGTATCGAAAATGCGGCTATGCAGACGATCGTCCGGGTCGCGCCAGCCCTGAACCAACGTGGTACCAGGCGCAATGGCCTTACTCAATCGCTGACTCAATAGCACCAGTCCGAGGCAACACACCATCTGGATCAGCGCCAGCATCGCCGCGCGGGCAGGATCGTAGTCGTAACTCAGCGCCTGATAGATTGCCAGCTCGATAGTGGTCGCCTGCGGACCGCCCCCCAGCGATAGCACGGTGGCGAAGCTGGCGAAACAGAGCATAAAGATAAGCGCAGCAACCGGCGGAATTTGTCGCCGTAACCACGGCCATTCGACGAAACGAAAGAAGTGCCAGCCGCGCATCCCAAGCTGGGCAGCAAGCTGGCGCTGCTCGCCGGGAATGTTTTCCAGCGCCTGGAGTAATAAGCGGCTCGCCATCGGCAGATTAAAAAATACGTGCGCCAGCAAAATGCCTTGCAGGCCGTAGGGCGAAAAGGTCCACTCCAGACCAAGCGATTGCCAGAGCGATGCCAGCCAGCCCTGGCGACCATAGACGCTAAGAATGCCGAAAACGGCGACCAGCACCGGGAGGATCAAGGTCATTGCGCACAGACGCAACAGCGCCTGCCGCCCCGGAAAGCGCCTGCGGTAGAGGGCGCGGGCGAGGAAAATCGCAGGAACGACAGAGAGCAGCGCCGAAAGAAACGCCTGCCAGAAGGAGAAACGCACCACATGCCACAGGTAGCTGTCCTGCCAGATTGTTGCCCAGTCACCCTGCGGCGCGTTCCACCACAGGGCGAGAAACGCCGCCAGTGCAACCGCCACCACAAGCGTAGCAGCGCTTACACCTGGAATTAACCAGCCGGGAATTAACGGCTGACGGCGCGTTGCCATTCGCTAATCCAGGTCTGACGTTGTGCCGCCACTTCGGCTGGCGTGAACTCCAGCGTGGTTGCTGGTTTGGTCAATTGTTCAAACCCGGCAGGCAGCGTGACGTTTGCTACCGGATACATCCAGTTGCCAGTTGGAATCGCATTCTGGAAAGCCGGAGAAACCATAAACTGGAGGAATTTTTGCGCCAGCTCCGGCTGCTTGCTGGCAGCGGTGCGGGCGGCAACTTCCACCTGCAGATAGTGACCTTCGCTGAAGTTCGCAGCGGCGTAGTTATCTTTCTTCTCTTCGAGAATGTGATAAGCCGGAGAGGTGGTGTAACTCAGTACCAGATCGCTTTCGCCTTTTAAAAACAGGCCGTAGGCTTCGCTCCAGCCTTTGGTGACCGTGACAGTTTTCTTCGCCAGCTTCTGCCAGGCTTGCGGGGCGTCATCGCCATAGACTTTTTGCATCCACAACAGCAGACCCAGCCCCGGCGTACTGGTGCGCGGATCCTGATAAATCACTCGCCAGTTTTGATCGCTCTCAACCAGCTCCTTCAGGCTTTGCGGCGGATTTTTCAGTTTGTTTTTGTCATAGACGAAGGCGAAGTAGCCGTAATCAAACGGTACGAAAGTGTCATTATTCCAGCCGCCGGGAATGTTTACTGCACCCGCTGCCACACCGCTTTTGGCAAACAGTCCGGTTTTACTGGCGGCGTCTAACAGATTGTTATCCAGCCCCAGCACCACATCGGCTTTGCTGTTTTTGCCTTCCATCCGTAGACGGTTGAGAAGCGAAACGCCATCTTCCAGCGCCACCAGTTTCAGTTCGCAATTACAGTCGGCTTCAAAGGCTTTTTTGACCACCGGACCAGGCCCCCAGTCGGCGGCGAAGGAATCGTAGGTATAAACAGTCAGAACGGGTTTAGCGAAAACAGGCGCTGTGCACAGCAACAGCAGGGGAAGACATTTTTTTAACACTTTGCACCTCAAAAAAGAGTGGCAAAGGACTTGAGAAGGAGCCTCAAATCCCTTCGCCGGCGTTATCCGGATCAGGTTCGACGGGTATTTTCTCAGCGCACGCGTCTGCGTGGCACCCCGTTGAGAACGGCGTTAGTGTAGTGATTTTGTTATCAACCAGCAATCATGGATCCGGTGGCGCAAACCACGCTGATTTAAAATCGAACCAGCCGAGGGTGTTCATGCGCAGGCCGCGCATACTGCGTTGCCCCTGAATAATCAGCCAGTGGTGGATCAGCGGCACCATCGCTTTGCTGGCTACTAACCGCTGGCACCAGTTCGCCAGGTTCATCTCGCCGTTGCGCCAGCGCGTGGCGTCGGCTTGCCAGTCGAGAGGAATACAGTGTTGTAGCAGCGGCACTTCGCACAAGTGTGCGAACAGCGAAAAATCCAGCGGCAGCGTAAAGTTGGCGCTGTTAAGCCAGATGTCGCTTTCGATCTCACCTTCGTGCCACTGATCGTAGCTGATCTCTTTGATTTCCAGCGTGACCTGGTGACTTGCCAGAATCTGCTGCATGATCCTGGCAATCACCCGATGTTCAATGTGATCCTGATAAAAGGTCAGGGTGAGATGTTCCAGTCCGGCAGGTTTTTCGCAATGTGTTGGGCGGGCATGGTGCCAGCGGGGGAGCAGCCCATAGGCCGGAAACCACAGTTGCTGGTACTGTTCCTCGGCGAAATAAACCAGATTGGTCGGCGAAAGCACATAGCTTATCCAGTCTCTGACTTGCTGATTCGCTCCGCGATGGGTGCGACTGTCGAACAGTAGATAGTAGCAACCTTCTTCAAGGCGACTTTCAATCTCTTTTTCCTCGCCCTGCGGCCCTTTCAGCATCAGGCCTCCTGCGGGGTCATCGGCAATTTCCGGCAAGACCCAGACGTTAACTTCGTCGATTAATGCCCGATAACCGAAGAAATCATCGAATGCCTGAATTTTCAGTTGGTTAGTGCTGTTACGCATTACCGCATACGGACCGGTACCGATAGGGTGGCTGGCAAAATTGCTGAGGGTTTCCCATTCACGCGGCAGGATCATCGCCGGAACTTGCGCCAGCAGTAACGGCAACCAGCGATCTGGCTGAGTGAGATGAATATCCAGCGTCCAGGGCGTCGGCGACACAATTTCAGCGATGTGGGAATAGAGCGGCAGCGTATTGATCCGCTTCAACGAGGCGATGACGTCGTCTATTTCCAGTTCACGACCATGATGAAAATGGACCCCGGGGCGCAAAAAGAAGCGCCAGTGGAGTGGGGAAATTTGCTGCCAGTGGTGGGCGATGTCCGCCTCCAGTTCCCCATTTTCCTCATTTATGCGGGTTAACGCGCTGAAGATTTGCCGGGCGATATGCGTTTCGGAACGGCGTAATGCGCTGCCAGGCAGCAGATTACGCAACGGGCGATAGTAGAGCACGCGCAGGATGTGCCGCCCCTGGCGGAAGCTGCGGCCCAGATGGGAAATCAGCATTTGCCGCACAGCCGTTTTGTCGCCAACCAGCTGCACCAGTTGGTCGATATGATCCTGTTCAAGCAAATCTTCTGCCCGCTGTTGCTGAAGCGCCAGCCCGGTATACAGGAAGGTTAAACGCGAACGTTTACCGCGTCCAACCTCCGCCTCCCACGTCAGCCAGCCGCGATCCTGCATGGTGTTCAGGAGCGTGCGCATATGGCGACGGGAACAGTTGAGCAACTCCGCCAGTTCGTTCAGCGTGGTCTCCTGAGATTTACCGTCGCAGCATTGCCACAGGCGGATGAATTGTTGTTGCAGACGAGCTGATGGCATAAAAGGGGAACTCCTGCGCAAAAGTCAGCAATTTTATTTTCCCTATATTAAGTCAATAATTCTTAACGATGAAGCAAGGAGGTGTCCCATGCGTCAGTTTTATCAGCACTACTTTACCGCGACAGCGACGTTGTGCTGGCTGCGTTGGTTAAGCGTTCCACAACGATTAACCATGCTTGAAGAGCTGATGCAGTGGGAGGGGAGTGATTCTGAATACTGATTTGCGGACATCATGTGTGACTGAGTATTGGTGTTAATCGCCACGCCAGCAGTGATTATCTGCTGGCTTTTTTCTTTTTGGCGATTGAGTGCCGGACGGCGTACAAACTAACGCATAAATGCTGGTTGCTTCTCTTCATAAGTGGCAATAGCGTCGTCGTGCTGCAGCGTCAGACCGATGCTGTCCAGCCCATTCATCATGCAGTGGCGGCGGAAGGCATCGATGCTAAACCGATAGATTTTCTCACCCGCTTTCACCTCTTGCGCTTCTAGGTCCACGTCGAAATGAATCCCCGGACTGGCTTGCACCAGCGCAAACAGCTCGTCCACTTCCGCATCGCTTAATTTCACCGGCAGCAGCTGGTTGTTGAAGCTGTTGCCGTAGAAGATGTCAGCGAAACTCGGCGCAATCACCACTTTAAAACCGTAATCGGTCAATGCCCACGGCGCGTGCTCACGCGAGGAGCCGCAGCCGAAGTTTTCCCGCGCCAGCAAAATGGAAGCGCCCTGATACTGCGGGAAGTTCAGCACGAAGTCCGGGTTTGGCTGTTGGCCTTTTTCATCCAGAAAACGCCAGTCGTTAAACAGATGCGCGCCAAAACCTGTACGCGTCACTTTCTGCAAAAACTGTTTCGGGATAATCGCATCGGTATCGACATTGGCGGCATCCAGCGGAACCACCAGGCCTGTATGTTTGATAAATTTCTCTGCCATGGTCTGCTCCTTATTTAATGTTGCGAATGTCGGCGAAATGTCCGGTCACAGCAGCGGCGGCAGCCATTGCCGGGCTGACCAGATGCGTGCGCCCGCCGCGCCCCTGGCGGCCTTCAAAGTTACGGTTGCTGGTGGAGGCACAACGTTCGCCCGGATTCAGACGGTCGTTATTCATCGCCAGACACATTGAGCAACCAGGCAAGCGCCATTCAAAACCGGCTTCAATAAAGATTTTGTCCAGACCTTCCGCTTCCGCCTGAGCTTTTACCGGGCCAGAGCCGGGAACCACCAGTGCCTGTACACCTGGCGCGACTTTTCGCCCTTTGGCGATTTCCGCCGCCGCGCGTAAATCTTCAATACGTGAGTTGGTACAAGAACCGATAAACACTTTATCGATAGCGACTTCGGTCAATGGAATACCCGGTTTCAGCCCCATATAGGCCAACGCTTTTTCTGCCGACGCGCGCTCAACCGGATCGGTAAACGAAGCCGGATCGGGAATATTGTCATTCACGGAGATCACCTGACCGGGGTTAGTTCCCCAGGTGACCTGCGGGGCGATCTCTTCTGCTTGCAGAGTCACAACTGTATCGAAAGTTGCACCTTCGTCGGTTTGCAGGGTCTTCCAGTAGGCGACGGCATCGTCAAAATCTTTGCCTTTCGGCGCATGCAGACGGCCTTTGACATAGTTAAAGGTGGTTTCGTCAGGTGCAACCAGACCGGCTTTCGCGCCCATTTCGATTGCCATATTGCACAGGGTCATACGACCTTCCATGCTTAAATCACGGATTGCTTCGCCGCAAAACTCCACCACATGCCCGGTGCCGCCAGCGCTGCCGGTTTTACCGATAATTGCCAGCACGATATCTTTCGCGGTAATGCCCGGCGCGGCTATGCCCTGGACTTCAATTTTCATGGTCTTCGCGCGGCCCTGTTTCAGGGTTTGCGTTGCCAGCACGTGTTCAACTTCAGAAGTACCGATACCAAACGCCAGTGCGCCAAAAGCGCCGTGGGTAGCGGTATGCGAGTCGCCGCAGACAATGGTCATCCCTGGTAAGGTGACGCCCTGTTCCGGCCCCATCACGTGGACGATCCCCTGATACGGGTGATTCAGGTCATACAGCTCGACGCCAAATTCTTTGCAGTTTTTGATCAGCTCCTGCATCTGGATCCGCGCCATTTCACCGCAGGCATTAATGTCTTTGGTCTGGGTGGAGACGTTGTGATCCATGGTGGCGAAGGTTTTCCCCGGCTGACGCACCGGGCGACCGTGGGCGCGCAGGCCATCGAACGCCTGCGGTGAGGTCACTTCATGCACCAGGTGGCGGTCGATATATAACAGCGGGGTTTCGTTTTCGGCTTCGTACACTACGTGAGCGTCGAACAATTTTTCGTATAACGTCTTAGCCATGATTACACCCCTTCTGCCACATAGCGGGCAATGATATCGCCCATTTCATCGGTACTAACGGCGGCAGCGCCACGGGCTAAATCCCCGGTGCGAATGCCTTCTTCTAATGCGCGGTTAATCGCGCGTTCAATGGCGCAAGCCGCATCATCGGCATCCAGGCTGTAGCGCAGCAGCAGCGCCAGCGACAGAATTTGCGCAATCGGGTTGGCGATGTTTTTGCCTGCGATATCTGGTGCCGAGCCACCCGCCGGTTCATACAGACCAAAACCTTGCTCGTTCAGGCTAGCGGAAGGCAACATCCCCATCGAGCCAGTGATCATCGCACACTCATCAGACAGAATGTCGCCAAACAGGTTGGAGCACAGCAGAACGTCAAACTGTGATGGATCTTTAATCAGCTGCATGGTGGCGTTGTCGATGTACATATGCGCCAGTTCGACATCCGGATATTCAATGGCGATCTCATTAACAATTTCCCGCCATAAAATAGAGGATTGCAGCACATTGGCTTTGTCGATTGAGGTGACTTTGCGACGACGCTTGCGGGCAGATTCAAACGCGATACGGGCGATACGTTCGATCTCAAAACGGTGATACACCTCGGTATCAAACGCTTTTTCATATTGTCCGCTACCTTCGCGGCCTTTTGGCTGACCAAAATAGATGCCGCCGGTCAGTTCGCGCACGCACAGGATGTCGAAGCCGTTAGCGGCAATGTCAGCACGCAGTGGACAGAATGCTTCCAGCCCCTGATACAGTTTTGCCGGACGCAGATTGCTGAATAATTTGAAGTGCTTACGCAAAGGCAACAGCGCGCCGCGTTCTGGTTGCTGGTCTGGTGGTAAATGTTCCCACTTCGGGCCGCCTACCGAGCCAAACAGCACGGCATCGGCTTGCTCGCAACCTTCAACCGTCGCAGGCGGCAGCGGCTGTCCGTGGTTATCAATGGCTGCGCCGCCTACATCGTAATGGCTGGTGGTGATGCGCATCGCAAAGCGGTTGCGCACGGCATCCAGCACTTTCAGCGCCTGGGTCATCACTTCCGGCCCGATCCCATCTCCGGGCAAAACGGCAATATGGTAATTCTTCGACATCACACGGTTTCCTTGTTGTTTTCGTTGTGTTGAGCTTTGCGTTGCAACTCTTTTTCGACTTCTGCGGCGCGCCAGATATTGTTCAGTACGTGCACCATGGCTTTGGCGGAGGACTCGACAATATCGGTGGCCAGGCCGACGCCGTGGAAGCGGCGACCATTGTAGTTGGCGACGATATCCACCTGACCCAGCGCATCTTTACCGTGACCTTTGGCGGTCAGGCTGTATTTCACCAGTTCGACGTTATAGTCAGTGATGCGGTTAATCGCCTGGTAGATGGCATCGACCGGACCGTTACCGTTGGCGGCTTCTGCTTTGATTTCCTCGCCGCAGGCCAGTTTGACGGCGGCAGTGGCAATATCGTTAGAGCCAGACTGCACGCTGAAGTAATCCAGACGGAAATGCTCCGGCTCTTCTTGCTGCTTACCGATGAAGGCCAGCGCCTCCAGATCGTAATCAAACACCTGACCTTTTTTGTCCGCCAGCTTCAGGAAAGCATCGTACAAATTGTCTAAATTATATTCACTTTCTTTATACCCCATCTCATCCATGCGATGTTTCACCGCCGCACGCCCCGAACGAGAGGTCAGATTCAGCTGGATTTGGTTCAGACCAATAGATTCTGGTGTCATGATTTCGTAGTTTTCGCGGTTTTTCAGCACGCCATCCTGGTGGATGCCGGAGGAGTGTGCGAATGCGCCGCTGCCAACAATGGCTTTGTTTGCCGGGATCGGCATATTACAAATCTGGCTAACTAACTGGCTGGTGCGCCATATCTCCTGGTGATTAATGGCGGTGTGGACGTTGAGGATATCCTTACGAACTTTGATCGCCATGATGACTTCTTCCAGTGAACAGTTTCCGGCACGCTCGCCGATCCCGTTCATTGCACCTTCCACCTGGCGTGCACCGGCATGTACCGCCGCCAGTGAGTTGCCCACCGCCAGGCCCAAATCGTCGTGGGTATGTACGGAAATAATGGCTTTGTCGATGTTAGGCACGCGTTCATACAGTCCGCTGATGATTCCGGCGAACTCAAACGGCATGGTGTAGCCCACGGTGTCCGGAATGTTGATGGTGGTGGCACCGGCATTAATCGCCGCTTCGACCACTCGCGCCAGATCGGCAATGGGTGTACGTCCGGCATCTTCGCAAGAAAATTCAACGTCATCGGTGTAATTACGGGCGCGCTTCACCATATAGATAGCGCGTTCGATCACTTCATCCAGCGTGCTGCGCAGCTTGGTGGCGATGTGCATTGGGGAGGTAGCAATAAAGGTATGAATACGGAAGGCTTCGGCGACTTTCAGAGATTCAGCCGCCACATCGATATCTTTTTCCACGCAGCGAGCTAACGCGCATACGCGGCTATTTTTGACCTGGCGGGCGATGGTTTGCACCGATTCAAAATCGCCCGGCGAAGAGACGGGGAAACCAACTTCCATTACGTCAACACCCATACGCTCAAGGGCCAGCGCAATTTGCAGTTTTTCTTTCGCACTCAGACTTGCCTGTAACGCCTGTTCACCGTCGCGTAATGTGGTATCGAAAATAATAACTTGCTGGCTCATGGTTTAGGTCCTTGTCTCTTTTAGAGCGCCTCGCTTCGGGCATAAAAAAACCCGCGCAATGGCGCGGGTTTTTTTTGACTGCGTGCTGGCTTAATGCTGGATGCCGCTCACTCGTCTACCGCGCAAAGAAGATGCGTTTAGTAGTAGTAGACCGATAAAGCGAACGATGTGAGTCATTAAATCAGCTCCAGATGAATGCGATATGCTTTTAGAGTTACTGGATACAAAAACGGATGTCAACCCTGTAGTAAGAAAAGCGGCTTTTCAGCGGTAATTTTGCATGTATCAAATTAGCTAATTGTGCTGTGTATACATAAACCAACAATATTAATTTCTATCAGCCAGATCACACTTTTCATTAATTGACATACTTCAGCATAATTTATTGCATTTAATCAATAAGTGATATGCATATAGATAGTATCAATTACCTAACCCATCCTGATGATTTTTCTGTAATTATTTATTTTATGAATGTTTAATTATTGATGAGGCTTATATTATTGATAAGTTAATAAGGAATATATGGGTGATTAATATATAAATTTTTAATTAAAGTGGCGATTTTATACATATCACGGATGATTGAGCATTCATGGTGATTATGATTATATTGTTTGTGTGACAAAAACATTATAGATAATCATGCTGTGGTGGATGACTCTCTGCGCGGCGGTGGGTTTTGTTTTAAACAGAACTCTTATCTTTATGTTTTCCTAATTTTACTCATTTTCCTTTTTCTTATTTTATATGTATGGTAAATCATATTTTTCAGGATTATTTTTTTCTGCATTCCGGTAAGGAAAAGGGAGTTAAGTGTGACAGTGGAGTTAAGTATGCCAGAGGTAAAAACAGATCATCCAGAACCAGCAGATTTTAGTAAGCCACAGCTGCGCATGGTCGATCTAAACTTATTAACTGTTTTCGATGCCGTGATGCAGGAGCAGAATATTACTCGTGCCGCTCATGTTCTGGGAATGTCGCAACCTGCGGTCAGTAACGCTGTTGCACGCCTGAAAGTGATGTTTAATGACGAGTTGTTTGTTCGTTATGGTCGTGGTATCCAACCGACTGCCCGCGCATTTCAACTTTTTGGTTCTGTGCGCCAGGCGCTGCAATTAGTGCAAAACGAATTACCGGGTTCAGGTTTTGAGCCTGCCAGTAGCGAGCGGGTATTCCATCTCTGTGTTTGCAGCCCGTTAGACAGCATTCTGACCTCGCAGATTTATAATCACATTGAGCAGATTGCGCCAAATATACATGTTATGTTCAAGTCTTCATTAAATCAGAACACTGAACATCAGTTGCGCTATCAGGAAACGGAGTTCGTTATAAGTTATGAAGATTTCCACCGCCCTGAATTTACCAGTGTGCCGTTATTTAAAGATGAAATGGTGCTGGTAGCCAGTAAGAACCATCCGCATATTAAAGGTCCATTACTGAAACATGATGTTTATAACGAACAACATGCGGCGGTTTCGCTCGATCGTTTCGCCTCATTTAGTCAACCGTGGTACGACACAGTAGATAAGCAAGCCAGTATTGCTTATCAGGGCATGGCAATGATGAGCGTCCTTAGCGTGGTGTCGCAAACTCACCTGGTCGCTATTGCGCCTCGTTGGCTGGCTGAAGAGTTCGCCGAATCTTTAGAATTACAGATATTACCGCTGCCGTTAAAACAGAATAGCAGAACCTGTTATCTCTCCTGGCATGAGGCTGCCGGGCGCGATAAAGGCCATCAGTGGATGGAAGAGCAATTAGTCTCTATATGTAAACGCTAAACAAAAGCAGAATAAATCAGGCATTCCTTTCTGGTTTATTCTGCTTTTTTTATTAAATGTAGAATTTTGTTCTAAATGCATGTGCGCCAGATTTCATGAAAAATTAAAAAAATAGAGAAATTGCTGTAAGTAGCCGAATCTAGCCAATTTATTATCAATTTACGCCTTCATTCTGGAGTATTTTATCGTTTCTTTTCTCCTTTCCTCCTGTTTATTCTTATTTCTTCACGTTTGTGACTCTGTCTGCCAATTGCTTAAGCAAGATCGGACGGTTAATGTGTTTTACACATTTTTTCCGCCAAACAGTGAGGCAGGTCATGGAGATGTTGTCTGGAGCCGAGATGGTCGTCCGATCGCTTATCGATCAGGGCGTTAAACAAGTATTCGGTTATCCCGGAGGCGCGGTCCTTGATATTTACGATGCATTGCATACCGTGGGGGGTATCGATCACGTATTAGTTCGTCATGAGCAAGCGGCTGTGCATATGGCCGATGGCCTGGCACGTGCAACCGGGGAAGTGGGGGTCGTGCTGGTGACGTCGGGTCCTGGGGCGACTAACGCGATTACCGGTATCGCTACTGCTTATATGGACTCCATTCCCTTGGTTGTCCTTTCTGGTCAGGTAGCGACCTCGCTGATAGGCTACGATGCCTTTCAGGAGTGCGACATGGTGGGAATTTCCCGCCCGGTGGTAAAACACAGTTTCCTGGTTAAGCAAACGGAAGATATTCCTCAGGTGCTGAAAAAAGCATTCTGGCTGGCGGCAAGTGGTCGTCCTGGGCCAGTGGTGGTTGATTTACCGAAAGATATTCTTAATCCGGCGAACAAATTACCCTACGTCTGGCCGGAGTCGGTCAGTATGCGCTCTTATAACCCGACCACACTGGGTCATAAGGGGCAGATTAAACGCGCATTGCAGACACTGGCGGCAGCGAAAAAACCGGTAGTTTACGTTGGCGGCGGCGCCGTGACTGCGAGTTGCCATCAACAACTCAAACAGATTATTGAGCAGCTTAATCTTCCCGTCGTCTCTTCATTAATGGGGCTGGGGGCGTTTCCGGCAACGCATCGTCAGGCGCTGGGGATGCTGGGAATGCACGGCACCTACGAAGCCAATATGACCATGCATAATGCCGATGTTATTTTTGCGGTCGGCGTGCGCTTTGACGATCGCACCACTAACAATCTGGCCAAGTACTGCCCGAATGCAACGGTTTTACATATTGATATCGATCCTACGTCGATCTCAAAAACCGTTACCGCCGACATTCCGATCGTTGGTGACGCGCGGTTGGTGCTGGATCAAATGCTGGAGTTGCTGGCACAAGAAACGGCTCACCAACCGTTGGATGAAATTCGTGACTGGTGGCAACAGATTGAACAGTGGCGCGCTCGCCAGTGCCTTAAATACGACACTCAGAGCGAAAAGATTAAACCGCAAGCGGTGATCGAGACACTCTGGCGGCTAACGAAAGGTGATGCATATGTCACGTCCGACGTCGGGCAGCACCAGATGTTCGCCGCGCTTTATTATCCTTTCGATAAACCGCGCCGCTGGATCAATTCCGGTGGCCTCGGCACTATGGGCTTTGGTTTGCCTGCGGCGCTGGGTGTCAAAATGGCATTGCCAGAAGAAACCGTGGTCTGTGTCACTGGCGACGGCAGCATTCAGATGAACATTCAGGAACTGTCTACCGCTTTGCAATATGAACTGCCGGTGCTGGTGGTGAATCTCAATAACCGCTATCTGGGGATGGTGAAGCAGTGGCAGGACATGATCTATTCCGGCCGCCATTCACAATCTTATATGCAGTCGCTACCGGATTTCGTTCGTCTGGCGGAAGCCTATGGCCATGTTGGGATCCAGATCTCTCATCCGCAAGAGCTGGAAAACAAACTTAGCGAGGCACTGGAACAGGTCCGCAATAATCGCCTGGTGTTTGTTGATGTCACTGTTGATGGCAGCGAGCACGTCTACCCGATGCAGATTCGTGGCGGCGGAATGGATGAAATGTGGTTAAGCAAAACGGAGAGAACCTGATTATGCGCCGGATATTATCCGTATTACTCGAAAATGAATCAGGCGCGTTATCCCGCGTGATCGGCCTCTTTTCCCAACGGGGCTATAACATTGAAAGCCTGACCGTTGCGCCAACCGACGATCCGACATTATCGCGTATGACTATCCAGACCGTGGGCGATGAAAAAGTGTTGGAGCAGATTGAAAAGCAATTACACAAGCTGGTCGATGTGCTGCGTGTTAGCGAACTGGGGCAGGGGGCGCATGTTGAGCGGGAAATCATGCTGGTGAAAATTCAGGCCAGTGGCTATGGACGTGACGAAGTGAAGCGCAATACGGAAATATTCCGTGGGCAAATCATTGATGTCACGCCATCGCTTTATACCGTTCAATTGGCGGGAACCAGCGATAAGCTTGATGCATTTTTAGCATCGATTCGCGATGTGGCGAAAATTGTGGAGGTCGCTCGCTCCGGCGTAGTAGGACTTTCGCGCGGCGATAAAATAATGCGTTGAGAATGATCTCAATGCGCAATTTACAGCCCAACATGTCACGTTGGGCTTTTTTTGCGAATTCAGTGGGAACCTGGAATAAAAGCAGTTGCCGCAGTTAATTTTCTGCGCTTAGATGTTAATGAATTTAACCCATGCCAGTACAATGGGTATGGTTTTTACATTTTACTCAAGGGGCAATTGTGAAACTGGATGAAATCGCTCGGCTGGCGGGAGTGTCGCGGACCACTGCAAGCTATGTTATTAACGGCAAAGCGAAGCAATACCGTGTGAGCGACAAAACCGTTGAAAAAGTCATGGCAGTGGTGCGTGAGCACAATTACCACCCAAATGCCGTGGCTGCTGGGCTTCGTGCTGGACGCACACGTTCGATTGGTCTTGTGATCCCCGATCTGGAGAACACAAGTTACACCCGTATCGCTAATTATCTTGAACGTCAGGCGCGGCAACGGGGTTATCAACTACTGATTGCTTGTTCCGAAGATCAGCCAGACAACGAAATGCGCTGTATTGAGCATCTTTTGCAGCGTCAGGTCGATGCCATCATTGTTTCGACGTCGCTGCCGCCGGAGCATCCTTTTTATCAACGCTGGGCTAACGACCCGTTCCCGATTGTCGCGCTGGACCGCGCCCTCGATCGTGAACACTTCACCAGCGTTGTGGGTGCCGACCAGGATGATGCAGAAATGCTGGCCGAAGAGTTACGTAAGTTTCCTGCTGAGACGGTGCTTTATCTTGGCGCGTTGCCGGAGCTTTCTGTCAGCTTCCTGCGCGAGCAGGGTTTCCGTACCGCCTGGAAAGATGATCCACGCGAAGTGCATTTCCTTTATGCCAACAGTTATGAGCGGGAAACCGCTGCCCAGTTATTCGAAAAATGGCTGGAAACGCATCCGATGCCGCAGGCGCTGTTCACCACCTCATTTGCGTTGTTGCAAGGCGTTATGGATGTCACGCTGCGCCGCGATGGCAAACTGCCTTCTGATTTGGCAATTGCGACCTTTGGTGACAACGAATTGCTCGACTTCTTACAGTGTCCGGTACTGGCGGTAGCCCAGCGTCATCGCGATGTTGCGGAACGCGTACTGGAGATTGTGCTCGCCAGTCTGGACGAACCGCGCAAACCAAAACCAGGCTTAACACGCATTAAACGTAATCTCTATCGTCGTGGTGTACTAAGCCGTAGATAAACATTACGAAAAGATGCGCCAGTGGATTTTACCTCTGGCGCATTGAGTACGTAATTGGACATCGATATCCATAATGTAAATAAGACTATTCTGGACAATTATCCATAAGCCCTCCTGAATATCCTGCCAATTAACTCCATTCGCTGCGTTGAATGATAATTAACTCGTAACGGTAGATTGCAATTGCATTATTTTGTTACAAGCAAATCGGCAATTGCCGATTAAACAAACACTTTTCTAAACTTTTGTTCAAAGTCGCTGGTATCAGGCATGGCGCACGTGCAACAGGGACTGTTATCCGGGGGAGATATGTCCTAAAATGCCGCTCGCGTCGCAAACTGACACTTTATATTTCCATTAAGGAAAATTGAGTCGTTTTTAAAACGGTAATGATGAATGGGATTTTTTCTTACAACTATTCATGACGTTAATTTGCTTCGTTTGTTGGGCGATTTTTAAACAATGCAGATATTAGCCGTAAACATTGGGTTTTTTGCTTCGGTAAGGAATGTTCCTGGCTTGACAAGCTTTTCCTCCGCTCCGTAAACTCCTTTTAGTGGGAATTTGTGGGATAAAGTGGTAATCGGGGGGAGACTGGCATGTTCCGGGGAGCAACGTTAGTCAATCTCGACAGTAAAGGGCGCTTATCGGTGCCTACCCGTTATCGGGAAGAACTGCTCGGGAGCGCTGCCGGTCAAATGGTGTGTACCATTGACATTCATCACCCGTGCCTGCTGCTTTACCCCCTTCCTGAATGGGAAATTATCGAGCACAAATTATCGCGTCTTTCGAGCATGAACCCTGTTGAACGTCGTGTTCAACGCCTTCTGTTAGGGCATGCCAGTGAGTGTCAGCTGGATAGCGCAGGTCGATTATTAATCGCGCCTGTGTTGCGGCAGCATGCCGGGCTGACGAAAGAAGTGATGCTGGTCGGGCAGTTCAATAAGTTCGAACTGTGGGATGAAACGACCTGGCATCAACAGGTCAGGGAAGATATCGACGCTGAACAGTCTGTTACCGAAAACTTGTCGGAGCGGCTGCAGGACTTGTCTCTATAAAATGATGGAAAACTATAAACATACCACGGTACTGCTGGACGAAGCCGTAAATGGCCTCAATATCCGTCCTGACGGTATCTACATTGATGGAACTTTTGGTCGCGGTGGTCACTCACGTCTGATTCTTTCGCAACTTGGCGAAACGGGACGCTTGTTGGCAATCGATCGCGACCCGCAGGCTATTGCCGTCGCGAAGACTATTGATGATCCGCGCTTCTCCATCATTCATGGACCTTTCTCTGCGCTGGGCGAATATGTCGCCGAGCGCGATCTTATCGGCAAGATCGACGGCATTCTGCTCGATCTTGGCGTCTCTTCACCACAACTCGATGATGCTGAACGCGGTTTTTCCTTTATGCGCGATGGCCCGTTGGACATGCGTATGGACCCGACGCGCGGTCAGTCTGCCGCCGAATGGCTACAAACCGCAGAAGAATCCGATATTGCCTGGGTATTAAAAACCTATGGCGAAGAGCGTTTTGCTAAACGTATTGCACGCGCCATTGTCGAGCGTAACCGCGAACAGCCGATGACCCGCACTAAAGAACTGGCAGAAGTCGTTGCTGCGGCAACGCCGGTGAAAGACAAATTCAAACATCCCGCGACCCGTACCTTCCAGGCGGTGCGCATTTGGGTGAACAGTGAACTGGAGGAGATAGAGCAGGCGCTAAAAAGCTCGCTTAACGTGCTGGCCCCAGGCGGGCGGCTTTCGATCATCAGTTTTCATTCGCTGGAAGATCGTATTGTGAAACGCTTTATGCGTGAAAACAGTCGCGGTCCACAAGTTCCGGCAGGGTTACCGATGACTGAAGAGCAGCTCAAAAAACTGGGTGGCCGTCAGTTGCGGGCACTAGGTAAGTTGATGCCGGGCGAAGAAGAGGTGGCTGAGAACCCTCGTGCCCGTAGTTCAGTTCTGCGTATTGCAGAGAGGACGAACGCATGATCAGCAGAGTGACAGAAGCCCTCAGCAAAGTTAAAGGATCGATGGGAAGCCACGAGCGCCATGCCTTGCCTGGCGTTATCGGTGACGATCTTTTGCGGTTTGGGAAGCTGCCGCTCTGCCTGTTCATTTGCATTATTTTGACGGCGGTGACTGTGGTGACCACGGCGCACCATACCCGTTTGCTCACCGCTCAGCGCGAACAATTGGTGCTGGAGCGAGACGCTTTAGACATTGAATGGCGCAACCTCATTCTTGAAGAGAATGCGCTCGGCGACCATAGCCGGGTGGAACGGATCGCCACGGAGAAGCTGCAAATGCAGCATGTTGATCCATCACAAGAAAATATCGTAGTGCAAAAATAAGGATAAACGCGACGCATGAAAGCAGCGGCGAAAACGCAGAAACCAAAACGTCAGGAAGAACATGCCAACTTTATCAGTTGGCGTTTTGCGTTGTTATGCGGCTGTATTTTATTGGCACTGGCTTTCCTGCTGGGGCGCGTTGCCTGGTTGCAGGTAATCTCCCCGGATATGCTGGTGAAAGAGGGCGACATGCGCTCTCTTCGCGTTCAGCAAGTCTCCACCTCCCGCGGCATGATTACCGACCGTTCTGGTCGCCCGTTAGCAGTGAGTGTGCCAGTAAAAGCGATCTGGGCCGACCCGAAAGAAGTGCATGAAGCTGGTGGCATCAGCGTCGGTGACCGCTGGAAGGCGCTGGCTAACGCGCTCAATATTCCGCTGGATCAACTTTCCGCCCGTATTAATGCTAACCCGAAAGGGCGCTTTATCTATCTGGCGCGTCAGGTTAACCCTGACATGGCTGAATACATCAAAAAACTGAAGCTGCCGGGGATTCATCTGCGCGAAGAATCTCGCCGTTACTACCCGTCTGGCGAAGTGACCGCTCACCTCATTGGCTTTACCAACGTTGATAGCCAGGGGATTGAGGGCGTCGAGAAAAGTTTTGATAAATGGCTTACCGGGCAACCGGGCGAACGTATTGTGCGTAAAGACCGCTATGGCCGTGTAATCGAAGATATTTCTTCTACCGACAGCCAGGCTGCGCACAACCTGGCATTGAGTATTGATGAACGCCTGCAGGCGCTGGTTTACCGCGAACTGAACAACGCCGTGGCCTTTAACAAGGCTGAATCCGGCAGCGCCGTGCTGGTGGATGTCAACACCGGCGAAGTGCTGGCGATGGCCAACAGCCCGTCTTACAACCCCAACAATCTGAGTGGCACGCCAAAAGAGGCGATGCGTAACCGTACCATTACCGACGTGTTTGAACCGGGCTCTACTGTCAAACC
Organism: Escherichia sp. E14S1; assembly: GCF_004211995.1. NCBI lineage: Bacteria > Pseudomonadati > Pseudomonadota > Gammaproteobacteria > Enterobacterales > Enterobacteriaceae > Escherichia > Escherichia sp. E14S1. The sequence goes on from NZ_RHJQ01000002.1 coordinate 217,411, forward strand.
GATGGTGGTGATGACCGCGTTGCAACGTGGTGTGGTGCGGGAAAACTCGGTGCTTAATACCGTGCCTTATCGAATTAACGGCCACGAAATTAAAGACGTGGCGCGCTATAGCGAATTAACCCTGACCGGGGTATTACAGAAGTCGAGTAACGTCGGTGTTTCCAAGCTGGCGTTAGCGATGCCGTCCTCAGCGTTAGTAGATACTTACTCACGTTTTGGGTTGGGAAAAGCGACCAATTTGGGGTTGGTCGGAGAACGCAGTGGCTTATATCCTCAAAAACAACGGTGGTCTGACATAGAGAGGGCCACCTTCTCTTTCGGCTACGGGCTAATGGTGACACCGTTACAGTTAGCGCGAGTCTACGCAACCATTGGCAGCTATGGTATCTATCGCCCGCTGTCGATTACCAAGGTTGACCCCCCGGTTCCTGGTGAACGTGTCTTCCCGGAATCCATTGTTCGCACCGTGGTGCATATGATGGAAAGCGTGGCGCTACCGGGCGGGGGTGGCGTGAAGGCGGCGATTAAAGGCTATCGTATCGCCATTAAAACCGGTACCGCGAAAAAGGTCGGGCCGGATGGTCGCTACATCAATAAATATATTGCTTATACCGCAGGCGTTGCGCCTGCGAGTCAGCCGCGCTTCGCGCTGGTTGTTGTTATTAACGATCCGCAGGCGGGTAAATACTACGGCGGCGCCGTTTCCGCGCCGGTCTTTGGTGCCATCATGGGCGGCGTATTGCGCACCATGAACATCGAACCGGATGCGCTGACAACGGGTGATAAAAACGAATTTGTGATTAATCAAGGCGAGGGGACAGGTGGCAGATCGTAATTTGCGCGACCTTCTTGCTCCGTGGGTGCCAAACGCACCTTCGCGAGCACTGCGAGAGATGACACTCGACAGCCGTGTGGCTGCGTCGGGCGATCTTTTTGTAGCTGTAGTAGGTCATCAGGCGGACGGGCGTCGATATATCCCGCAGGCGATAGCGCAAGGTGTGGCTGCCATTATTGCAGAGGCAAAAGATGAGGCGACCGATGGTGAAATCCGTGAAATGCACGGCGTACCGGTCATCTATCTCAGCCAGCTCAATGAGCGTTTATCAGCGCTGGCGGGCCGCTTTTACCATGAACCCTCTGACAATTTACGTCTCGTGGGCGTAACGGGCACCAACGGCAAAACCACCACTACCCAGCTTCTGGCGCAGTGGAGTCAGTTGCTTGGTGAAACCAGCGCGGTGATGGGGACCGTAGGTAACGGCCTGCTGGGTAAAGTTATTCCGACGGAAAACACGACCGGTTCGGCAGTCGACGTTCAGCATGAGCTGGCGGGGCTGGTGGATCAGGGCGCGACTTTTTGCGCAATGGAAGTTTCCTCCCACGGGCTGGTACAGCACCGTGTGGCGGCATTGAAATTTGCGGCGTCGGTCTTTACCAACTTAAGCCGCGATCACCTTGATTATCACGGTGATATGGAACATTACGAAGCCGCAAAATGGCTGCTTTACTCCGAACATCATTGCGGTCAGGCGATAGTCAACGCCGATGACGAAGTAGGCCGTCGCTGGCTGGCAAAACTGCCGGATGCAGTTGCGGTGTCGATGGAAGACCATATCAATCTGAACTGTCATGGCCGCTGGTTGAAAGCGACCGACGTGAACTATCACGACAGCGGCGCAACCATTCGCTTTAGCTCAAGCTGGGGCGATGGGGAAATTGAAAGTCGCCTGATGGGCGCTTTTAACGTCAGCAACTTGCTGCTCGCGCTGGCGACGCTGTTGGCACTGGGGTATCCGCTGGCTGACCTGCTTAAAACCGCCGCGCGTCTGCAGCCGGTTTGCGGACGTATGGAAGTGTTTACTGCACCGGGCAAACCGACGGTGGTTGTGGATTATGCTCACACCCCGGATGCACTGGAAAAAGCCTTGCAGGCTGCACGACTTCACTGTGCAGGCAAGCTGTGGTGCGTCTTCGGCTGTGGCGGCGATCGTGATAAAGGCAAGCGTCCACTGATGGGGGCGATTGCTGAAGAGTTTGCCGACGTGGCGGTAGTAACTGACGATAACCCGCGTACCGAAGAACCGCGCGCCATCATCAACGATATTCTGGCGGGAATGTTAGATGCCGGACATGCCAAAGTGATGGAAGGTCGTGCCGAAGCGGTGACTTGCGCCGTTATGCAGGCTAAAGAGAACGATGTGGTGCTGGTCGCGGGCAAAGGCCATGAAGATTACCAGATTGTTGGCAATCAGCGCCTGGACTACTCCGATCGCGTCACGGTGGCGCGTTTGCTGGGGGTGATCGCATGATTAGCGTAACCCTTAGCCAACTTACCGATATTCTCAACGGTGAACTAAAAGGGGCGGATATCACCCTGGATGCCGTAACGACTGACACGCGGAAACTGACGCCAGGCTGTCTGTTTGTTGCCCTGAAAGGCGAACGTTTCGATGCCCACGATTTTGCCGACCAGGCGAAAGCTGGGGGCGCAGGCGCGCTCCTGGTCAGCCGTCCACTGGATATCGACCTGCCGCAGTTAATCGTTAAAGACACGCGTCTGGCATTTGGTGAACTGGCTGCATGGGTTCGCCAGCAAGTTCCGGCGCGCGTGGTTGCTCTGACCGGTTCCTCCGGTAAAACCTCCGTTAAAGAGATGACTGCGGCGATTTTAAGCCAGTGCGGCAATACGCTTTATACCGCGGGCAATCTCAACAACGACATCGGCGTGCCAATGACGCTGCTGCGCTTAACGCCGGAATACGATTACGCAGTTATTGAACTTGGCGCGAACCATCAGGGCGAAATTGCCTGGACTGTGAGTCTGACTCGCCCGGAAGCGGCGCTGGTCAACAACCTGGCGGCGGCGCATCTGGAAGGTTTCGGCTCGCTTGCTGGTGTCGCGAAAGCGAAAGGCGAAATCTTTACCGGCCTGCCGGAAAACGGTATCGCCATTATGAATGCCGACAACAACGACTGGCTGAACTGGCAGAGCGTAATTGGCTCACGCAAAGTGTGGCGTTTCTCACCGAATGCCGCCAACAGCGATTTCACCGCCACCAATATCCATGTGACTTCGCACGGTACGGAATTTACGCTACAAACCCCAACGGGTAGCGTCGATGTTCTGCTGCCGTTGCCGGGGCGTCACAATATTGCGAATGCGCTGGCAGCCGCCGCGCTCTCCATGTCCGTGGGCGCAACGCTTGATGCTATCAAAGCGGGGCTGGCGAATCTGAAAGCCGTTCCCGGGCGTCTGTTCCCGATTCAACTGGCGGAAAACCAGTTGTTGCTCGACGACTCCTACAACGCCAATGTCGGTTCAATGACCGCAGCAGTCCAGGTACTGGCTGAAATGCCTGGCTACCGCGTGCTGGTGGTGGGCGATATGGCGGAACTGGGCGCTGAAAGCGAAGCCTGCCATGTACAGGTGGGCGAAGCGGCGAAGGCGGCTGGTATTGACCGCGTGTTAAGCGTGGGTAAACAAAGCCATGTTATCAGCACCGCCAGCGGCGTTGGCGAACATTTTGCTGATAAATCCGCGTTAATTGCGCGTCTTAAATCACTGATTGCAGAGCAACAGGTGATTACGATTTTAGTTAAGGGTTCACGTAGTGCCGCCATGGAAGAGGTGGTACGCGCTTTACAGGAGAATGGGACATGCTAGTTTGGCTGGCCGAACATTTGGTCAAATATTATTCCGGCTTTAACGTCTTTTCCTATCTGACGTTTCGCGCCATCGTCAGCCTGCTGACCGCGCTGTTTATCTCATTGTGGATGGGCCCGCGTATGATTGCCCATTTGCAAAAACTCTCCTTTGGTCAGGTCGTTCGTAACGATGGCCCGGAATCGCACTTTAGTAAGCGCGGTACGCCGACCATGGGCGGGATAATGATCCTGACGGCGATAGTGATCTCCGTACTGCTGTGGGCTTATCCCGCTAACCCATATGTCTGGTGCGTACTTGTGGTGCTGGTGGGTTACGGCATCATTGGTTTTGTCGACGACTATCGCAAAGTGGTGCGTAAAGACACCAAGGGCCTGATTGCGCGCTGGAAGTATTTCTGGATGTCGGTGATCGCGCTGGGCGTCGCCTTTGCGCTGTATCTTGCCGGGAAAGACACGCCAGCAACGCAGCTGGTGGTGCCGTTCTTTAAAGATGTGATGCCGCAGCTGGGGCTGTTCTACATCCTGCTGGCTTACTTCGTCATTGTTGGTACCGGTAATGCGGTAAACCTGACCGATGGCCTCGACGGGCTGGCGATTATGCCGACCGTATTTGTCGCCGGTGGTTTTGCGCTGGTGGCGTGGGCAACCGGCAATATGAACTTTGCCAGCTACTTGCATATACCGTATCTGCGGCACGCCGGGGAACTGGTTATTGTCTGCACCGCGATAGTCGGGGCAGGGCTGGGCTTCTTGTGGTTTAACACCTATCCGGCGCAGGTCTTTATGGGCGATGTCGGTTCGCTGGCATTAGGCGGCGCGCTGGGCATTATCGCTGTGCTGCTGCGTCAGGAATTCCTGCTGGTGATTATGGGCGGTGTGTTTGTGGTTGAAACCCTGTCGGTTATTTTGCAGGTCGGCTCCTTTAAACTGCGCGGGCAACGTATTTTCCGCATGGCGCCGATTCATCACCACTATGAACTGAAAGGTTGGCCGGAACCGCGCGTCATTGTGCGCTTCTGGATTATTTCGCTGATGCTGGTCCTGATTGGTCTGGCAACGCTGAAGGTACGTTAATCATGGCTGATTACCAGGGTAAAAATGTCGTTATTATCGGCCTGGGCCTCACCGGGCTTTCCTGCGTGGACTTTTTCCTTGCTCGCGGCGTGACGCCGCGCGTTATGGATACACGTATGACACCGCCTGGCCTGGATAAATTACCCGAAGCGGTGGAACGTCACACTGGCGGTCTTAATGACGCGTGGCTGATGGCAGCCGATCTGATCGTCGCCAGCCCTGGTATTGCGCTGGCGCATCCATCTTTAAGCGCCGCTGCCGATGCCGGAATTGAAATTGTTGGCGATATCGAACTGTTCTGCCGCGAAGCGCAGGCACCGATTGTGGCGATCACCGGTTCTAACGGCAAAAGCACTGTCACCACTTTAGTGGGCGAAATGGCGAAAGCAGCAGGTGTTAACGTCGGCGTGGGGGGCAACATTGGCCTGCCTGCGTTGATGCTGCTGGATGCCGAGTGCGAACTGTACGTGCTGGAACTGTCGAGCTTCCAGCTGGAAACCACCTCCAGCTTACAGGCGGTGGCAGCGACCATTCTGAACGTGACTGAAGATCATATGGATCGCTATCCGTTTGGATTGCAGCAATATCGTGCGGCAAAGCTGCGTATTTACGAAAATGCGAAAGTTTGTGTCGTCAATGCCGATGATGCCTTAACGATGCCGATTCGCGGTGCGGATGAACGCTGCGTCAGCTTTGGCGTCAACATGGGTGACTATCACCTGAATCATCAGCAGGGCGAAACCTGGCTGCGGGTGAAAGGCGAGAAAGTGTTGAACGTGAAAGAGATGAAACTTTCCGGGCAACACAACTATACCAATGCGCTGGCAGCGCTGGCGCTGGCTGATGCCGCAGGGTTACCGCGCGCCAGCAGCCTGAAAGCGTTAACCACGTTCACTGGTCTGCCGCATCGTTTTGAAGTGGTGCTGGAGCATAACGGCGTGCGCTGGATTAACGATTCGAAAGCCACCAACGTCGGGAGTACAGAGGCGGCGCTGAACGGCTTGCAGGTAGACGGTACGCTGCATTTATTGCTGGGCGGTGATGGCAAATCGGCGGATTTCAGTCCACTGGCGCGCTATCTGAATGGCGACAACGTGCGTTTGTACTGTTTTGGTCGTGATGGCGCCCAGTTAGCGGCGCTGCGCCCGGAAGTGGCAGAGCAAACCGAAACCATGGAGCAGGCGATGCTCTTGCTGGCGCCACGCGTGCAGCCAGGGGATATGGTGCTGTTGTCACCAGCCTGTGCCAGCCTCGATCAGTTCAAGAACTTTGAACAACGGGGCAATGAGTTCGCCCGTCTGGCGAAGGAGTTAGGTTGATGCGTTTATCTCTCCCTCGCCTGAAAATGCCGCGCCTGCCAGGACTCAGTATCCTGGTCTGGATCTCCACGGCGCTTAAAGGCTGGGTGATGGGCTCGCGGGAAAAAGATACCGACAGCCTGATCATGTACGATCGCACCTTGCTGTGGCTGACCTTCGGCCTCGCGGCGATCGGCTTTATCATGGTGACTTCGGCGTCAATGCCCATTGGGCAGCGCTTAACCAACGATCCGTTTTTCTTCGCGAAGCGTGATGGCGTCTATCTGATCCTGGCATTCATTCTGGCGATCATTACGCTGCGTCTGCCGATGGAGTTCTGGCAACGTTACAGCGCCACGATGCTGCTTGGATCAATCATCCTGCTGATGATCGTGCTGGTGGTAGGTAGCTCAGTTAAAGGGGCATCACGTTGGATCGATCTCGGCCTGCTGCGTATTCAGCCTGCGGAGTTGACCAAGCTGTCGCTGTTTTGTTACATCGCCAACTATCTGGTGCGCAAAGGCGACGAAGTACGTAACAACCTGCGCGGCTTCCTGAAACCGATGGGCGTAATTCTGGTGCTGGCAGTGTTACTGCTGGCACAGCCAGACCTTGGTACAGTAGTCGTATTGTTCGTCACCACACTGGCGATGCTGTTCCTGGCGGGGGCAAAATTGTGGCAGTTCATTGCCATTATCGGCATGGGGATTTCAGCGGTCGTGCTGCTGATCCTCGCCGAACCGTACCGTATCCGCCGTGTTACTGCGTTCTGGAACCCGTGGGAAGATCCCTTCGGTAGCGGCTATCAGTTAACGCAATCCCTGATGGCGTTTGGTCGTGGCGAATTGTGGGGGCAAGGTTTAGGCAATTCGGTACAAAAACTGGAGTATCTGCCAGAAGCTCACACTGACTTCATTTTCGCCATTATCGGCGAAGAACTGGGGTATATCGGTGTGGTGCTGGCGCTTTTAATGGTATTCTTCGTCGCTTTTCGCGCGATGTCGATTGGCCGTAAAGCGTTAGAAATTGACCACCGTTTTTCCGGTTTTCTCGCCTGTTCAATTGGTATCTGGTTTAGCTTCCAGGCGCTGGTTAACGTAGGCGCGGCAGCGGGGATGTTGCCAACTAAAGGTCTGACATTGCCGCTGATCAGTTACGGTGGTTCGAGCTTACTGATTATGTCGACAGCCATCATGATGCTGTTACGTATTGATTATGAAACACGTCTGGAGAAAGCGCAGGCGTTTGTACGAGGTTCTCGATGAGTGGTAAAGGGAAGCGATTAATGGTGATGGCAGGCGGTACTGGCGGGCACGTGTTCCCGGGACTGGCTGTTGCGCACCATTTAATGGCCCAGGGGTGGCAAGTTCGCTGGCTGGGTACTGCCGATCGTATGGAAGCGGACTTAGTGCCGAAGCACGGTATCGAGATCGACTTTATTCGTATTTCTGGTCTGCGCGGCAAGGGTATTAAAGCGTTGCTCGCGGCCCCGCTGCGGATCTTTAACGCCTGGCGTCAGGCGCGGGCGATTATGAAAGCTTACAAGCCCGATGTGGTGCTCGGTATGGGCGGCTATGTTTCCGGGCCTGGTGGTCTGGCAGCATGGTCGTTAGGCATTCCGGTCGTACTTCACGAACAAAACGGCATTGCTGGCTTGACCAATAAATGGCTGGCGAAAATTGCTACCAAAGTGATGCAGGCGTTTCCGGGGGCTTTCCCTGATGCCGAAGTTGTTGGTAACCCGGTGCGTACTGATGTGCTGGCGCTGCCGTTGCCACAGCAGCGTATGGCTGGTCGTGAAGGTCCGGTTCGTGTTCTGGTTGTGGGTGGTTCCCAGGGAGCGCGCATCCTTAACCAGACAATGCCGCAGGTTGCAGCAAAGCTGGGTGATTCAGTCACTATCTGGCATCAGAGCGGCAAAGGTTCGCAACAAACCGTTGAACAGGCTTATGCCGAAGCGGGGCAACCGCAGCATAAAGTGACGGAATTTATTGATGATATGGCGGCGGCCTATGCGTGGGCGGATGTCGTCGTTTGCCGTTCTGGCGCGTTGACGGTGAGTGAAATCGCTGCGGCAGGGCTACCTGCGTTGTTTGTGCCGTTTCAACATAAAGACCGCCAACAGTACTGGAATGCGCTGCCGCTGGAAAAAGCGGGCGCAGCCAAAATTATCGAGCAGCCGCAGCTTACTGTGGATGCCGTCGCCAACACCCTGGCCGGGTGGTCGCGAGAAACCTTATTAACCATGGCAGAACGCGCCCGAGCTGCATCCATTCCGGATGCCACCGAGCGAGTGGCAAATGAAGTGAGCCGGGCTGCCCGGGCGTAATCGTAGCGATGCCTTTTGCATCGTATGAATTTGAGAAGTTAATGGCGTAAAGAATGAATACACAACAATTGGCAAAACTGCGTTCCATCGTGCCTGAAATGCGTCGCGTTCGGCACATACACTTTGTCGGCATCGGTGGTGCCGGTATGGGCGGTATTGCCGAAGTTCTGGCCAATGAAGGGTATCAGATCAGTGGTTCCGATTTAGCGCCAAACCCAGTCACGCAACAGCTAACGAACCTGGGAGCGACGATTTACTTCAACCATCGCCCGGAAAACGTGCGTGATGCCAGTGTGGTCGTAGTTTCCAGCGCGATTTCCGCCGATAACCCGGAAATTGTTGCCGCTCATGAGGCACGTATTCCGGTTATTCGTCGTGCTGAAATGCTGGCTGAGTTAATGCGTTTTCGTCATGGCATCGCCATTGCCGGGACGCATGGCAAAACCACAACCACCGCGATGGTTTCCAGCATCTACGCAGAAGCGGGCCTCGACCCGACCTTCGTGAACGGTGGGCTGGTAAAAGCGGCGGGTGTTCATGCACGTTTAGGCCACGGTCGTTACCTGATTGCTGAAGCTGATGAAAGCGATGCGTCGTTCCTGCATCTGCAACCGATGGTAGCGATTGTCACTAATATCGAAGCCGACCATATGGATACCTACCAGGGCGACTTTGAGAATTTAAAACAGACTTTTATTAATTTTCTGCACAACCTGCCGTTTTACGGTCGTGCGGTGATGTGTGTTGACGATCCGGTAATTCGCGAATTGTTACCGCGTGTAGGCCGTCAAACCACCACTTATGGCTTCAGCGAAGATGCTGACGTGCGTGTGGAAGATTATCAGCAGATTGGCCCGCAGGGGCACTTTACGCTGCTGCGTCAGGACAAAGAGCCAATGCGCGTTACACTGAATGCGCCAGGTCGTCACAATGCCCTGAATGCTGCCGCTGCCGTTGCGGTCGCCACGGAAGAGGGGATTGAAGACGAGGCTATTTTGCGTGCGCTGGAGAGTTTCCAGGGGACCGGACGCCGCTTTGATTTCCTTGGTGAATTTCCATTGGAACCTGTGAATGGTAAAAGCGGTACGGCAATGCTGGTTGATGACTATGGTCACCACCCGACCGAGGTGGACGCCACTATTAAAGCGGCGCGAGCAGGTTGGCCGGATAAAAACCTGGTGATGCTGTTTCAGCCGCACCGTTTCACCCGTACGCGCGACCTGTATGATGATTTTGCCAATGTGCTGACTCAGGTGGATACCCTGCTGATGCTGGAAGTGTATCCGGCAGGCGAAGCGCCTATTCCGGGAGCGGACAGTCGTTCGTTGTGTCGTACAATCCGTGGCCGTGGGAAAATTGATCCGATTCTGGTGCCGGACCCGGCGCAGGTGGCCGAGATGTTAGCACCAGTATTAACTGGTAACGACCTGATCCTCGTTCAGGGGGCAGGAAATATCGGAAAAATTGCCCGATCTTTAGCTGAAATCAAACTGAAGCCGCAAACTACAGAGGAAGAGCGACATGACTGATAAAATCGCGGTCCTGTTGGGCGGGACCTCCGCAGAGCGGGAAGTTTCTCTGAATTCTGGCGCGGCAGTGTTAGCTGGGCTGCGTGAAGGCGGTATTGACGCGTATCCTGTCGACCCGAAAGAAATCGACGTAACGCAACTGAAGTCGATGGGCTTTCAGAAAGTGTTTATCGCTCTGCACGGTCGCGGTGGTGAAGATGGCACGCTGCAGGGTATGCTCGAGCTGATGGGCTTGCCTTATACCGGCAGTGGAGTGATGGCATCTGCGCTTTCAATGGATAAACTACGCAGCAAACTGCTTTGGCAGGGGGCTGGTTTACCGGTAGCGCCGTGGGTAGCATTAACCCGCGCAGAGTTTGAAAAAGGCATTAGTGATAAGCAGTTAGCAGAAATTTCTGCCTTAGGTTTGCCGCTTATCGTCAAGCCGAGCCGCGAAGGTTCCAGTGTGGGAATGTCAAAAGTAGTAGCAGAAAATGCTCTGCAAGATGCATTAAGATTGGCATTTCAGCACGATGAAGAAGTATTGATTGAAAAATGGCTAAGTGGGCCGGAGTTCACGGTTGCGATACTCGGTGAAGAAATTTTACCGTCAATACGTATTCAACCCGCTGGAACCTTCTATGATTATGAGGCGAAGTATCTCTCTGATGAGACACAGTATTTCTGCCCGGCAGGTTTAGAAGTGGCTCAAGAGGCAAATTTGCAGGCATTAGTGCTGAAAGCATGGACGACTTTAGGATGCAAAGGATGGGGACGTATAGACGTCATGCTGGACAGCGATGGACAGTTTTATCTGCTGGAAGCTAATACCTCACCGGGTATGACCAGTCACAGTCTGGTGCCGATGGCGGCACGTCAGGCGGGTATGAGCTTCTCGCAGTTGGTAGTACGAATTCTGGAACTGGCGGACTAATATGTCGCAGGCTGCTCTGAACACGCGAAACAGTGAAGAAGAGATTTCTTCTCACCGCAATAATGGAACGCGTCTGGCGGGGATCCTTTTCCTGCTGACCGTTTTAACGACAGTGTTGGTGAGCGGCTGGGTCGTGTTGGGCTGGATGGAAGATGCGCAACGCCTGCCGCTCTCAAAGCTGGTGTTGACCGGTGAACGCCATTACACGCGTAATGACGATATCCGGCAGTCGATCCTGGCATTGGGTGAGCCAGGTACCTTTATGACCCAGGATGTAAATATCATCCAGACGCAAATTGAACAACGCCTGCCGTGGATTAAGCAGGTGAGCGTCAGAAAGCAGTGGCCTGATGAATTGAAGATTCATCTGGTTGAATATGTGCCGATTGCGCGTTGGAATGATCAGCATATGGTTGACGCTGAAGGAAACACCTTCAGCGTTCCGCCAGATCGCACCAGCAAGCAGGTGCTCCCAATGTTGTATGGTCCGGAAGGCAGCGCAAATGAAGTGTTGCAGGGCTATCGCGAAATGGGGCAGATGCTGGCAAAGGACAGATTTACTCTGAAGGAAGCGGCGATGACCGCGCGGCGCTCCTGGCAGTTGACGCTGAATAACGATATTAAGCTCAATCTTGGCCGGGGCGATACGATGAAACGTTTGGCTCGCTTTGTAGAACTTTATCCGGTTTTACAGCAGCAGGCGCAAACCGATGGCAAACGGATTAGCTACGTTGATTTGCGTTATGACTCTGGTGCGGCAGTCGGCTGGGCGCCCTTGCCGCCAGAGGAATCTACTCAGCAACAAAATCAGGCACAGGCAGAACAACAATGATCAAGGCGACGGACAGAAAACTGGTAGTAGGACTGGAGATTGGTACCGCGAAGGTTGCCGCTTTAGTAGGGGAAGTTCTGCCCGACGGTATGGTCAATATCATTGGTGTGGGCAGCTGCCCGTCACGTGGTATGGATAAAGGCGGGGTGAACGACCTCGAATCCGTGGTCAAGTGCGTACAGCGCGCCATTGACCAGGCAGAATTGATGGCAGATTGTCAGATCTCTTCGGTATATCTGGCGCTTTCTGGTAAGCACATCAGCTGCCAGAATGAAATTGGTATGGTGCCTATTTCTGAAGAAGAAGTGACACAAGAAGATGTAGAAAATGTCGTCCATACCGCGAAATCGGTGCGCGTGCGTGATGAACATCGTGTGCTGCATGTGATCCCGCAAGAGTATGCGATTGACTATCAGGAAGGGATCAAAAATCCGGTAGGACTTTCTGGCGTGCGTATGCAGGCAAAAGTGCACCTGATCACATGTCACAACGATATGGCAAAAAACATTGTGAAAGCCGTTGAACGTTGTGGCCTGAAAGTTGACCAACTGATATTTGCCGGACTGGCATCAAGTTATTCGGTATTGACGGAAGACGAACGAGAACTGGGCGTCTGCGTCGTCGATATCGGTGGTGGTACAATGGATATCGCCGTTTATACTGGCGGGGCATTGCGTCACACCAAGGTAATTCCTTATGCTGGCAATGTCGTGACCAGTGATATCGCTTATGCCTTTGGCACACCGCCAAGCGACGCCGAAGCGATTAAAGTTCGTCATGGCTGCGCGCTGGGTTCCATCGTCGGTAAAGACGAGAGCGTGGAAGTGCCGAGTGTAGGTGGTCGTCCGCCGCGTAGTCTGCAACGTCAGACGCTGGCGGAGGTGATTGAGCCGCGCTATACCGAGCTGCTCAACCTGGTCAACGAAGAGATATTGCAGCTGCAGGAAAAGCTTCGCCAACAAGGCGTAAAGCATCACCTGGCTGCGGGTATTGTATTAACCGGTGGCGCGGCGCAGATCGAAGGTCTTGCCGCCTGCGCTCAACGCGTGTTTCATACGCAGGTGCGTATCGGCGCGCCGCTGAATATCACCGGTTTAACGGATTACGCTCAGGAGCCGTATTATTCAACGGCAGTGGGATTGCTTCATTACGGGAAAGAGTCACATCTTAACGGTGAAGCGGAAGTTGAAAAACGTGTTACAGCATCTGTTGGCTCGTGGATCAAGCGACTCAATAGTTGGCTGCGAAAAGAATTTTAATTTTTATGAGGCCGGCGGTGATTACGGCCTCAGGCGACAGGCACATATCGGAGAGAAACTATGTTTGAACCAATGGAACTTACCAACGACGCGGTGATTAAAGTCATCGGCGTCGGCGGCGGCGGCGGTAATGCTGTTGAACACATGGTGCGTGAGCGCATTGAAGGTGTTGAATTTTTCGCGGTAAATACCGATGCACAGGCGCTGCGTAAAACAGCGGTTGGGCAGACGATTCAGATCGGTAGTGGTATCACCAAAGGACTGGGAGCTGGCGCTAATCCAGAAGTTGGCCGTAATGCGGCTGATGAGGATCGTGATGCACTGCGTGCGGCGCTGGAAGGTGCAGACATGGTCTTTATTGCAGCGGGCATGGGCGGTGGTACCGGTACAGGTGCTGCGCCGGTTGTTGCTGAAGTGGCTAAAGATTTAGGTATTCTGACCGTTGCTGTCGTGACCAAGCCTTTCAACTTTGAAGGCAAGAAGCGTATGGCATTTGCGGAGCAGGGGATCACTGAATTATCCAAACATGTGGACTCACTGATCACAATCCCGAACGACAAACTGCTGAAAGTTCTGGGCCGCGGTATCTCCCTGCTGGATGCGTTTGGCGCAGCTAACGATGTGCTGAAAGGCGCTGTTCAGGGTATCGCCGAGCTGATTACTCGTCCGGGTCTGATGAACGTGGACTTTGCAGACGTACGTACTGTGATGTCTGAAATGGGCTACGCAATGATGGGTTCTGGCGTGGCGAGCGGTGAAGACCGTGCGGAAGAAGCGGCCGAAATGGCAATTTCTTCTCCGCTGCTGGAAGATATCGACCTGTCTGGCGCGCGCGGCGTGCTGGTTAACATCACTGCGGGCTTCGACCTGCGTCTGGATGAGTTCGAAACCGTAGGTAACACCATCCGTGCATTTGCTTCGGACAACGCGACTGTGGTTATCGGTACTTCTCTTGACCCGGATATGAACGATGAACTGCGCGTAACCGTGGTTGCTACAGGTATCGGTATGGACAAACGTCCTGAAATCACTCTCGTGACCAATAAGCAAGTTCAACAGCCAGTGATGGATCGCTACCAGCAGCATGGTATGGCGCCGCTGACGCAAGAGCAGAAGCCCGTGGCCAAAGTGGTGAACGACAATACGCCACAAACCGTGAAAGAGCCGGATTATCTGGATATCCCGGCATTCCTGCGTAAGCAAGCTGACTAAGAATTAGCTGGAATTTGGGTTGCGAGGCTCTTTGTGCTAAACTGGCCTGCCGAATGTATAGTACACTTCGGTTGGATAGATAATTTGGCGAGATAATACGATGATCAAACAAAGGACACTTAAACGTATCGTTCAGGCGACGGGTGTCGGTTTACATACCGGCAAGAAAGTCACCCTGACCTTACGCCCTGCGCCGGCCAACACCGGGGTCATCTATCGTCGCACCGACTTGAATCCACCGGTAGATTTCCCGGCCGATGCCAAATCTGTGCGTGATACCATGCTCTGTACGTGTCTGGTCAACGAGCATGATGTACGGATTTCAACTGTTGAGCACCTGAACGCAGCGCTCGCGGGCTTAGGCATCGATAACATTGTTATCGAAGTTAACGCGCCGGAAATCCCAATCATGGACGGCAGTGCCGCTCCGTTTGTTTACCTGCTGCTTGATGCTGGTATCGACGAGCTGAACTGCGCCAAGAAATTTGTTCGTATCAAAGAGACTGTTCGCGTCGAAGATGGCGATAAGTGGGCTGAATTTAAGCCGTACAATGGTTTTTCGCTGGACTTCACCATCGATTTCAACCATCCGGCAATCGATTCCAGCAATCAACGCTATGCGATGAACTTCTCTGCTGATGCGTTTATGCGCCAGATCAGCCGTGCGCGTACGTTTGGTTTCATGCGTGATATCGAATATCTGCAGTCCCGTGGCCTGTGCCTGGGCGGCAGCTTCGATTGTGCCATCGTTGTTGACGATTATCGCGTACTGAACGAAGACGGCCTGCGTTTTGAAGACGAGTTTGTGCGTCACAAAATGCTCGACGCGATCGGTGATTTGTTCATGTGTGGTCACAACATTATCGGCGCATTTACCGCTTATAAATCCGGTCATGCACTGAATAACAAACTGTTGCAGGCTGTCTTGGCGAAACAGGAAGCCTGGGAATATGTGACCTTCCAGGACGACGCAGAACTGCCGTTGGCCTTCAAAGCGCCTTCAGCCGTACTGGCATAACGACATCTATACTGTCGTATAAAATTCGACTGGCAAATCTGGCACTCTCTCCGGCCAGGTGACCCAGTCGTTTTTTTTTGATTTTTTACAGCGTCGTAAGAAATCGGTGCGAACGCTGTTTTCTTAAGCACTTTTACGTGTTACTTATCTTGAATACTGCTGTGGACTTCTGGCTTTAATGATAAGATTTGTGCGCTAAAAACGTTGAATACGATCGGGATGGCAATAACGTGAGTGGAATACTGACGCGCTGGCGACAGTTAGGTAGACGCTACTTCTGGCCGCATCTCTTATTAGGGATGGTCGCGGCGAGTTTAGGTTTGCCTGCGCTCAGCAACGCCGCCGAGCCAAACGCGCCCGCAAAAGCGACAACGCGCAATCACGAGCCTTCCGCCAAAGTTAACTTTAGTCAGTTGGCCTTGCTGGAAGCAAACACACGCCGCCCGAACTCGAACTATTCCGTTGATTACTGGCATCAACATGCTATTCGCACGGTAATCCGCCATCTCTCCTTTGCAATGGCGCCGCAAACGCTGCCCGTTGCCGAGGAATCTTTACCGCTTCAGGCGCAACATCTTGCTTTACTGGATACGCTCAGCGCGCTGCTGACCCAGGAAGGCACGCGGTCTGAAAATGGTTATCGCATTGATTATGCGCATTTTACTCCTCAAGCAAACTTCAGCACGCCCGTCTGGATAAGCCAGGCGCAGGGCATCCGTGCTGGCCCTCAACGCCTCAGCTAACAACGAGAAACCTTTACTTCATTTTATTTACTCCGCAATGCGGGGTGTTTGAGATTTTATTATGCTAATCAAATTATTAACTAAAGTTTTCGGTAGTCGTAACGATCGTACCCTGCGCCGGATGCGCAAAGTCGTCAACATTATCAATGCCATGGAACCGGAGATTGAAAAACTCTCCGACGAAGAACTGAAAGGAAAAACGGCAGAGTTCCGCGCGCGTCTGGAAAAAGGCGAAGTGCTGGAAAACTTGATTCCGGAAGCCTTCGCTGTCGTGCGTGAAGCCAGTAAGCGTGTTTTTGGCATGCGCCACTTCGACGTACAGCTGCTCGGCGGTATGGTTCTTAATGAACGTTGCATCGCGGAAATGCGTACAGGTGAAGGTAAAACCCTGACCGCAACGCTGCCTGCTTACCTGAACGCATTAACCGGTAAAGGCGTGCACGTTGTTACCGTCAACGATTACCTGGCGCAACGTGACGCCGAAAACAACCGTCCGCTGTTTGAATTCCTCGGCTTGACCGTCGGCATCAACCTGCCGGGCATGCCAGCACCGGCAAAGCGTGAAGCTTACGCGGCTGACATTACTTACGGTACGAACAACGAATACGGCTTTGACTACCTGCGCGACAACATGGCGTTCAGCCCTGAAGAACGTGTACAGCGTAAACTGCACTATGCGCTGGTGGACGAAGTGGACTCCATCCTGATCGATGAAGCGCGTACACCTCTGATCATTTCCGGCCCGGCGGAAGACAGTTCGGAAATGTATAAGCGTGTAAACAAAATCATTCCGTACCTGATCCGTCAGGAAAAAGAAGACTCCGAAACCTTCCAGGGCGAAGGCCACTTCTCGGTGGATGAAAAATCTCGCCAGGTGAACCTGACCGAACGTGGTCTGGTGCTTATTGAAGAGCTGCTGGTGAAAGAAGGTATTATGGATGAAGGTGAGTCGCTGTACTCTCCGGCCAATATTATGCTGATGCACCACGTAACGGCGGCGCTGCGTGCTCACGCGCTGTTTACCCGCGACGTCGATTACATCGTTAAAGATGGTGAAGTTATCATCGTTGACGAACATACCGGTCGTACCATGCAGGGCCGTCGCTGGTCTGATGGTCTGCACCAGGCTGTGGAAGCAAAAGAGGGTGTACAGATTCAGAACGAAAACCAGACACTGGCTTCGATCACCTTCCAGAACTACTTCCGTCTGTATGAAAAACTGGCGGGGATGACCGGTACGGCTGATACCGAAGCCTTCGAATTCAGTTCCATCTACAAGCTGGATACTGTAGTCGTTCCGACCAACCGCCCGATGATTCGTAAAGATCTGCCGGATCTGGTCTACATGACCGAAGCGGAAAAAATTCAGGCGATCATTGAAGATATCAAAGAACGTACTGCGAAAGGCCAGCCAGTGCTGGTGGGTACTATTTCAATCGAGAAATCGGAACTGGTATCAAACGAGCTGACCAAAGCCGGTATCAAACACAACGTTCTGAACGCTAAATTCCACGCCAACGAAGCGGCAATCGTTGCTCAGGCGGGCTATCCGGCTGCAGTGACCATCGCGACCAACATGGCGGGTCGTGGTACTGACATCGTGCTTGGTGGTAGCTGGCAGGCAGAAGTTGCCGCGCTGGAAAACCCGACCGCTGAGCAAATTGAAAAAATTAAAGCCGACTGGCAGGTGCGTCACGACGCTGTACTGGAAGCAGGTGGCCTGCATATCATCGGCACTGAGCGTCACGAATCTCGTCGTATCGATAACCAGCTGCGTGGCCGTTCTGGTCGTCAGGGTGATGCCGGTTCTTCCCGTTTCTACCTGTCGATGGAAGATGCGCTGATGCGTATTTTTGCTTCCGACCGAGTATCCGGCATGATGCGTAAACTGGGTATGAAACCCGGTGAAGCCATTGAGCATCCGTGGGTAACTAAAGCAATTGCCAATGCTCAGCGTAAAGTTGAAAGCCGTAACTTCGACATTCGTAAACAGCTGCTGGAATACGATGACGTAGCTAACGATCAGCGTCGTGCCATATACTCCCAGCGTAACGAACTGCTGGATGTCAGCGATGTGAGCGAAACCATCAACAGCATTCGTGAAGATGTGTTCAAAGCAACCATCGATGCCTACATTCCGCCACAGTCACTGGAAGAAATGTGGGACATTCCAGGTTTGCAAGAACGTCTGAAAAACGACTTCGACCTTGATTTGCCGATTGCCGAGTGGCTGGACAAAGAGCCAGAACTGCATGAAGAGACGCTGCGTGAGCGTATCCTGGAGCAGTCCATCGAAGTGTATCACCGTAAAGAAGAAGTGGTTGGCGCTGAGATGATGCGTCACTTCGAGAAAGGGGTGATGCTGCAAACGCTGGACTCCCTGTGGAAAGAGCACCTGGCGGCGATGGACTATCTGCGTCAGGGTATCCACCTGCGTGGCTATGCACAGAAAGATCCGAAGCAGGAATACAAACGTGAATCGTTCTCCATGTTTGCGGCGATGCTGGAATCGTTGAAATATGAAGTCATCAGCACGTTAAGCAAAGTACAAGTACGCATGCCGGAAGAAGTTGAAGAGCTGGAGCAGCAGCGTCGTATGGAAGCTGAGCGTTTAGCGCAAATGCAGCAGCTTAGCCATCAGGATGACGACTCTGCAGCCGCAGCTGCGCTGGCAGCGCAAACCGGCGATCGTAAAGTTGGACGTAACGATCCTTGCCCATGCGGTTCTGGTAAAAAATACAAGCAGTGCCATGGCCGCCTGCAATAAAAGCTAAGTGTTGAAATAAAAGGCGCAGGATTCTGCGCCTTTTTTATAGGCTTAAGACAATGAAAAAACTGCAAATCGCGGTAGGTATTATTCGCAACGAAAACAACGAAATCTTTATAACCCGTCGCGCCGCAGATGCGCACATGGCAAATAAGCTGGAGTTTCCGGGCGGTAAAATAGAAACGGGAGAAACGGCAGAACAAGCGATGGTACGGGAGCTTCAGGAAGAAGTCGGGGTTACCCCGCAACGTTTTTCGCTGTTTGAAAAGCTGGAATATCAGTTCTCTGACAGGCATATCACACTGTGGTTCTGGTTGGTCGAAAGCTGGGAAGGAGAACCGTGGGGGAAAGAGGGACAGCCTGGTGAGTGGATGGCGCTGGCCAGCCTCGATGCAGAAGATTTTCCGCCAGCCAATGAACCGGTAATTGCGAAGCTTAAGTGTCTGGAGGTCGGATAAGGCGTTTACGCCGCATCCGACATTTACACACGATGCCTGATGCGACGCTGGCGCGTCTTATCAGGCCTACGAAGTTTATTAACTCGTTGATAAATTAGATTTTGTAGGTCGGATAAGGCGTTTAAGCCGCATCCGACATTTACACACGATGCCTGATGCGGCGCTGGCGCGTCTTATCAGGCCTAAGAGGTTTATTAACCCATTGATAAATTAGATTTTGTAGGTCGGATAAGGCGTTTACGCCGCATCCGACATTTGCACAAGATGCCTGATGCGACGCTGACTGTGTCTTATCAGGCCTACGTGCGGCATCGGACAAATGTCACTGCTTTGGCTCTTCGCTCCAGTCATCGCTCTCAGAAAGATCGCCACTGCTGGGGATTCGTTTTTCTTCAGCAGCCCATTCTCCGAGGTCGATCAACTGGCAGCGTTTGGAACAAAATGGCCGAAATGGGCTGACTTCACCCCATACCACCGTTTTCCCGCAGGTGGGGCAATTCACCGTAATAGTTTCTGACATTTTTACTCCTTAGCAACAAGCCAGTTCGAAATCCAGACGTTCCGGTACTTGTCCATTTTCACTGTCCAGCGGCATAAAGCGAATCGCAAAACGGCTCTTATGACCGGATATTTGCGGGTAAAGCTGTGAATCGAGTGCCAGATTCAGGCGTAACAAATCGGCGTCTTCGCCGTTATCCTGATAAAAACCGTTCAGACTGGTCAGTTTGCGGAACGGTGCCGACTGACGAATCAAATCCAACACCATTGTAAGTGCCTGCGCCAGCGGGCTCAGGCTGGCAATCCAGGTTTCTACCTGACTGTCGCGCTGCGACTGGGGTAAATGCAACCAGATATGCAACGTAGGTAAATCAAAGCTGCAACAACCGCCGGGAATGCTCAGACGCTGGCGCACCAGGGCAATCATCCTGTCTTCACGCAGAAATTGCCCGATACGCGGCGCGGAAATCAGCACGCTACCTGTGGCCTTCAACTGCTGAATTAATGCTTCAATACGGGTCTGGTCCACGCCAGGCACACCAATCCAGGTCTGGAGTTTACGCTGTTGACGTTCCAGCTCTTTCAGTAGTTCGGTACGAACTTCTCCACGCTCGAACACATCCAGCAATTCACTAACATTACGGAAGAAATGCAGAGCACCAGCGTAGTCAGCAATAGGCAAATTTACGGTGAGTTGTTGAATTAAAAACTCAATGCGCAGCCATGTACGCATTTTTTCATTTAGTGGATGTTCAAAAAGGACCTGGGTCTGCATTAAGTTTTTTCCTGTGAGACAAACTGCGACGCGAGCTGCAAATAGTGTGCGTGCAGGCGGGCAACATCTGGTGCAATAGCATCTGGTGTGCCGTTATTATCAATGACGTCATCTGCCACCGCAAGACGGGCTTCGCGCGTTGCCTGGGCAGCAAGAATTTGTTCGACATGCTCGCGAGTAACATCATCGCGCTGCATGGTGCGCTTAAGCTGCGTTTCTGGGCTGACATCCACCACCAGCACTCGATTCGCTTTTTTATACAGTGAGTTTTCTACCAGCAATGGCACAACCCATAACACATAAGGTGACGTTGCTTGCTGGATCTGGCGTTGCGTCTCCTGCTGAATCAGAGGATGCAGCAGGGCATTAAGCCAGTTTTTCTCTTCCGGATAGGCAAAGATCCGCTCGCGCAAGGCGCGACGTTGCAATGTTCCATCAGCAGCAATCATATCCGCGCCAAAGTGTTCAGCAATGGCACGCAGTGCAGGTGTACCCGGTTCAACCACCTGACGTGCAATAATATCGGCATCAATGACATTAATTCCGAGGTCAGCAAATGCATTTGCAACGGTACTCTTGCCACTGCCAATGCCGCCTGTTAAGGCAACTGTATACCTCATAATATATATTCCTGGGAATTCATCATGATTATCAAAATGTTAATAAAGAGCGCGCGAAAGCGAAATTGATGAAATGTTCGCCCACTATTTACCAGGTAAATTTATGGGATTGTAGCGTAAAAAAAGACAATTTCGCAGTCTTGCGCCATATCGATTAGTGCGTATGATAGCGTCACTGGAGTTGCGCTCTTACCCTTACAGCCATTAACCCCAGGAATCTGCACATGCGTATCGAAGAAGATCTGAAGTTAGGTTTTAAAGACGTTCTCATCCGCCCTAAACGCTCTACTCTTAAAAGCCGTTCCGATGTTGAACTGGAACGTCAATTCACCTTCAAACATTCAGGTCAAAGCTGGTCCGGCGTGCCGATTATCGCCGCAAATATGGACACCGTAGGCACTTTTAGTATGGCTACGGCACTGGCTTCTTTCGATATTTTGACCGCTGTACATAAACATTACTCTGTTGAAGAGTGGCAAGCGTTTATCAACAATTCTTCTGCTGATGTGCTGAAACATGTGATGGTTTCTACCGGCACGTCGGATGCCGATTTCGAAAAAACCAAACAAATTCTCGACCTGAACCCGGCGTTAAACTTCGTTTGTATTGATGTTGCGAATGGATATTCTGAGCACTTCGTGCAGTTTGTGGCGAAGGCGCGTGAAGCGTGGCCGACCAAAACTATTTGTGCAGGCAATGTGGTAACTGGCGAAATGTGTGAGGAGCTTATCCTCTCCGGTGCCGATATCGTTAAAGTTGGCATTGGTCCTGGCTCTGTTTGTACAACTCGCGTGAAAACGGGCGTCGGTTATCCGCAGCTTTCTGCGGTGATCGAATGCGCCGATGCCGCGCACGGTCTGGGCGGGATGATCGTCAGCGATGGCGGCTGTACCACACCGGGCGATGTGGCTAAAGCTTTTGGTGGCGGTGCCGATTTCGTAATGCTTGGCGGAATGCTGGCTGGTCACGAAGAGAGCGGCGGCCGTATTGTTGAAGAGAACGGCGAGAAATTTATGCTGTTCTACGGTATGAGCTCCGAGTCTGCGATGAAACGTCACGTTGGCGGCGTTGCGGAATATCGCGCTGCAGAAGGTAAAACCGTTAAGCTGCCACTGCGAGGCCCGGTTGAAAATACCGCGCGTGATATTTTAGGCGGTCTGCGTTCAGCCTGCACTTACGTTGGGGCTTCACGCCTGAAAGAGCTGACCAAACGCACCACGTTTATCCGCGTACTGGAACAAGAAAACCGCATCTTCAATAATCTGTAATCTCCCAATGCTGGCGTGGAGCAACACGCCAGCATTATCCCACCCCACTCATCGCATCGCCCAGATGGAAAATTGGCAGATACATTGCCACCACCAACGTACCGATAATTCCTCCAGTAATGACCAGCAACGCCGGTTCCAGTAAGGCGGCAAGGTTATCTGCCAGCGCCAGCGTGTTATCCGATGATGATGGGCAAGATTCTCCAGCATGAGATCCAGCGACCCAGATGTCTCTCCTGTCCTCACTAACTGCAAACAGAGCGGGCTAAACTCCCCCGCATTTTTTAGCGCCAGCCAGATGGGGTGACCGTTACTGATATCATGCTGAATTTGTGTCAGAAGTTGCGCCCAGTACGGGCAGCGCATCGTCTCCCTGACGCTCTCCACTCCCTGCAAAAAAGTAATCCCTGCACTTTGTGTCAGCGCCAGAATCGTAAAGATCTGCGTGAGTTTTTGTCCCCGCATCAGGGCTCCCATTATCGGGATGCGTAATAACCATTTCTGCCGCGCAATAAGCCAGGTAGGGCGACGCATCAGCAGTTTGTTGGCTATCGCCAGCAGAAAGCCGAGCACTATCAGCAGCCAGCCCCATTTGCCACTAAAGTCTGCCAGCGTCATGATCCCCTGCGTTAGTGCCGGTAGTGGGGTGTTAAAGGTTTTATAGATAGCAGCAAACTCCGGCAGAACAAAATGCAGCATTGCCACAACCACCATGATTGCCATCGCTAAAATGATGATGGGATAACGCAACGCTGATTTCACTTTGTCGGCCAACTGGCGCTGGGCTTTTTGTTGACGCGCCAGTTCAAAACAGCATTCATCCAGCTTACCGGTCACTTCCCCCGTGCGGATCATCGCCTGATAGAGCGGCGGAAATACCTCTGACCAGGGTAATAAGGCACTGGAAAAGGCAATGCCCTGTTCGAGATCGTGCGCCAGCGATTGCAACAATGCCTGCCATTGCTTACTTGGATGCTGTTCAGCCAGCAGTGCCAGCCCTTCAGAAAGCGTTAACCCGGCTTTAAGTAGCGTCGCCAGTTGATGAATGACTTCCGCGCTTTTATCTCCTCGCCAATGCGCAGAATTGATGGCGATTCGCTTCAGGCTTAGTGGGGTAACCCTTTGCTGCTGTAGAGCCAAAAGCAGCAAAGCACGGCTCTCTGACCATTGCATCCCATCTTGCGCATTGCCGTCGCCGGTTATGCCATGCCATCGCCAGAGTTGCTTATTCGCCATGTGGCATCCCCAGCACGCGGATTAACTCTTCAAAGGTGGTTAAGCCTTGTTCCACGGCCAGGCAGCCGTTTTCAAAAAGTGTGCGCATACCTGTCCGCCTGGCGTGCGTTTCCAGCGATTCAACTTCAGTATTAGAGGAAATAAGCTGGCGTATGGCTGGTGTAATGGGCAGGACTTCAAACAAGGCGGTACGACCATAAAAACCGTGGTAGCAATGTTCACAACCCAGTGCCTGCCAGCGGGACAGCGGAGATGACCATACATTGTCCGGAAGGCGGATCGGTTCCCCTTGCTGCTGGCGGCAATGCGGACAAAGTTTACGTACCAGGCGCTGGGCTATTACCAGAGTGAGGGCCGACGAGAGCATCCAGCGAGCAACGCCCATTTGCTGTAAACGCACCAGCGTTTCGCAGGTGGAGTTGGTGTGTAGCGTGGACAATACCAGATGACCCGTTTGCGCGGCTTTAATGGCAATTTCTGCCGTTTCGCCATCGCGGATCTCTCCGATCATGATGACGTCAGGATCCTGGCGCAATAACGCACGCAAAACGCCCTGAAAGGTGAGTCCGGCACGCGGATGGATTTGTGTCTGGTTTAGCCCGGCGATGGGGATCTCAACCGGATCTTCCACGCTGCAAATATTAATATCGGCGGTATTCAGCGTTTGCAGTGCGCTATACAGCGTGACTGTTTTGCCGCTGCCGGTAGGGCCAGTTACCAGCACCAGTCCCTGTGGTTGCTGCAAGGCGTGGGTAAAGTCCGTCAGTTGTGATGGTTGCATTCCCAGCGTGTTGACATCCAGCGCCTGGTCCACCTGCTGTAACAACCGTAATACCACCTTTTCACCGCCGCGACATGGCAAGGTAGCAATACGAAATGAGACGGCGTTCCCGGCCAGTTCGACAGTGAATTGCCCGTCCTGCGGCAGGCGATGTTCCGCAATATCCAGGCTTCCCAGCACTTTTAACCTGGCGGTTAAAGCGACTCCGGCATCCAGTGAAACATCAGGTAAAGGATGCAGCACGCCGTCGATACGCAAGCGGATGTGATAGATATTGTCCGCTGGTTCGATATGAATATCTGACGCGCGTTGTTCCAGTGCAGATTGCAACGTATGAGCCAGCAATTCTGCTTTAGGCTGATGTTTCTCCTGAACGGCTACGGGCAATGTCTGTTGTTTGCGACTGGCGTGACCTTCCATCTGTTGGCGCGTCCAGCAGGTGATCTCAATACGTTTGGTGGTAGCGAAATGCAATGCGTCCAGCAACTCATGTGAGGGGGCATCGACCACCGCAACATGAACCACTTCTTCGCTGGCATCCAGTAAGACCCCCTGGTAACGCAAACACAGGGCGGTGAGCTGTGAAATATTCATCGCCGCTCCTTAGTTGGCGTCATCAAAGCGGAAGACATCTTCGCAGGCTTGCTGCAATGCGCTGTCACTTTGAATATTGCAGTTGCGCGTCCAGCCGGTGACACCGTTAGCGTTATCCCAACCGGGTGTCATAACGATGCTTAGCCCATTGAGACTCTCTTGCCCGGTCAGCGACACCACGCCCTTTGCCACACTCATGGCTGAAACATAGCGGGTGGTGGTAGGCGAGGGGATGCCATTGCTGCCGCCGTCGCAGGTGTCCAGTCCGCCATGTTCCAGCGCGCACAATTCTACGGCGGTACGGTAAGGCACAAAGGTTTGTAGCATGTCGGTAAGTGCGGCTTTGCGCAGGTAGTTTTGATAAGCGGGAATACCAATGGCGCTTAAAATGGCAATGATGCCAATAACCACCATCAGTTCGATAAGTGTAAAACCGCGTTGCTTGTCCATCTGTCTCGCTCCTTGATTTGGTTGGCGCTACTTTGGCAAACGCCATCAGCACAGGCGAGGGGCAAAAAACGAAACGGGAAGGCGGCTTCCGAGGTTTTTTATTACGTTGCAGCGAAAGACAAGAAATTTGCGAGGCGTTACGAAGAAAGTTGGGGAAGGGGAGATTATCCGCCCGCGATGGAGCGGATAAATCTGTCAGCAATTAGCGAAAACGCATTGAAAGATCGAGTGCCTGTACGTGTTTAGTTAGCGCACCGACGGAGATAAAGTCCACGCCCGTTTCAGCAAACTCGCGTAGCGTTTTGTCGGTGACGTTGCCAGACACTTCCAGCAGCGCCTTGCCGTTGGTGCGTTTAACGGCTTTGCGCATCTGTTCTGTGTCGAAGTTATCCAGCATGATGATATCGGCACCTGCTTTCAGTGCTTCATCAAGTTCTTCCAGATTCTCGACTTCAACTTCTACTGGCGCATCCGGGTGCAGCCAGGACGCTTTTTCGACCGCCTGGCGCACTGAGCCGGAGGCAATAATATGGTTTTCTTTGATCAGGAAGGCGTCAGAAAGCCCCAGACGATGGTTAGCCCCGCCGCCGCAAAGTACCGCGTATTTCAGGGCAGAACGCAGGCCGGGTAAGGTTTTTCGCGTATCCAGCAACTGCGTATCGGTGCCTTCCAGTAACTCAACATAGTGGCGAACCTTACTGGCTACGCCAGAAAGAGTTTGTACAAAATTAAGCGCAGTACGTTCGCCGGTTAACAGCACGCGAGATGGGCCTTCGAGTTCGAAAAGGAGTTGATTGGCGTTAATGACATCACCGTCATCCACATGCCAGGTAATGGTGACATCGTCGCCTGCCAGTTGAATAAACACTTCTTCAACCCAGCGTTTACCACAAAATACGCCCTCTTCGCGGGTGATCACCGTGGCATGAGAGCGTGAATTTTCCGGTAAAAGTTTTGCCGTAATGTCGTTGTTGGCATCGACTGTTCCGCCTAAATCTTCTCGCAGCGCCTGAGCCACCGCGCCGGGGATATCGAGATTAATGCGTTCCAGCAGCTCGTCACGTCGGGTGTCAGGGTTATAGCGGCGAGGCGGCATGTTAAAACTCCAGATAGCTAACGAATCATAAGGTAGAAACATGCTACTCTGAACCGGGTATTAGCACCACATATAAGGAGATCCTGCATGTTGTTAGAACAGGGGTGGCTGGTCGGCGCGCGCCGCGTTCCCTCACCACATTACGATTGTCGCCCGGATGACGAAACTCCCACCTTGCTGGTGGTGCACAATATTAGCCTGCCGCCAGGCGAGTTTGGCGGTCCGTGGATTGATGCATTATTCACCGGAACTATTGATCCGCAGGCTCATCCCTTCTTTGCAGAGATTGCCCATTTACGCGTCTCCGCTCACTGTTTGATTCGCCGTGATGGTGAAATTGTCCAGTATGTTCCTTTCGATAAACGCGCCTGGCATGCGGGTGTTTCCGTGTATCAGGGGCGCGAACGCTGTAATGATTTCTCTATTGGGATTGAGCTGGAAGGCACTGATACGCTGGCGTATACCGATGCGCAGTATCAGCAACTGGCGGCGGTCACGCGGGCATTGATTCATCGCTATCCAGCCATTGCCAATAATATGACGGGCCATTGTGATATTGCGCCGGAGCGTAAAACCGATCCCGGCCCTGCCTTTGATTGGGCACGGTTTCGCGCCCTGGTCAGCAAGGAGACAACATGACGCTGTTTACAACCTTACTGGTGTTAATTTTCGAGCGCCTGTTTAAGTTGGGCGAGCACTGGCAGCTTGATCACCGCCTCGAGGCGTTTTTCCGTCGGGTGAAACATTTTTCGCTGGGGCGCACATTAGGGATGACCATTATCGCGATGGGGGCGACCTTTTTACTGTTGCGCGCGTTGCATGGGTTATTGTTCAACGTCCCGACGCTGGTGGTGTGGCTGTTGATTGGTTTGTTGTGTATTGGCGCAGGAAAAGTTCGTCTCCATTATCATGCTTATCTGACCGCAGCTTCTCGTAACGACAGCCATGCCCGTTCCACGATGGCTGGCGAGTTAACCATGATTCATGGCGTCCCCGCAGGCTGCGATGAGCGTGAGTTTTTGCGTGAACTGCAAAATGCCCTGTTGTGGATTAACTTTCGTTTTTACCTTGCGCCACTGTTCTGGCTAATTGTAGGCGGTATCTGGGGACCCGTTACCCTGATGGGCTATGCATTCTTGCGTGCATGGCAATACTGGCTGGCGCGCTACCAGACGCCGCATCATCGCTTACAGTCGGGGGTTGATGCCGTGCTTCATGTAGTGGATTGGGTGCCAGTTCGCCTTGCGGGCGTAGTTTATGCCTTGATTGGTCACGGTGAGAAAGCGTTACCAGCCTGGTTTGCTTCACTGACCGATTTCCACACATCGCAATACCAGGTACTAACGCGTCTGGCACAGTTCTCACTGGCGCGTGAACCGCATGTCGATAAGGTTGAGACACCGAAAGCAGCGGTTTCAATGGCGAAGAAAACCTCGTTCGTGGTTGTGGTGGTGATTGCGCTACTGACGATTTACGGGACATTGGTGTAAATATTGCTGCCCTCACCCAGAACGGGTGAGGGCGTAGAGAGATTAATGTGCTTTTACGGCTTTTGCGGTTTTCTCTTTGAACAGATAACCGATACCTAACACAACCAGCCATACCGGGATCAGGTAAACCGAAATCGCCATCCCCGGCGTCATCAGCATTATCACCAGTACCGCCGCCATAAACAGCAGGCAGATCCAGTTACCCAGCGGATAGAGCAGGGCAGGGAAACGAGTTACCACACCTTGTTCTTGCTTAGCGCGACGGAACTTCATATGTGCCAGGCTAATCATCGCCCAGTTAATAACCAGTGCAGAAACCACCAGCGCCATTAACAGTCCGAAAGCGGACTCTGGGGCAAGGTAGTTAATCAGTACGCACAATGCCGTAACCAGCGCAGATACCAGAATGGTATTTACTGGTACGCCGCGTTTATCGACGGAAGCGAGCATTTTCGGTGCGTTACCCTGTTGTGCCAGACCGAACAGCATACGGCTGTTGCAATATACGCAGCTGTTGTACACGGAGAGCGCAGCCGTCAGTACCACGATGTTCAGCGCATTTGCCACAAAGGTATCGCCTAACTCGTGGAAGATCAGCACAAACGGGCTGGTGTCAGCGGTAACGCGTGTCCACGGCATCAGTGAGAGCAGAACGGCTAACGAACCAATGTAGAAAATCAGGATGCGGTAGATAACCTGATTAGTTGCTTTCGGGATGCTTTGCTCCGGGTTATCAGCTTCTGCAGCGGTGATCCCCACCAGTTCCAGACCACCGAACGAGAACATGATAATCGCCATCATCATCACCAGCCCGGTGAAGCCGTGCGGCAGGAAGCCACCTTGAGCCCACAGGTTGCTAACGGTCGCCTGCGGGCCGCCGTTGCCGCTGAACAGCAGCCAGCCGCCGAAGATGATCATCGCTACCACCGCGATAACTTTGATAATGGCAAACCAGAACTCCATCTCGCCAAACACTTTTACGTTGGTCAGGTTGATGGCGTTGATCACCACAAAGAACACGGCGGCAGAAGCCCAGGTGGGGATTTCTGGATACCAGAACTGAATGTATTTGCCGACAGCCGTAAGTTCTGCCATGGCAACTAAAACGTACAGTACCCAATAGTTCCAGCCAGAAGCGAATCCGGCAAAGCTGCCCCAGTATTTATAAGCAAAGTGGCTGAAGGAGCCTGCGACAGGTTCTTCGACCACCATTTCACCTAGCTGACGCATGATCAGAAAGGCGATAAAACCTGCAATGGCATAACCCAGGATAATCCCTGGCCCTGCGGACTGTATTACGGAGGCGCTTCCCAGGAATAGCCCGGTTCCTATTGCGCCACCCAGCGCGATAAGCTGAATATGGCGGTTTTTAAGGCCGCGCTTTAGCTGCTCGCCGTGCTGTTGACCTTCCATCATGAAACCTCGTGCGGTGATTGTTTTTTTGATCTACGCAATGATGCGTGTGTAAGTTTGCAATTCCGTTTGTTGTATTAATTTGTTTACATTAAGGACGTTTGAATTGTTACAAAAAGACTTCCGTCAGATCAAGAATAATGGTATGCGGCAGCGAATGCACCCGCTTTATGCATGGTTGAAGATGAGTTGCTTAAAAAGGAACCGTTTGTAAAGATCAGCCTCAAATCCGCTCAATATATAAAATGAATATAAATTCATTTTAATTGAATTAAAAATCGAAAAATTGGTAAGTGAATCGGTTCAATTCGGATTTTTATAGTTTAATAATCGTTAAAAAATCACTTTCCTACGTAAAGTCTACATTTGTGCATAGTTACAATTTTGAAACGTTATATATGTCAAGTTGTTAAAATGTGCGCAGTTTCATGATTTCAATCAAAACCTGTATGGACATAAGGTGAATACTTTGTTACTTTAGCGTCACAGACATGAAATTGGTAAGACCAATTGACTTCGGCAAGTGGCTTAAGACAGGAACTCATGGCCTACAGCAAAATCCGCCAACCAAAACTCTCCGATGTGATTGAGCAGCAACTGGAGTTTTTGATCCTCGAAGGCACTCTCCGCCCGGGCGAAAAACTCCCACCGGAACGCGAACTGGCAAAACAGTTCGATGTATCCCGTCCCTCATTGCGTGAGGCGATTCAACGTCTCGAAGCGAAGGGCTTGTTGCTTCGTCGCCAGGGTGGCGGCACGTTTGTTCAGAGCAGCCTCTGGCAAAGCTTCAGCGATCCGCTGGTGGAGCTGCTCTCCGACCATCCTGAATCACAGTATGACTTGCTCGAAACACGACACGCCCTGGAAGGTATCGCCGCTTATTACGCCGCGCTGCGTAGTACCGATGAAGACAAGGAACGCATCCGTGAACTCCACCACGCCATAGAACTGGCGCAGCAGTCTGGCGATCTGGACGCGGAATCAAACGCCGTACTCCAGTATCAGATTGCCGTCACCGAAGCGGCCCACAATGTGGTTTTGCTTCATCTGCTAAGGTGTATGGAGCCGATGTTGGCCCAGAATGTCCGTCAGAACTTCGAATTGCTCTATTCGCGTCGCGAGATGCTGCCGCTGGTGAGTAGTCACCGCACCCGCATATTTGAAGCGATTATGGCCGGTAAGCCGGAAGAAGCGCGCGAAGCATCGCATCGCCATCTGGCCTTTATCGAAGAAATTTTGCTCGACAGAAGCCGTGAAGAGAGTCGCCGTGAGCGTTCTCTGCGCCGTCTGGAGCAACGAAAGAATTAGTGATTTTTCTGGTAAAAATTATCCAGAAGATGTTGTAAATCAAGCGCATATAAAAGCGCGGCAACTAAACGTAGAACCTGTCTTATTGGGCTTTCCGGCGAGAGTTCAATGGGACAGGTTCCAGAAAACTCAACGTTATTAGATAGATAAGGAATAACCCATGTCAGAACGTTTCCCAAATGACGTGGATCCGATCGAAACTCGCGACTGGCTCCAGGCGATCGAATCGGTCATCCGTGAAGAAGGTGTTGAGCGTGCTCAGTATCTGATCGACCAACTGCTTGCTGAAGCCCGCAAAGGCGGTGTCAACGTAGCCGCAGGCACCGGTATCAGCAACTACATCAACACCATCCCCGTTGAAGAACAACCGGAGTATCCGGGTAATCTGGAACTGGAACGTCGTATTCGTTCAGCTATCCGCTGGAACGCCATCATGACGGTTCTGCGTGCGTCGAAAAAAGACCTCGAACTGGGCGGCCACATGGCGTCCTTCCAGTCTTCCGCAACCATTTATGATGTGTGCTTTAACCACTTCTTCCGTGCACGTAACGAGCAGGATGGCGGCGACCTGGTTTACTTCCAGGGCCACATCTCCCCGGGCGTTTACGCACGTGCTTTCCTGGAAGGTCGTCTGACTCAAGAGCAGCTGGATAACTTCCGTCAGGAAGTTCACGGCAATGGCCTCTCTTCCTATCCGCACCCGAAACTGATGCCGGAATTCTGGCAGTTCCCGACCGTATCTATGGGTCTGGGTCCGATTGGTGCTATTTACCAGGCTAAATTCCTGAAATATCTGGAACACCGTGGCCTGAAAGATACCTCTAAACAGACCGTTTACGCGTTCCTCGGCGACGGTGAAATGGACGAACCGGAATCCAAAGGTGCGATCACCATCGCTACCCGTGAAAAACTGGATAACCTGGTCTTCGTTATCAACTGTAACCTGCAGCGTCTTGACGGCCCGGTCACCGGTAACGGCAAGATCATCAACGAACTGGAAGGCATCTTCGAAGGTGCTGGCTGGAACGTGATCAAAGTGATGTGGGGTAGCCGTTGGGATGAACTGCTGCGTAAAGATACCAGCGGTAAACTGATCCAGCTGATGAACGAAACCGTTGACGGCGACTACCAGACCTTCAAATCGAAAGATGGCGCGTACGTTCGTGAACACTTCTTCGGTAAATATCCTGAAACCGCAGCCCTGGTTGCAGACTGGACTGACGAGCAGATCTGGGCGCTGAACCGTGGTGGTCACGATCCGAAGAAAATCTACGCTGCATTCAAGAAAGCGCAGGAAACCAAAGGCAAAGCGACAGTAATCCTTGCTCATACCATTAAAGGTTACGGCATGGGCGACGCGGCTGAAGGTAAAAACATCGCGCACCAGGTTAAGAAAATGAACATGGACGGCGTGCGTCACATCCGCGACCGTTTCAATGTGCCGGTGTCTGATGCAGATATCGAAAAACTGCCGTACATCACCTTCCCGGAAGGTTCTGAAGAGCATACCTATCTGCACGCACAGCGTCAGAAACTGCACGGTTATCTGCCAAGCCGCCAGCCGAACTTCACCGAGAAGCTGGAGCTGCCGAGCCTGCAAGACTTCGGTGCGCTGCTGGAAGAGCAGAGCAAAGAGATCTCTACCACTATCGCTTTCGTTCGTGCCCTGAACGTGATGCTGAAGAACAAGTCGATCAAAGACAGGCTTGTGCCGATCATCGCCGACGAAGCGCGTACTTTCGGTATGGAAGGTCTGTTCCGTCAGATTGGTATTTACAGCCCGAACGGTCAGCAGTACACCCCGCAGGACCGCGAGCAGGTTGCTTACTATAAAGAAGACGAGAAAGGTCAGATTTTGCAGGAAGGGATCAACGAGCTGGGCGCAGGTTGTTCCTGGCTGGCAGCGGCGACCTCTTACAGCACCAACAATCTGCCGATGATTCCGTTCTACATCTATTACTCGATGTTCGGCTTCCAGCGTATCGGCGATCTGTGCTGGGCGGCTGGCGACCAGCAAGCGCGTGGCTTCCTGATCGGCGGTACTTCCGGCCGTACCACCCTGAACGGTGAAGGTCTGCAGCACGAAGATGGTCACAGCCACATTCAGTCGCTGACTATCCCGAACTGTATCTCTTACGACCCGGCTTACGCTTACGAAGTTGCTGTCATCATGCATGACGGTCTGGAGCGTATGTACGGTGAAAAACAAGAGAACGTTTACTACTACATCACCACGCTGAACGAAAACTACCACATGCCGGCAATGCCGGAAGGTGCTGAGGAAGGTATCCGTAAAGGTATCTACAAACTCGAAACCATTGAAGGTAGCAAAGGTAAAGTTCAGCTGCTGGGCTCCGGTTCTATCCTGCGTCACGTCCGTGAAGCAGCACAGATCCTGGCGAAAGAGTACGGCGTAGGTTCTGACGTTTATAGCGTGACCTCCTTCACCGAACTGGCGCGTGATGGTCAGGATTGTGAACGCTGGAACATGCTGCACCCGCTGGAAACTCCGCGCGTTCCGTATATCGCTCAGGTGATGAACGACGCTCCGGCAGTGGCATCTACCGACTATATGAAACTGTTCGCTGAGCAGGTCCGTACTTACGTACCGGCTGACGACTACCGCGTACTGGGTACTGATGGCTTCGGTCGTTCCGACAGCCGTGAGAACCTGCGTCACCACTTCGAAGTTGATGCTTCCTACGTGGTTGTAGCGGCGCTGGGCGAACTGGCTAAACGTGGCGAAATCGATAAGAAAGTGGTTGCTGACGCAATCGCCAAATTCAACATCGATGCAGATAAAGTTAACCCGCGTCTGGCGTAAGAGGTAAAAGAATAATGGCTATCGAAATCAAAGTACCGGACATCGGGGCTGATGAAGTTGAAATCACCGAGATCCTGGTCAAAGTGGGCGACAAAGTTGAAGCCGAACAGTCGCTGATCACCGTAGAAGGCGACAAAGCCTCTATGGAAGTTCCGTCTCCGCAGGCGGGTATCGTTAAAGAGATCAAAGTCTCTGTTGGCGATAAAACCCAGACCGGCGCACTGATTATGATTTTCGATTCCGCCGACGGTGCAGCAGACGCTGCACCTGCTCAGGCAGAAGAGAAGAAAGAAGCAGCTCCGGCAGCAGTACCCGCGGCTGCGGCAGCAAAAGACGTTAACGTTCCGGATATCGGCAGCGACGAAGTTGAAGTGACCGAAATCCTGGTGAAAGTGGGCGACAAAGTTGAAGCTGAGCAGTCGCTGATCACCGTAGAAGGCGACAAAGCTTCTATGGAAGTTCCGGCTCCGTTTGCTGGCACCGTGAAAGAGATCAAAGTGAACGTGGGTGACAAAGTGTCTACCGGCTCGCTGATTATGGTCTTCGAAGTCGCGGGTGCAGCAGGCGCGGCAGCTCCAGCAGCTAAACAGGAAGCGGCTCCGGCAGCAGCACCAGCGGCTGCAGCTGGCGTGAAAGAAGTTAACGTTCCGGATATCGGTGGT
Source organism: Escherichia sp. E14S1 (assembly GCF_004211995.1). Taxonomy (NCBI): domain Bacteria; kingdom Pseudomonadati; phylum Pseudomonadota; class Gammaproteobacteria; order Enterobacterales; family Enterobacteriaceae; genus Escherichia; species Escherichia sp. E14S1. The sequence continues at coordinate 251,524 of NZ_RHJQ01000002.1, forward strand.
GACGAAGTTGAAGTGACCGAAGTGATGGTGAAAGTGGGCGACAAAGTTGCCGCTGAACAGTCACTGATCACCGTAGAAGGCGACAAAGCTTCTATGGAAGTTCCGGCTCCGTTTGCTGGCGTCGTGAAGGAACTGAAAGTCAACGTTGGCGATAAAGTGAAAACTGGTTCGCTGATTATGATCTTCGAAGTTGAAGGCGCAGCGCCTGCGGCAGCTCCAGCGAAACAGGAAGCGGCAGCGCCGGCTCCGGCAGCAAAAGCTGAAGCCCCGGCAGCAGCACCGGCTGCGAAAGCCGAAGGCAAATCTGAATTTGCTGAAAACGACGCTTACGTTCACGCGACTCCGCTGATCCGCCGTCTGGCACGCGAATTCGGCGTTAACCTGGCGAAAGTGAAGGGCACTGGCCGTAAAGGTCGTATTCTGCGCGAAGACGTTCAGGCTTACGTGAAAGAAGCTATCAAACGTGCAGAAGCGGCTCCGGCAGCGACTGGCGGCGGTATCCCTGGCATGTTGCCGTGGCCGAAGGTGGACTTCAGCAAGTTTGGTGAAATCGAAGAAGTGGAACTGGGCCGCATTCAGAAAATTTCTGGTGCTAACCTGAGCCGTAACTGGGTGATGATCCCGCACGTTACCCACTTCGACAAAACTGATATCACCGAGCTGGAAGCGTTCCGTAAACAGCAGAACGAAGAAGCAGCGAAACGTAAGCTGGATGTGAAGATAACCCCAGTTGTCTTCATCATGAAAGCCGTTGCTGCAGCTCTTGAGCAGATGCCTCGCTTCAACAGTTCGCTGTCGGAAGACGGTCAGCGTCTGACCCTGAAGAAATACATCAACATCGGTGTGGCGGTGGATACCCCGAACGGTCTGGTTGTTCCGGTATTCAAAGACGTCAACAAGAAAGGCATCATCGAGCTGTCTCGCGAGCTGATGACTATTTCTAAGAAAGCGCGTGACGGTAAGCTGACTGCGGGCGAAATGCAGGGCGGTTGCTTTACCATCTCCAGCATCGGCGGCCTGGGTACTACCCACTTCGCGCCGATTGTGAATGCGCCGGAAGTGGCTATCCTCGGCGTTTCCAAGTCCGCGATGGAGCCGGTGTGGAATGGTAAAGAGTTCGTGCCGCGTCTGATGCTGCCGATTTCTCTCTCCTTCGACCACCGCGTGATCGACGGTGCTGATGGTGCCCGTTTCATTACCATCATTAACAACACGCTGTCTGATATTCGCCGTCTGGTGATGTAAATAAAAGAGCCGGCCCAACGGCCGGCTTTTTTCTGGTAATCTCATGAATGTATTGAGATTATTAGCGAATAGACAAATCGGTTGCCGTTTGTTGTTTAAAAATTGTTAACAATTTTGTAAAATACCGACGGATAGAACGACCCGGTGGTGGTTAGGGTATTACTTCACATACCCTATGGATTTCTGGGTGCAGCAAGGTAGCAAGCGCCAGAATCCCCAGGAGCTTACATAAGTAAGTGACTGGGGTGAGGGCGTGAAGCTAACGCCGCTGCGGCCTGAAAGACGACGGGTATGACCGCCGGAGATAAATATATAGAGGTCATGATGAGTACTGAAATCAAAACTCAGGTCGTGGTACTTGGGGCAGGCCCCGCAGGTTACTCCGCTGCCTTCCGTTGCGCTGATTTAGGTCTGGAAACCGTAATCGTAGAACGTTACAACACCCTTGGTGGTGTTTGCCTGAACGTCGGCTGTATCCCTTCTAAAGCACTGCTGCACGTAGCAAAAGTTATCGAAGAAGCCAAAGCGCTGGCTGAACACGGTATCGTCTTCGGCGAACCGAAAACCGATATCGACAAGATTCGTACCTGGAAAGAGAAAGTGATCAATCAGCTGACCGGTGGTCTGGCTGGTATGGCGAAAGGCCGCAAAGTCAAAGTGGTCAACGGTCTGGGTAAATTTACCGGGGCTAACACCCTGGAAGTTGAAGGTGAGAACGGTAAAACAGTGATCAACTTCGACAACGCGATCATCGCGGCGGGTTCTCGCCCGATCCAACTGCCGTTTATTCCGCATGAAGATCCGCGTATTTGGGACTCCACTGATGCTCTGGAACTGAAAGAAGTACCAGAACGTCTGCTGGTTATGGGTGGCGGTATCATCGGTCTGGAAATGGGGACCGTATACCACGCGCTGGGTTCACAGATTGACGTGGTTGAAATGTTCGACCAGGTTATCCCGGCGGCGGACAAAGACATCGTTAAAGTCTTCACCAAGCGTATCAGCAAGAAATTCAACCTGATGCTGGAAACCAAAGTTACCGCCGTTGAAGCGAAAGAAGACGGTATTTATGTGACGATGGAAGGCAAAAAAGCACCGGCTGAACCGCAGCGTTACGACGCCGTGCTGGTAGCGATTGGTCGTGTGCCGAACGGTAAAAACCTCGACGCAGGCAAAGCTGGCGTGGAAGTTGACGACCGTGGTTTCATCCGCGTTGACAAACAGCTGCGTACCAACGTACCGCACATCTTTGCTATCGGCGATATCGTCGGTCAGCCGATGCTGGCACACAAAGGTGTTCACGAAGGTCACGTTGCCGCTGAAGTTATCGCAGGTCAAAAACACTACTTCGATCCGAAAGTTATCCCGTCTATCGCGTACACCGAACCAGAAGTTGCATGGGTAGGGCTGACCGAGAAAGAAGCGAAAGAGAAAGGCATCAGTTACGAAACCGCCACCTTCCCGTGGGCTGCATCTGGCCGTGCTATTGCTTCCGACTGCGCAGACGGTATGACCAAGCTGATTTTCGACAAAGAATCTCACCGTGTGATCGGTGGCGCGATTGTCGGTACCAACGGCGGCGAGCTGCTGGGTGAAATCGGTCTGGCGATCGAAATGGGTTGTGACGCTGAAGACATCGCGCTGACCATCCACGCGCACCCGACTCTGCACGAGTCTGTGGGCCTGGCAGCAGAAGTATTCGAAGGTAGCATCACCGACCTGCCGAACCCGAAAGCGAAGAAGAAGTAATTCTTCTTGTGCCGGAACATCCGGTAAATTAAGAAGCGGCTGACCAGGCCGCTTCAGATTGTTGATAAAGTGCTCGTTGTTGATGCCGGATGCGGCGTGAACGCCTTATTCGACCTACAAAATCATGCAAATTCAATATATTGCAGGAGCTATGTAGGCCCGATAAACTTGCGTATCGGGAAATTCGATGTTTGTCATCAGTCTTAAGCGGCTAACTACGCCGCTTTTTTTATGCCTGCAATTTACCTTTCCAGTCTCCTTGTTCCACGCTCAGACAACCGTTCGCGTACCGCTGACCGTTGCTCATTATTCAATCGGGCAGTATGGTTATTGTCGTTCAGACGTTGCGGGCGGCTCTCCTGAATTTTCTCCCGCGCAACTTGACGCTGCTCAGGCGAGGCAGACTGGATACGCTGACGTGCTGCATCTCTTTGCTGTTGATTCTGCGGGCTAGTCTGCATTTTCTCACGGGCCGCCTGACGCTGCTCAGGCGAGGCCGACTGGATACGCTGACGCGCCGCCTCTCT